>DATAUY010000170.1:0-14394 GCA_036268025.1 Candidatus Sulfotelmatobacter sp. | reverse complement strand
TTTTCCGGCTGAATCCAGATTTGCAGCAGATGTACCGGCTCCGTGGTCGACGGATTGAATTCACTGTGACGAATGCCACTACCGGCGGTCATGCGTTGGCCGTCACCGGGCTGAATGACCGAGCCCGTGCCGAGGCTGTCTTTGTGTTCGAGCTTGCCTTGAAGCACGTACGTGATGATTTCCATGTCGCGGTGCGGATGTGTCGGGAAACCAGCGTTGGGCGCAACCCAATCTTCGTTGATGACGCGAAGCGAGCGAAAACCCATCCACTTCGGGTCCCAAAAGTCGCTAAAACTGAAGGTGTGCTGCGTTTTGAGCCAGCCGTGGTCACCGCCTCCACGCTGGGCGCTGGGACGAATCGTGATCATAAGATTTCTCCAGTGGTATTAATGAACTGATAACTATTAGATGCGGCAGGGATTCACTCCGCTTCAGTCTCCAATGGTCTTGTCATTCCGAGCGGGGTTTTTGCCGCGAGGAACCTGCTGTTGGCCGTCGGCGCCGACGCTCCAAGCAAGAAGCAGGTTCCTCCCCTTCGGTCGGAATGACAATCTCTATGGGCCGCGTCTATAGAGTGCGTCCTGATGTGGCAGACTGAAGGTATGCATCGGCTCACGCTCGGCGACTTTGAACTGACGGCTTTTTCTGACGGAACCTATGTCCTCGACGGTGGCGCATTCTTTGGCGTCATTCCCAAGGTCATGTGGTCGCGCAGAATGGCGGCCGACGAGCAGAACCGGGTTACATCCGGTCTCAACTCGTTGCTGGTCCGTACCGGCAAGCAAACGATCCTGATCGAAACCGGCATGGGCAACAAGCTAGCCGACCGCATGGTCAAATTTTACGGCCAGCCCGCCCAGTTGCTCGATGATCTTTCCGCCGGAGGCATTGCGCCCGAAGACGTCGACATCGTCATCAACTCTCACCTCCACTTCGACCACTGCGGATGGAACACCGTCCGCGACAAGAACGGAAAGATCGTACCAACATTTCCGCGGGCGAAATACTACGCGCCCGAAGGAGAGTGGCAGTACGCGCGCAAGCCGAGCGAGCGCGACGCGATCAGCTATATTTCTGACAATTACGATCCGCTGGTGGCCAGCGGGCAGATGACGCTGCTCCAAGGCGGCGAGGAAATCATCCCCGGCGTTTCAGTGAAGACCTTTCGCGGACACACGGCAAGCATGCAGGCTGTAATGGTCACGAGCGGAGGCAAGACTGCCTGCTACATCTCCGACCTGATTCCAACGACCGCGCACATCGATCTCGCGTGGGGCATGGGATTCGACCTGTATCCACTCGAGACGATCGAGAGCAAGAAGGCGTACTATGCCAAGTCGACGGCGGAAAAATGGCTGACGGTGTTTACACATGATCCGAAGACGCCGTGGGCGTATGTGGAGAAGGATGAGATCGGGAAGATGATCGCGAAGCCCGGCTAGCGGCTATGCAATCAGCGGGTGAGGACGCCCACTCCGCACAAGCTCGCCTCAAAGAATCCTTCTACTCGCGACAAAATCTCCGGTGCGCTTTTGGACTCGTAGATTTCTTTTCGCAGGCCCGCACCGCCCGGAACGCCGTGCGTGAACCACGACGCGAACTGTTTCATTTTGCCCACGGCGTCAGGGAGTTCTTCTTCAATCAGCATCCGGAAGTAGGTGCGAATCATCTCGTAGCGGTCAGTTTCGGTGGGATCGTTGTAGAGAGCGCCCGTGGCCAAAGGCCATGTAGGGACAGCCGCCCTCGGCTGTCCATCGGGCCGCAGGCCCGAGGGTGTTCCTTGTAGACCTTCCAAGCTGCCGGCTTCAAAACCTGTCGAGCTTCGCTCGACTGGACAGCCGAGGGCGGCTGTCCCTACACATTCGTTTTCTGTGCCGACTGCGGCGCAGTACTGCTCGATCTGGCGGAAGATCCACGGGTTCGACGGGGCCATGCGGCCGATCATCACGGCGTCGCAGCCGGTTTGCGCGACCATAGCGCAGGCATCTTCTGGGCTCCGGATGTCGCCGTTGCCGATCACCGGAATCTTGAGGGCGTCTTTGACTGCGGCAATCCATTCCCAGCGAGCGTTGCCGCTGTACCCCTGCTCCCGCGTCCGGGCGTGAAGCGCAACTGCTGCCAGGCCGCACGACTCCGCCATGCGTGCCAGTTCGACGCAGACGATTTCCTGCTCGTTCCATCCGGCGCGGAATTTCACCGTGAAGGGAATCTTTACCGCCGCGCGGACTGCTTCGAAAATCCTGCCGATCGCGGGCAGGTCGCGCAGCAGTCCGGAGCCTCCATTGCACTTGACGACCTTCTTCGCGGGGCAGCCAAGGTTGAGATCGACCAGGTCGAAGCCGAGGTCTTCGACCATGCGGGCGGCCTCGGCCATCACCTGCGGATTGCTGCCGAAAAGCTGGGCCGAAATCGGATGCTCGTCTTCGTAGAAATGCAGATAGCGCTTGGCCTTCTGGTCTCTCTTGCGCAGAACGCCGTCGGCCGAGGTGAACTCGGTCATGATGAGGCCGCATCCGCCCAGGTTGCGGATGAACCGGCGGAAGACCGTGTCCGTGACTCCCGCCATAGGGGCGAGCACTGTCGCCGGAGAGATCGTCACCGAACCGATTTGCAGGGATGATGGGACGGTCTTTCGTGGCGCTTCCTCGCGGCCGAGGACGACCGCGCCAGACGAGTTGTCCCAGAACTTACGCATTCTTAAATCCGCCGTGATCGCCCGCCCCACTCAAGCCAAAGGCGGGCTTGAATGGGCCAGCCTCACGGCTTTAGTCGTGGGCTGCCGGTCATTTACTACCCCGACACCATTCTATTCAAGCCGCCAAGCAAAAGCCCCCGCCGCAGCGAGGGCTGAATTGTCTGGTTGATCCGCGTAAATCCGTGGCCTACTTCTTTGCCGGTTCGGCCTTCGCTGCCTCGACCTTGGCATACTTGCGGCGGAAACGCTCTACGCGGCCAGCCGTATCCAGCAGTTTCTGCTTGCCGGTAAAGAACGGATGGCAGGCTGAGCAGATTTCAACGCCGATATCGCCCCTGTGGGTCGAGCGGGTCGTGAATGTATTGCCGCAGGCGCAGTGCACACGAACTTCGTTATAAGACGGATGAATAGCTGCTTTCATGTGGGTTTACCTCGATTCGAGACATTAGATTCTATCGGATTTCCACAGGATTCAGCAAACAGCGGATCGCAGATCTCAGATCTGGAAAGATTGCTGGCTGTCGCTCAGATATCCTTGGCCCGCACTACCCTTGCGGGACAATGGGCGCGTTTGTTGGGATAATAAGAACATGCCTTCAATCCAAGTTGAGACTCGGAATCCAAGCCTCGCCATTGACCTCTGCGAGGTCGCCCAGGATATCGTCTCCCGTGCCATGAAAGGCGGGGCCTCTGCCGCCGAGTGCGTCGTCCGTGAGGGCGACGAATTCTCCACGCTCGTTCGCCTCGGCCAGGTCGAGACGCTGAAAGAGTCTGGTTCAAAATCCATCGGCGTTCGTGTCTTTTTTGGACAGCGTGCCGCATCGACGTACTCCAGCGATTTCTCCGCTGAAGGTCTCGACCGCATGGTCAAGTCTGCGCTCGAACTCGCGAAAATCACTTCCGAAGATCCCTTTGGCGGAATTCCCTCCGCCGATCAACTCGGCCAGCTTAAAGGCGATCTCGATCTCTACCACGGAGACGTCTATTCGCTGCCTGGCACGGAACGCATCGACTACGCCCGCCGCGCCGAAAAGGCCGCGCTCGACTTCGACCCGCGCATCAAGAACTCTGAAGGCGGATCGTTCGACGCCGCCACCGGACACAAGGTCCTCGCCAACTCGCACGGCTTCGTCGGCGAGTACTCGCGGTCGTACTGCTCTGTCGCGGCTATCCCGATCGCGCAAACCGATGACGGCGCGATGCAGCGAGATTACTGGTACTCCGTTGCGCGCACGCTGAAGAAACTCGATGCCCCTGAAAAAGTAGGCAAGATCGCCGCCGAGCGCACACTCCGCCGCTTAGGCGCGAAAAAGGTAAAGACCGCGAAAGTTCCCGTTATCTTCGACCCGATGGTCTCGACTTCGATCCTCGAGCACATCTTCGAAGGCATCAATGGAGACTCCGTTTATCGCGGCGCATCTTTCCTCGCCGGCAAGCTGGGACAGAAAATCGCCGGCGACAACGTCACCGTTGTCGACGACGGCACCATTCCCGGCGGATTCGGAACCAGTCCCTTCGACGGAGAAGGCATCCGGACGCGCCGCACGGTTGTCATCGAAAATGGCGTGCTCAAGTCCTACCTGCTCAATACCTACACTGCGAAAAAACTCGGCCTTCATACTACAGGCAACGCCTCGCGTGGACTCGCCGGCACTCCCGGCATTGGCCCCGGAAATTATTTCCTTCAGCCCGGAACGAAGACTCCAAAAGAACTGATCGCCGGAATCAAGGAAGGTCTTTACGTGACCGAATTCCTGGGCAGCGGTGCGAACCTCGTGACCGGCGATTACTCCCGTGGAGCATCCGGGCTCTGGATTCAAAACGGCGAATTTGCTTTCCCCGTAGAAGAAATCACCGTCGCCGGAAACTTGAAAGAATTATTCTTCAACATCTCCGAAATCGCCAGCGATCTCGAATTTCGCGGCTCGGTCGCGGCCCCCACGTTCCGTGTGGATGGCCTCATCGTGGGCGGCGAATAAGAGCGGGTTCACCGCCGACAACGCTGAGATGCCAAGCTTCAATACCCGAATTTCTCGGCCTCTTGTAAGAATGGCCCGAGAGCCCATCCCAAGCTTAGGGTGATGGACTGCAAGCCGATGAACCAGGCTTACTGGTTGTATTGAGGAAGCATCTGGCTGACGATCAAGGCGCCCAGCAACGCTACACCGGAGAAGGCCACCATCGCTATCAGGATTCCCCGCGTCGGTGATTTGCGGTCCCAACTTTGCTCGATCGCCAGGCCGCCCAAGAGCCCAGGAATGAGGCTGAGAATTGTCCACAGCCCGGTGCGGCTGAAGACGAACTGGGCGTCGGAAGCGGTGAGGGGCCGGCTCGCGAGATATCGCGACTGATGCGGATTGTCTGCAACTACTTCTTTGCTTTTCTTACCGGTCAGGCGGGGTCTCCTTCAGCAAGATTCGGCTCGATTGAATTATGATGGACTATTGCGCAATCCTCGATGGAGAAATAAGACGTGGCTCAGGTGGAAACTGACGGTTTAGAGGTGTTGGAAACCAGGGAGTGGGTCGATTCCCTGGACTATGTGCTTTCTCACGGCGGTCCGAACCGGGCCGGCCGGCTGTTGCAGCAATTGGCGCTGCACGCTCGCCGCGAAGCCGGCGTGAACCTGCCTTTTACGGCCACGACTCCTTATCAGAACACCATTCCTGTGCGCCAGCAGCCTCCATTTCCAGGCAGCCAGGAGATGGAACGCCGCATCAAGAGCCTTGTCCGCTGGAATGCGCTCGCCATGGTCGTGCGCGCCAACAAGATTCAGGAAGGCATCGGCGGACACATTTCGACGTTTGCCTCGGCTGCGACACTTTACGAAGTTGCGTTCAATCACTTCTTCCGCGCCCAGACCGAGAATGGCGACCGCGACATTGTTTATTTCCAGGGTCACGCCGCGCCGGGAATTTATGCACGCGCATTTCTCGAAGGCCGCATGTCGCAGGAAAAGCTGCAGAACTTTCGTCGCGAACTTAAATCCGGCGGAGGGTTGAGCTCTTATCCGCATCCGTGGCTAATGCCGGATTTCTGGGAGTTTCCCACAGTTTCGATGGGACTGGGGCCGATTCAGGCGATCTATCATGCGCGTTTTATCAAGTATCTCGAGAACCGCGGTCTGAAGCAGTCGACCGGCGGAAAGGTCTGGGCCTTCCTCGGCGACGGGGAAATGGACGAACCGGAATCGCTGGGTTCCATCACGCTCGGTTCCCGCGAGAAGCTCGATAATCTGATTTTTGTTGTGAACTGCAACTTGCAGCGCCTCGACGGACCGGTGCGTGGCAACGGCAAGATTATTCAGGAACTGGAAGCAATTTTCCGCGGAGCAGGCTGGAACGTCATCAAGTGCATCTGGGGATCGGATTGGGACAGCCTGATCGCCAAGGACCGCGATGGGCTGCTGGTGCGCCGGTTAGGCGAGATCAGCGACGGGCAATATCAGAAATATTTTGTCGAAAGCGGAGCCTATTTTCGGCAGAACCTTTTTGGCAGCGATCCGCGATTGCTGAAGATGGTCGAGCACTTGTCGGACGATCAACTGGCCCGCATGCGATTGGGCGGGCACGACCCGATCAAAGTACATGCGGCGTTTCGGGCGGCGGTCGATCACACTGGTGGCCCCTCGATCGTCCTGGCGAAAACGATCAAAGGTTACGGCCTGGGCGAAGCCGGCGAAGGCAAGAACATCACGCACCAGCAAAAGAAATTGAACGACGAGGAGTTGGAACTCTTCCGTTCCCGCTTCGGTATTCCAATCCCGGATGACGAACTGCACCAGGCGCCCTTCTACAGGCCTGCGGATGACAGCGCCGAGATCAAGTACATGCAGTCGCGCCGCGAGCAGCTTGGCGGATACCTGCCCCAACGCAAACCGCGCGCGGAAGCAATGAAGCCGTTCCCTGACGCGCACTTTGAAGAATTTCACAAAGGCACCGATGGACGCGAAGTCTCGACGACGATGGTATTTGTCCGGCTGCTCGCGAAATTGCTGCGCGATCCGGAACTTGGCAAATACATCGTGCCAATTGTTCCTGACGAAGCACGCACGTTCGGCATGGAGGCTCTCTTCCGGCAGGTGGGAATTTATTCCAGCGTCGGCCAGAACTACGAACCGGTCGACATGGACACGCTGCTTTATTACAAGGAAGCGAAGAACGGGCAGATTCTCGAAGAAGGAATCACGGAAGCCGGCTCGATGTGCTCATTTATCGCCGCGGGTTGCGCGTACGCCAACCACGGCATCAACACGATTCCTTTTTTCATTTACTACTCGATGTTCGGCTTCCAGCGCATCGGCGACCTGATCTGGGCTGCCGCAGATATGCGCTGCCGGGGATTTCTGGTCGGCGGCACCGCTGGTCGCACTACGCTGGCGGGTGAAGGATTGCAGCATCAGGACGGCCACAGCCATCTACTCGCGATGCCCGTTCCGAATCTCCACGCGTACGATCCCGCTTTTGCGTACGAGATCGGCATCATCGTTCAGGAAGGCATTAAGCGTATGTATGTGGACGGCGAGTCTATCTTCTATTACCTCACCGTTGGGAACGAGCCGCTGCCGATGCCGGAGATGCCGCAGGAAGCGAACGTCCGCGAAGGGGTGCTGAAGGGCTTGTACCGCTTCAAGGCTTCAGGAAAGAAAGATGCCAAGCTCCGCGCACAACTCTTCGGCAGCGGGTCAATTATGTTCGAGGTGTTGAAAGCGCAGCAGATTCTGGAAGAGAAGTACGGCGTGGGCGCCGATGTCTGGAGTGTTACGAGCTACAAAGAGCTATACCGTAATGCGAACGATTGCGAACGCTGGAACATGTTGCATCCCGGAGATCAGGGGAGAGTTCCATACGTCACGCAGATGCTTAAGGATGCCGCTGGACCGTTCATCGCGGCCTCCGACTACATGAAGATGTTGCCCGAAAGTATTGGGAAGTGGGTTCCCGGGCAGCTCGTCTCGCTCGGAACCGACGGCTTTGGACGCAGCGAGAACCGCGCCGCCTTGCGTGACTTCTTCGAGGTCGACGCGAAACACATTGTGCTGGCAACTCTAGGGGCATTGGTCCGCGAAAATAAGATTGGCACCGATGTGGTGAAGCGGGCGATTCAGGAACTGGGAATCAACCCGGAAAAAGCGAATCCGGCGGTCAGTTAGGCAATCGAGCCATTGAGTGATCGGGTGATTGAGCGATTGCACTCTTTGGCGATCTTTACTTTCACAATCGCTCGATGACTCAATCGGACAATGATTCAAATGATTGAATTCAAACTTCCAGAGCTGGGAGAAAATATTGAGCAGGGCGACCTCGTGCGCCTGATGGTCTCGCCGGGCGCTGCGGTCAGCGCCGGACAGTCGGTCATGGAACTTGAAACCGATAAGGCCGTCGTGGAAGTGCCCTCGTCCGTCAGCGGTACGGTGCAGGAAATCCACGTTAAAGAAGGCGACAAGATCAAGGTTGGGCAAGTGATTTTTACGGTCGATGGAGCTGAGGGAAAATCTGCCGCTCCGCCGAGCCAGCCCGCTGGGGCAAAACCTGCGCCTGCTCCGACTTCAACTGCACCTTCGCCGAAACCTGCTCCTCGGGAAACTCCAAAACAAGAACCACCTCAGGCAGCAGCGTCGGTATCCGCTGCCGCGACTGCGCCGACAACTTCCAAGGCCGGGGCCAGCGAATTCAAAGTTCCAGAACTCGGGGAAAACATTTCGCAGGGCGATCTTGTGCGCCTGATGATTTCTCCTGGCTCCAAAGTTGCCGAGGGTCAGCCGGTTATGGAGTTGGAGACTGACAAGGCTGTGGTCGAAGTCCCATCGTCAGTCAGCGGCATCGTGAAAGAAATCAAGGTCAAAGAGGGCGAAAAGGTCAAAGTCGGACAACTGATCTTCACGCTGGAGGGTGCCCCTTCTGCCGTGCCTGAGCCGGCGAAGTCGCGTACGGCTCCAGTCGAGCATGTTTCGGGGCAGCATGGCGCGCGCCTTGCATTTCAGGCTGCGATCCGCGCAGAGGGCAAGACCGAAGAGCAGGCACTACCTCCCGATCAGCCTCAGCCCCCGGCGCAAGCTTTCAGTATGCCGTCACAATTGGGCAAGACGGCGGGGACCGACCATCGGCAACCCGTTCCTGCCGCCCCGCATGTGCGGCGTCTGGCCCGCGAAATTGGCATCGACATCTATGAGGTAAAAGGATCCGGTCCGGGTGGCCGCATCAATGAAGACGACGTCAAGGCTTACGCCAAGTCATTGTTGATTACTGCCGCGGGCGCTGTACAGACCCCACGCGCCGGACATTTTGCCCAGCCGCAACTCCCCGATTTCGCGAAGTGGGGGAAAATCGAACGGGTCTCGATGCGCGGAGTACGGCGCAAAACAGCCGAGCATCTCGCGGAAGCATGGAACATGATTCCGCACGTCACGCAGCACGACCGCGCCGACATCACCGAACTCGAGCAACTTCGCGCGCGTTTTGGTCCCAAGGCTGAAGAAGCGGGCGGCAAGATGACCGTCACCGCCATCGCGCTGAAAGTTTGCGCGGCGGCGTTGAAGGTGTTCCCGCAGTTCAATGCCAGCATCGACATCGAGAAGGAAGAGATCGTCTATAAGCAGTACATCAATATCGGCGTCGCTACCGATACCGACCGCGGCCTGCTCGTGCCAGTGATTCGCGATGTGGAGAAAAAGAACATCGTCGAGCTGGCTGTCGAGCTTTCCCAGATATCCCGGAAGGCCCGCGACAAGAAACTGGCTCCGGCCGATATGGAAGGCGGGACGTTCAGCATCAGCAATCTGGGCGGCATCGGCGGCATCGGATTCACTCCAATTGTGAACTATCCGGAAGTCGCGATTCTCGGGTTATCGCGTTCGCGCATGGAGCCCGAGTGGATCGGATCGAAGGATACTGGCAAGTTCGAGCCTCGGCTCATCCTTCCGCTGTCGCTCTCCTATGATCACCGTCTGATTGACGGCGCCGACGCGGCGAGGTTCCTGCGCTGGATTGCGGAAGCGTTCGAGCAGCCGTTCCTGCTGTCGGTGCAGGGATAGAAAATCAAAATCTTGAACAACAGAGCACACAGAGAGCACAGAGGCGCCCACAAGTGGCGGTCTTCCTCTGTGTTTTCCTGTGCCCTTTGTGGTTGAAAGCCTTTCATGCCAGATTCCACGAACCTCAACATTGCCGTCATCGGCGCCGGCCCCGGAGGCTATGCCGCCGCATTTCTTGCTGCCGATCTGGGGATGACCGTCACGCTGATCGATCCGGAAGTCAACCCGGGCGGCGTTTGCCTTTACCGCGGCTGCATTCCATCGAAAGCCCTGCTTCACATCGCGAAGCTGATCGAGGAATCTGAGCAGTCGAAAAACTGGGGCATCGAATTCGCCGCGCCGAAGATCGATCTCGCCCGACTGCGGTCGTTCAAGGAAGGCGTCGTCAAGAAACTTACCGGCGGTCTCGGCATTCTTTCGAAGCAACGTAAAGTCACCTATGTTCAGGGTAAAGCGGCCTTTGAAAATTCGAGCACGCTGCTGGTCACGAAATCCGACGGCTCGTCACAGTCTCTGACGTTCGACCGCATCATCATCGCGACCGGCTCGCGTCCGGCTATCGTGCCCGCACTCAAGCTCGACACACCGCGCATAATGGATTCGACCGGCGCGCTCGATCTCGAAGACATCCCCGGCTCTTTACTCGTAGTTGGCGGCGGATATATCGGCCTCGAACTTGGTTCCGTCTATGCTGCACTCGGTACGCGCGTCACCGTCGTCGAAATGCTGCCCGGCCTTCTGCCCGGCGCCGACCGCGATCTAGTTGCACCGCTACACAAGAAACTGGAAAAACTCTTCGAGAGCATCTTGCTCAACACCACTGTGGCTGCCGTGAAAGACGAAGGCAATGCCATCCGCGCTACGCTGAAAGCGCAGGACGGGACAACCCAGGAAAAGCTATTCGACCGCGTACTCGTCTCCGTCGGCCGCAAGCCAAATTCCGAAATCGCCGGACTCGACAAGACTCAAGTCAAAGTAGGCGCAAAGGGTTTCCTCGAGGTCAACAAGCAGTTGCAGACGGCCGATCCTGCCATTTACGCGATTGGGGATGTTGTCGGCGAGCCGATGCTCGCTCACAAGGCGATGCACGAGGGCCGGACAGCCGCGGAAGCCATCGCCGGACATAAAGTCGCTTTTGAACCCGCAGCTATTCCTGCCGTCGTGTTCACAGATCCCGAAGTTGCATGGGCCGGCCTGACCGAAACGCAGGCCCAAAAAGAAAATCGCGAAGTCAAAGTCGCGAAATTTCCCTGGGCCGCTTCCGGCCGCGCCGTCACGCTCGACCGGACCGAGGGCCTGACCAAACTTCTTATCGATCCTCAAACGGAGCGTGTGCTCGGCGTTGGCATCATTGGCGCCGGTGCGGGCGAGATGATCGCCGAAGGCGTGCTCGCCATCGAGATGGCCGCGCTCGCCCACGACGTCGCCGCGACCATTCACCCTCATCCCACTCTTACGGAAACGGTCATGAATGCCGCCGAGGTTTTCTTCGGCACCAGCACCGAGATCTATCGCCCCAAACGCGGATGACCGTGAACCGGCCGTGGACTATCGTCCGATAGAATAAACTCTTACTTTGTCTCGGCATGCATGGCAGCTATTGCCATACGTGCAAAGCGAATCGCATGTCTTCCTGGCTCAAGAATGCCCTGCGGCTTGCACTCCTGCTTGCAGTGAGTTTGTGCGCATGCGCGCAGACGGGACTCACACAGGCGCTGCAACCGTCATCGAACACGAGCGCGAGCGCTCCCAACGATCCGCTCGGGCGTTCGACTCCCTCGAGCGCCGTTCTGGGTTTTCTTAAAGCGGCACAAGATGGAAATCTCAGCACTGCCGCTCAGTATCTCCAAATGAGTCCGGCCCACCGTCAGACCGACGGTGAGCAGACGGCTTCCAAGCTCAAATATGTGTTGGACCGCGTCTTCAGCGGCAATCTCAGCCGCTACAACCAGGCGGAAGGAATCCCCCAGGAAGGCGTGCCCTTGGGACGCCAGAAGCTGGGGACGATGTCTTCCGGAGACGTGGAAGTCGATCTCGATCTGGTGCGTGTTTCCGATCCGACTGCCGGGAAGATCTGGCTGATTTCATCCGACACGCTTGCCAAGCTTCCGGAACTATACGATCAGGCCGAAGCGCGACAGGTGGAAAGCAAGCTTCCCGCTGTGCTGGTCCAACATCAATTTGCCGGAATGCCTCTGTGGCAGTGGTCAGCGCTGATACTGGCTCTGCCAATTGCTGCCGGCCTGGGTTGGCTTGTTCTGGTACTGCTCCAGTTTCCAGTGCGCTGGTGGGCGCGACGCCGCGGGCACATGGATCTCGCGAATTGGCGCCTGGTTTCCGGCCCTGCATGGCTGTTGACAGGCACGCTGATCCATCAGGCCTTCAGCTCTTCTCTGCGCATGCCGTTGTTGCCCCGGCATTACTACTTCCAGGTCACGAAAATGGCGCTCATCATCAGCGCAACCTGGCTTGTCTGGCGCGGTACACGCTGGTCGCTGCGCCGCGTGCGGATGCGCGCCCTCTCTCATGGGCATGCGGGCACGGGATCTCTCATGTTGCTGGGAGAGCGCATTCTCAAGGCCGTCATTTTTGTCCTCGGCGTTCTCGCAGTGCTCAGCAATCTCGGATTCAACATGAGCACTGCGCTGGCCGGTCTTGGCATCGGCGGGCTTGCCATCGGGTTCGGTGCGCAGAAGACGATCGAGAACCTCTTCGGCGGCGTCTCGGTACTGGGCGACGAAGTTTTCCGAGTCGGGGATGTCTGCCGATTCGGCGACCGCACGGGCGTGGTCGAGGACATCGGGCTGCGCTCGACCCGCATTCGCACCGACGAACGCACGCTGGTGGCTATTCCGAATGGGACCGTGGCGACGATTAATCTGGAGAATCTCAGCAGCCGCGACAAGATTCTCTTCAAGACGACCCTCAGCCTGCGCCTCGACAGCAAGGCGGACCACGTGCGTTTCGTACTTGCGGAGATCCGCAAACTGCTTTACAGCCATTCCAAAGTCGAAACGCAGACCGTGCGCGTACGCCTTACCGACGCCGCCGGCAGTTCTCTCAGCATGGAAGTTCTGGCCTACATCCTGACGAGAGACTTCAATGAATTTGCCGCAGTGCGCGAAGACCTGCTTCTGCATATTCTCGACGTGATGGAGGATTCCGGTGGCGCGCTGGCTGCGCCCGCGCAGACGCTGTATCTAAGCCGCGATACTGGCCCTGAAAAGGAAAAAGTGGAAGGAGCACTGAAGAAAATCGCGGAGCTGCGCGACGGGAAACAACTTCCCTTTCCCGATTACCACGCGAACGAAATTTCTTCGTTCAAGGGCTCGATCGAATACCCGCCATCAGAGTCGACGCTGCGGAACCAGCAGAACGATTCGGGAAAAAATCGTTAGCCCAAATTCCTGCAACTTCCCTATTTCTGTTCACGTCAAGAATGCCATCGGCGAGTCATCCATGTCATGAACAGGTGAGTTGGTAGATATACGCAGAGTGGTACGAGTAGCAGGTAAGCGAGCAAGTATGTAATGCCGGGCACGAAATGCTGCTCGCGAAAGAACAGTCCCCGTGCCCAGTTCACGTTCTGCTCAGGCCGCCAGAAATAGTTGATCGGCACGACAATCCACGCGGTGAGCGTTTGAAGTTTCCAGCCGCGACGGTCATATCCTAATCGCCAGATCGCCCACAAGAGCAACGGCGGAGTTGCGATGTGAAACAAGCTGAGCAAGCGAACGAATAGAGGCAGGTGCGGATCAAACATGTATTCTGTGCCGCCGATCAAGTGGCGTCCGGTCAGCAGCGCGCCTGCAAGATCAATCGTGTAGAGCGACTGGAACAACAGAAGCCCACAAGCCGCCCAGGAAAAGATCAGCGGGCTCTCGAACCACAAGGCAATTCCGATGAGCACATTTCCGATGTCGCAGAAATACAGAAAATTCTGCGCACCGTACTGCCGCCAGTAAATCGGGGCCCAAACGATCAGCCACATCGTCCAGCCAATTTTGAGCCAGAGCGGCACGCTTGATTTCATTGGGCACTCATTGTATGCGACTGCACAGTTTCCACGGTGTTGCCGCTGAGTAAACTCGTTTCCCAATGAACCATTCCGGATTAATGGACACGGAATATCAGGTCTCTCGAATTACCAGCGTAACTTGATGGCTGCGATACCCGTACTTACGATGGTTTTGGTATGAGTTACCAAGCTCTCGTCTTCTGTCCCGAGGAAAAAACCGCCCGCACGGTCTCCCAGATATTGACCGAACTGGACTTCACCGTCGAGGCCTGCACCGAACCCTTCGCCGCGGTTAAGAAGTTGATGGGACAGCATTTCGACGCCATTGTGGTCGACTGCGATAACGAGCAGAACGCCACCTTGCTGTTCAAGAGCGCACGCAATTCGTCGTCCAACCAGGCGTCGCTTGCGGTCGCCGTCGTGGAAGGTCAGGCGGGAGTCGCCAAGGCATTTCGCATTGGCGCAAATCTTGTCCTGACCAAACCGATCAATCTCGAACAAGCCAAGGGGACCGTCCGGGTGGCCCGCGGCCTGCTGCGCAAAAGCGATCCCGGGAAACCTGCGGTACCTGCCCCGGCCGGCCAGGCCGCGGCGCCTGCGAAGCCTGCGCCTCCCAAACTGGTCGTAGCCGCGAAACCCGCGGGGCCA
>DATAUY010000169.1:0-12821 GCA_036268025.1 Candidatus Sulfotelmatobacter sp. | reverse complement strand
GATAGCCCCGCAGTTTCTCGTGGATGATCTGGATCGGGCCATCGCGTACTACCGCGACCAGCTTGGGTTCGAGCTAGATTTTGTATATGAATCGTTCTACGCGAGCGTCAGGCGCGACGGATTCGCGATCCATCTCAAGTGTGGGCCGAAAGCCCCCGGGTATCGGGAATTCCGCAAGCAGAACGAGCATCTGGACGCGTACATTTCCGTGTCGGGCATCCGAGGTTTGTTTAGCGAACTGGAAGCGCGTGGGGCCAAAGCGGTCAAGCCGCTGGAACAACAACCGTGGGCATGCCTCGATTTTTACGTCGAAGATCCGGATGGCAATGTTCTTTGCTTTAGTGAGCGGAATACCTGACGGCTGTTCTCTTCCTCGCACAGACTAAAAAGCAGGTTCCTCCGCCTCCGCTTCGCTCCCGCGTCTGATGACAAGCGCTATTACTTCGACACGCTTAAGGCAGGCTTCCTCGACCAGCTCTTTACGAATTCCCCGAAGCGGTCGAGAGCTTTCGGGAAGTTGTCTCCGGCGGCAGCAAAGCCGAGGCGGAAGTGCGAGGGCGTGTCAAAGCAGTCGCCGGGAGCCAGCAAGATTCCTTGTTCGGCTGCGGCGTGGCAGAACGGACGCGTATTTTCTCCGCTCACCAGCCAGGGGAACGCGGTCATGCCGCCTTGCGGCGGAATCCAGCCGAGCACATTGCGATGTTCGGACACAAAGCGCCCTAGCAGCTTGAGATTTCGACCAGCCACTTCCTGGGCCTTGCCCAAAACAACATCGCGCCTGCGAATTGCGATTTCCGAAAGAATTTCTCCCGTGGTGGTGTTGCTGACCGAAAAGTAGGCACGCGCGTTCCAGTATTGCTGGCGGCGCTGGGCGTCATGCTCGATCATCCATCCCGTGCGCACACCGGGAATGGAGAATGCTTTTGACAAATCGGAGATCACGGTTGCATGCGGCAGGCGCGCCGCCGATTTCGTTTGCCTTCCGTGGTAGATGGGATGGTAGACCTCGTCGGTCACCAGCTGAATTCCGCGTTGTAAGGTGAAGTCATGCAGGGCTTCCATTTCATTGTCGCCAATGGTCGTGCCCGTCGGGTTGTGCGGACTGTTGACCAGGATGAGTTTGGTTTTCGAGTCGGCGAGACCCTTGATCTCATCGGGATCGATGCGGAATCCATTCTCGCGGCGTACGCGATAAAAGCGGGTTTGGAGACCAAGAGATTCCGGGAGCGCCGAAAAAGTAGCAAATCCGGGCAGCGGGAGGACAATATTTGCGCCGAACTCGGCGGCCTGCCACATGATCGCCAGGAGCGCCTCGGCGGCCCCGGTCACGACCTGGATGGTCTCTATAGGGACGTCCTGCATTTCGGCGATCGCCTCCCGCAGGCCATCGGCGCCCGCGACGCGGCCATAGACCAGATTGTGGTTCAGGAAGCGGTGGCGCGTTTCCTCGTCAGCGAGGGCGAGGATCTCGTTTACGGTCCAGGTCGGTCCCGTGCTGGCAGCGAGGTTGAATTCTATGCCGTGTTCGTGCTGGTCGAGCCAGGCATCGAGGAGAAAAGGCTTGAGCTGCATGCGGGCGCCTCGGAGTAAGAGTCAGCTGCCGCTATGGATTCGGGGAGTGGGCGCGGGGATGATTTTTAGTTTTTGAGCGGTGAGTGGGCTATCTGGATACTTCACTGGACTTCACCTTAGCGGCTAAAAAGCCGCTCCTTCAGCCGGTCGCTAATCGCAGCGCTGAAGCGCTGCGCCACCCAAACGGCAGTGCCACCCAAACGCAGCGCCCTGAATCACAAGTTCCCCACTTCTCGCGCAAAAAAAACGCGCGAGAAATAGGGCACCCTGCTGCCCAGAGCTTGAACTGGCTTGCCTCGGAGGCTACGACGGATCCTGTTGGGCCAGGCAGCTTACATTGTTGTTCCAGTCGACGTAGGAGCCCTGCGGGTTGTCGCGCCAGGCCCAGACGTGCAGTTCGAAGAACGAGTTGATGTTGAAGCGGTTTGGCGCCCCAACATAGTTGAAGACTTGCCCTTCGAGAACCGGAGGTGTGTTGTTGTTGGCGGCGAGCCAGGTCGTAGCGTCGACGATGAACTCCACTCCGACGAGGCGCAACGCGCCGCTCGCCTGCGGCTCATAGATGAGTGCGGTCGGCATCGCCGGGTTCAGAGTGTTGCCCGAAAGTACGGTGCCATTCACATAGTGGATGCCCATCGCGCCGTGGTCGGTGCCGGTGACGCAACCGAGGAACGGTCCGTACCCGGCGGCGGTGGCATTGTTGACGTTGACGAACTGCTTCGTCCCCTGACGCACATCCTGGATGAGCGTCGAACTGGAGGCCGATGCGGCTCCGGAATGCGAATGCTGCGCATAGAGGAGCGGCGTGGTCATCAGAAGGCCGCTCAAAAGGGTCAGCGACAGCGTCTTTATGGATGATTGGAACTTCGACATGGATTTCCCCTCCCGGGATTTAACTCGTTTAATTTGTCCGCGCTTCTTTTGGTTCACGGCGGATTCGAATGCGGCCAATCTAACGGTAGAAGGGGAGCGCTACAATCCCGCGGGCCTCCAACAATCCCCAAAGTTTTCTCTGCGTCTAAACCTCTTAAAACAATGGGCTTAGGCGCGACAAGTAACAGGGGAGACGCGGCGACAACTGTGTTAGCCTTCTAGTCTCTGAGGGAGTTTGCAAATGTTGGCGACCGCTCCGGCCTCCCGTCTATTTCGTTTTGACAATTTTGAGCTGGACGTTCGAGCAGGCGAACTGCGCAAACGTGGCGTGAAGCTGCGGCTTCAGGGGCAGCCGATCCAGGTGCTGGCGGTGTTGTTGAACTCGGCGGGAGAACTGGTTACCCGCGACGAGATTCGAGGGCAGGTCTGGCCCGCCGAAACATTTGTTGATTTCGACCACAGCCTGCACAACGCCATCGCCCGCATTCGGGAGACCTTGGGCGATTCGGCGGAGAAGCCTCGCTACATTGAGACGCTGCCGCGGCGAGGGTACCGATTTATCGGGTCGGTGGAGCGAATTGGCCCGGCCGAGCCTGCGCCCGATCCCCCGGTCTCGCTCGACCCGAAGGTCGAGGTTCCGGTTCCCGCGAAGCCTGTCGAGAAACATTCCGCTCTCCGGTTTGCCTTGTGGGTAGTTCTCACTGTGGTCGCTAGTCTCCTTGTGGTTGTCCCTACATTCTTGCGCCGATCTTCATTGCTGGGATCTTCTACGCCTGTGCGATCGATCGCCGTGCTTCCGTTGGCCAATTTTTCGGGCGATCCCGCGCAAGAATATTTCGCCGACGGCATGACGGATGAACTGATCACCGATCTCGCGAAGGTCAGCTCGCTGAGAGTGATCTCGCGCACGTCGGTGATGCGCTACAAGGGCGCAAAGAAGAGCCTGCCGGAGATCGCACGAGAACTCAACGTGGACGGCATTATCGAAGGCTCAGTCACCCGTTCGGGGCGGCGGGTGCGCATTACGGCGCAACTTCTTTATGGGCCGACCGACAAGCATCTTTGGGCGGATACTTATGAGCGCGATCTGGGCGATGTGCTGAGCATGCAAAGCGAAGTTGCGCAGGCGATCGCGCAGCAGGTGCGGGCGCAGCTTACTCCGCAGGTGCGGACGAGCTTGAAAGCGGCGCGACCAGTGAATCCGGATGCGTATGACGCATATCTCCGAGGTCGCTACTACATGGAGAACGACTTCACGACAGCAAAGCCTTTGCTTGCGGCGAAAGACCAGTTCGAAGAGGCGGCGCGGAAGGATCCCACGTTTGCGTTGGCGTATTCGGGCCTGGCGGATGCTTACCTTTATCTGGGTTTGTTTCGGGCGATTACGCCGCAGGAGGCAGAGCGCGCGACGGAAGATGCCGTTCAACATGCGTTGGCGCTCGATGACAACATCGGAGAAGCACACGATACGCTGGGCGCGCTCAACTGGCATTTCCGGATGAATCTCGACGCAGCCGAGCGCGAATTCGATAAATCGATCAGCCTTGCTCCGAGCTACAGCTGCGCGCATGAAGACCGCGCGGAGTTGATGGCGTTCCAGGGCCGCCGAGACGAAGCTCGCGCGGAAATCGCAACGAGCCGGGAGCTGGACCCGAGCGTGAGTTCGGCAATCACGGAATCGGGAGCGGACTACCAGATGCGGGATTTCGCAGGCCTGATCGAGGCTAGCCGCAGGGGGATCGCTGCGAATCCGAATGAATGGCTGGAGCACTACTATCTTGGCATTGGATATGAGGGGACAGGAAAGCGGCTGGAGGCAATTGCTGAATATCAAAGGGCGATGGAATTGTCGGGCGGCGATGACGATGCCGCCGCCGGCTTGGGCTATGCTTACGCCGCGGTCGGCAACAAAGACGAGACCAGAAAAATTCTGAGCGACCTCGAGAAGAAATCGAAGCGTACCTACGTTTCACCCTACATGATCGCTACTTTGCATGCCGAGCTCAACGAAAAAGACAGGGCATTTGAGTTGCTCGATGCGGCATCGCGAATGGAGGCTTTGGATATTTCCTGGCATTTGAAGTCCGATCCGCGGATCGACAATCTGCGCTCCGATCCCCGCTTTGAAAATCTGCTGCGCCGTGCCGGCTTGAACTAGCAGGTGAGTTACGCATCGGCCGAAAATCTGAGATGTCCATTCCCGCTTCCAACGAACGCGTGTTGCGCTTTGACGTCTTCGAACTCGACGTGCGCACCGGAGAACTCCGCAAGCGCGGAGTCAAGCAGCGTTTGCAAGGCCAGCCGTTGCAGGTGCTGGAGAAGTTGCTGAAGCGCGCGGGCGATCTTGTGACGCGGGAAGAACTGCGGGCGGAAATCTGGGCCTCCGACACCTTTGTTGATTTCGATCACAGCCTGCACAACGCGATTGCGCGTATCCGGGAGACGCTGGGAGATTCGGCGGAGTCTCCACGATTCATAGAAACCTTGCCGCGCCGTGGATACCGATTCATCGAGCGCGTGCAGGAAGCAGGCCTGGAGACTGCCGGGCCGCGGGCTAACGTCGAACCGGGACGAATCCAGTCGTTGGCTGTACTGCCGCTCGACGATCATTCGAGCGAGTCCGGGCATGAATATTTCGCTGACGGCATGACCGAGGCCTTGATCACGAACCTTGCCAAGATCAAGGCGCTGCGCGTGATTTCACGCACGTCGGCGATGCAATACAAGGGTGCGCGCAAGTCACTGCCGCAGATTGCGCGAGAACTGAATGTGGACGCGGTAATTGAGGGTTCTGTGCTGCGTTCGGGCAACCGCGTGAGGATCGCGGCGCAGTTGATCCACGCCGCCACCGATCAACACCTATGGGCGGAGAGCTACGAACGTGATTTTCGGGACATTCTGTCGCTGCAAAGTGAAATCGCGCGGCAGATCGCGGAAGAGGTTCGGGTCACCGTGACACCGCAAGAACGGGCGCGACTGGGGAACTTGAGACAAGTCAATCCAGAGGCGCATGAGCAGTATTTGATGGGGAGATATCAGTGGAACAAGCGCAGTGAGGCCAGCATAAAGAAGGCAGTCGCTCATTTTCAGCGCGCAATTGATGCCGACCCAACTTACGCTCAAGGTTACGCTGGCCTGGCCGATTGCCACACCATCCTCGGCTACTACAACGCATTTTCGCCGCAGGATGCCTACGGAAAGGGCCGCGCCGCGGCGCTGAAATCTCTGGCATTGGATGATTCTTTGGCCGAGCCGCACGCAACGCTCGCGGTCATCAAGCGCGACGTTGAATGGGACTGGCCTGGGGCGGAGCAGGAATTCCAGCAGGCGATCGAACTCAATCCGGGATATGTGGAAGCCTTTCACTGGCGCAGCACCATGCTGAATATGTTAGGCAGGCATGACGAGGCATTGCTCGAAAAGAAAAAGGCACTGGCAATGGATCCCATCTCAGTCGTCATCACAACCGACCTGGCGCGAATGTTTTATTTCAATCGCCAATACGATCGCGCCATTGAACAATACCGGGCGGCGCTCGATATGGATCCGAGTTTCAGTACGGCACATTTGTGGTTGGCGCAAGCGTATCAGCAGCAGGGAGTATGGGATGAGGCCATGGCGGCATTGCAGACGGGCGTTCGACTGGCTGGAGACAGCACCTACGCTTTGGCCCGCATGGGGTATGGACTTGCAGTATCGGGCAAGCACAATGAGGCTAGGGCCATCCTTGATCAGTGCGTGTCGTCGTGCAGTCAGAGGTACGTTTCGCCGTACGATATAGCAATCATCTACCTGGGCCTTGGCGATACTGATTGTGCGATTGAATGGTTAGGGAAGGCGCTCGAAGAGAGATGTCCGTGGATGGGTTATCTTGGAGTCGAACCCCAGATGGATGCGCTGCGGCCCGATCGCCGCTTCAAGGAACTGCTACAGCGTGTTGGCCTGACGACATGATCGAGATCTGGTGCGCGGCCCTGCTCTTCGACCTAGATGGAGTTCTTATCAACTCAACCCCGGCGGTCGCACGCGTATGGCGGCGATGGGCGATTGAGCATGGATTCAATCCGGAAGAGGTGGTCGCTCGTGCGCACGGGCGGCCAAGTCTGACTACAGTCCGGGAATATCTGCCGAATTCCGATCATCATGCTGAGAACCGTGAAGTCGAGCGCCGGGAAATAGAAGATCTTGACGGTGTTGTGCCGTTGCCGGGAGCCTTGAACCTGCTTTCGAGCTTGCCCGAGGGCCGCTGGACCATAGTGACTTCCTGCACGCGGGCGCTGGCGGAGGTACGAATCAAGGCGGCCGGATTGCCTCTGCCGAAAAAGTTCGTCACTTCCAATGACATCGTGAATGGCAAGCCGCATCCCGAGCCCTTTCTGAAGGGTGCGGCAGTTTTGGGATTTCCGGCCAATGAATGCATAGTTTTTGAAGACGTGCCCGCGGGCGTTCGGGCCGGCAAGGCCGCGGGAGCGAAGGTTGCCGCATTCACTACCACGGTCGCAGCGTCGGATGTGCGTAGCGCGGGAGCCGACTGGGTCGTAAACAACTGCGATAATGTTCGATTGCTCGGCGCCGGCGAGAGTTTGACTCTGAGACTTGGGTAGCATGGCCATCTGCGAATGGCGCCCGCCTTGTAACTCTGGCGGAGGATTACACGCCGGTCCGCATTTTTCTTGACCTGTCCACGGTTTTGTCCAACTATGTTGCAGACAATCGCATCCACTTGACAGTCCGTGGATGTGAGCAGGGATGTTTGAGCAAGGAGAACGATAATGAAGTCCCGTTTGATGATTACCATCGCGAGTTTATTTCTCGTGGCCGGCAGCGCGCTTGCCTTCGGTCAAGACGCCGCAAAGTCGCAGGATCGCATCACGAGAGAGGTCCGTCACGAGCTGCTGATGCTGCCGTATTTCGGCGTGTTCGATAACATCAGTTTCAAGGTGGATGGGAACACCGTGACGTTGCTCGGCCAGGTTGTGAAGCCGGTAACGAAGTCGGACGCAGGGAATGCCGTCAAGCGTATTGAAGGCGTAGAGAAGGTCGACAACCAGATCGAAGTGCTTCCGCCGTCGAGTATGGACGACGCCCTTCGCATCCGCTTGTATCGCGCAATTTATGATTTTTCGCCCCTGGAAAAATATTCTCTCGGCGTGCAGAAGCCGATCCGGATCATTGTTAAGAGCGGCCGCGTCACGCTGGAAGGCGTAGTCGACAGCGAAGCCGATAAGAATCTGGCTGGCGTCCGGGCCAATACTGTTTCCGGAATTTTCTCCGTCACCAACAATCTGCAAGTTGTGCCCAACAAATAGAACTTCGAAGCGAGAGGACCGCGATCCGCCCTCTCGCTGATTTGTCTGCCCGCGCATTTCCTTCGTTCGGCTGCACGCAAAGCGCTTCCTGCCGCGTATAATGCTCCCGAATTCGAGTTCCACCCCTAACGAGCCGGAGGAAGAGACTTCATGAGTATTCATGCCATAAACCGCCGAACTTTCATTGGAACCGCAGGCACTGTCACCGCGGCTACCTTATTGACCTCAAAGCTCGGCTGGGCCGCGGAACACAGGCTCAGCGATAACACCATCGGCGTGCAGCTGTATACCGTGCGTGACCTGATGAAAAATGACTTCGAGGGCACAATCGCCAAAGTCGCACAGGCCGGCTATAAGAACGTGGAGTTCGCCGGGTACTTTGGCCGTACCGGAGCGCAGGTGCGCGCCGTGCTCGACAAGAATGGGCTGAAAGCGCCGTCTACGCACGTCCAATACGACGAACTCGACGAGAAATTCCCGTCGGTCATTGAAACCTCAAAGACGATCGGGCTCGAATACGTTGTATGCCCATGGATTCCGGAAGAGATGCGCAAATCTCCTGACATCTGGAAACAGGCTGCCGAAAAGTTCAACAAGTGCGGCGAACAATGCAAGAATGCCGGACTTCAATTTGCCTATCACAATCATTGGTTCGAATTTCTGCCGACCAATGGCATGCTGCCTTATGACGAATTGCTCAAAATGTGCGACACCAACCTGGTGAAGATGGAGATGGATTTGTGCTGGATCATCGTGGCCGGCGGCGATCCGGGGAAGTACTTCAATGAATATCCGGGACGGTTTCCGCTGGTCCACGTCAAAGATGTGAAGACGCTGCCGAAGGTGTCGCAAGGCGGCTCGCAGAACTTTGGCGACACCGTGGACTTGACCGAAGTCGGAAGCGGTGTGATCGACTGGAAGAAGATCTTCTCGCACTCCGAAAAGGCGGGCATCAAGTATTACATCGTCGAGCATGACCATCCGAAG
This sequence comes from Candidatus Sulfotelmatobacter sp., assembly GCA_036268025.1. Lineage (GTDB taxonomy): Bacteria > Acidobacteriota > Terriglobia > Terriglobales > Acidobacteriaceae > Sulfotelmatobacter. The sequence goes on along the minus strand of DATAUY010000169.1, from coordinate 4,080 downwards.
CAGCCGCTCGAGAGCATCAAGACCAGCTACGAGTATTTGTCGAAGCTAACTTTCTAGACGATCGATGCCAGACATGCCGCCCGCTTCGGTGGGCGGCACCTAAAAACAGCATTTGCAATCGCGTGGGAGGTCCATGCAAATCGCTCGTTCACCCCAGAAATATGACGTTTGCATCATCGGCTCCGGCGCATCGGGAGGCACGGCGGCCAAGGTCCTGAGCGAAGGCGGTTTGCGGGTGGCGCTGCTGGAGGCTGGTCCACCGGTTGTTCCCGAGCGCGACTACAAGGAACATGTGTGGGCGTACGATTTGCCGCACCGCGGCGCAGGGGTGGGTGCGCGCGCGAGGCGGGGGCTCGGCGACGAATTCATGGCTCCCAATGGCGCGTGGGAAATCGACGGCGAACCTTATGTTTCCGCGCCGGGATCCAAATTCAGTTGGTTCCGCTCGCGCATCGTCGGCGGACGCACCAACCATTGGGGACGCATCGCGCTACGCATGGCGCCGGTCGATTTCAAAGTCCGGTCGCATGACGGTATGGGTGACGACTGGCCCGTCAGCTACGAAGACGTGGCTCCTTATTACGACAAGGTCGAATCGTACATCGGGGTGTTCGGGACAAAGGAAAACATCCCCAGCGCGCCGGACGGAATTTTCCTGCCACCACCTAAGCCTCGGTGCACCGAAACCATCATCAAGAAAGCGTGCGACAAGCTGAAGATCTTGTGCGTGCCTTCGCGGCTGGCAATCCTGACCCAACCGCACAATGGGCGGGCCGCGTGCCATTACTGCGCACAATGCGGCCGCGGCTGCATCACCGCTTCGAACTTCAGTTCGAGCCAGGTGATGATTCCACCGGCGGAAAAAACAGGGCGTTTCACGCTGATCACCGGTGCGATGGCGCGCGAGCTCATCGTCGGAAAAGACGGTAAGGTCACGGCAGTTTCTTATATTGACAAGGCCACTCGCACGGAGCAGCGCATCTACGCGCGAGCTTTTGTCGTGGCTGCCAGCGCGTGCGAATCGGCGCGGCTGCTGCTTAATTCCAAGTCGACACTGTTTCCTGACGGACTGGCGAATTCTTCGGGCGTGGTCGGGCGCTACCTGATGGACACCGTCGGCAGCGACGGCGGCGGGTATTTCCCGCAGCTCGAACGGATGCCGGCGCACAACCACGACGGTGTCGGCGGCATGCACATGTATCTGCCGTGGTGGAAGTTCGACCGCAAGAACGACTTTCTGCGCGGATATCACACCGAGTTCGGTGGCGGGCGCGGCATGCCCGGCATTGGCGATTGGGACGACCTGTGCGACGACTTCGAAGGCTATGGAGCTTCGTTGAAGCAGGAGTGCAAGAAAAAATACGGGACGTATATCGGCTTCGCAGGCCGCGGGGAGATGATTCCGAACGAGAATTGCTACTGCGAGATCGATCCCGAGAAGGTCGACCAGTGGGGAATTCCGGTCCTACGCTTCCACTGGAAGTGGAGCGACAACGAAATCAAGATGGCGAAGGACATGCAGGAAACCTATCGGCAAATTGTCGAAGCTGCGGGCGGAACTTACCTGACTAATACGAGTCCAGATGGCCCTCATCCTTACGGCATCGCGGACGGTGGCGTGATTATCCACGAAGTGGGCGCGGTACGCATGGGAGAGCGTCCGGCAACGTCGGCGTTGAACGGATATTGCCAGGCACACGATGTGAAGAACCTGTTCGTGACCGACGGGGCGTGCTTTGTGACCAACGCGGACAAAAACCCCACGCTGACCATTATGGCGCTGACGTGGCGCGCGTCGGAATATCTGCTCGCCGAGGCGAAGAAAGGAAATCTGGGCGCATGACGATCTCGCGGCGGGACATTTTGAAATCGCTCACGATGACTGCTGTAACGGGGTCGGTACTGCGCGTGATTCCGCTCCAAGCAGCCGAATATGCGCACCGCGTGGTGAATGCGGAAAAGGCCGCGGCGGATAACCAGGCCTACACGCCGAAGTTTTTTTCTGCGCACCAGTACAAGACATTGCAAACTCTTTGCCAGACGATCATTCCGCCGGACGGCGAAACTAAGGGCGCAATCGAGGCAGGAGCGCCGGAATTCATCGATCTGATCACCAGCGAGAACACCGACTACCAGGTCGCGCTCGGCGGCGGAATCATGTGGCTCGACAACACATGTATCGATCGCTATGGAAAGGTCTATCTCGAGTCCGCCTCCGCGCAGCAGAAGGAAATCCTCGATCTGATTGCCTACGAAAAGAATTTCAACAGCGACCCGAGCCTGGGACAGGGAATTGATTTTTTTTCCCTTCTCCGTAAGTTTACGGCAGACGGATTTTTTACCAGCGAGATTGGCATCGACTATCTGGGTTACATCGGCAATGTTTTCGTGAAAGATTTTCCCGGATGTCCGCCGGTGCCGGAATAGAGCCGCCATCACCTTCAGACGGCGGCCTGCCGCCCATCGAGTTCGTGTAGAGACCGTCTTTCCTAACCGGATGCACGTACAATCACGTACATACCCGACATGCAATTATGCGAAAACAACAACCCGCCAGTAGTGAAGAGAAGAAACTGCGAGCTTTGGCTGTACTCGGCAAAGCGAAAGGCTCAGGTTCGCGATCTGGACGAAAAGCCGGCAAGGCCTCTGCCCAGAGCAGCCAGGCAAAATCTCCTTTTCTGACGGCCGGAGTGAAGATTTCGGATTTCTATCGCCCTCTGAAGAAGCCAGTCACGATTCGCATTGACGCCGACGTGCTCGCCTGGTTCCAGAAAGATGGGAACCGCTACCAGACGCGCATCAACCTCGCGCTGCGGAAGGTGATGGAGCGCGAGATGAAGCAGTCGTAAGAGCTAGGATCGTAGCCATGCGTCGCTTACGGATCCGCAGACGGAACTGGCATCCGGGCCCGGAATTATTCACGTAATTCATGATCCGGCTACTTCAAGCTGCTATTTAGATCTTCCATCGCTTCGTGTGAAGCGCGCGCCGTAGAGGATGTTTGAACCAGGGGCGTCCGGGGATGCCGGCGGGGTTGAGCCAGTTGCGCTCGAACTGCATCATGCCATGGTTGAGAGTGGCGTCAAATTGCCCGTTCAGGGCGGCAAAGTGAGCGAAACGAACAGCAAAGGGAGCACGCTGGCCAATGTCAGCTAGAATTTTCGTCGCCGACGACCATGATATTGTGCGCGTAGGGATTAAGTCTCTCTTGAAGAGCAGGCCGGAGTGGACGATTGTGGCGAGGCCGCGGACGGAACAAGTGCGGTAAAGGGAATTCGGGAGATAGTGTGCGACGCGGCGGCGCTTGACATCAGTATGCCGGAATGAGCGGGCTCGACATGGCCCGGCAGATCAGCGTCGAAAAACGTAATGTCCGCCTTCTTATTTTTTACCATGCATGGAGGTAAGAGCCTTTTGAAAGCGGTGCGCGACGCCGACGCGCACGGGCTCGTTCTGAAATCCTTTGCTGCCCGCGATCTCGTACGGGCCCTGGAACGAATCATCCATGGCGATACTTTTTTTTGAACCATATCCTGCGTTAGAAACAAAGCCAAAGCAGAGCACCGGAAATGTTTTCATGCGAATGACGCCAGCTTTCGCATGAATCGCTCCTGTCTATTCATCGGGGACAAGCTTAGTCGGTCTTGTTTGTATAATGTGCGCTGCAGCCCCAGCCACGGTGGCGGAACGACTGCGGCCATCAGTTAGACCGTGATTTTATCGCGGCGCATGCAATGCCCTGGCTGAAATCGGAAAGATGAACACGCCATTGGGGTTCGCAAATGGATGTCGAGTTCGGAAGGCTTCAGCCTGACGTATGGGAAACAAAATCGTTCGTCACAGATCGCCAGCGGTATTGCTTCTGGTCGATGTCGTTAATCACTTCGAGTTCCCCGACGGAGAAGCAATTCTCAAGAAGGCGCTGCAAATAGCCCCTCGTCTGGCACGCCTCAAGAAGCGTGCACGTGCCTCGAATATCCCCGTAGTTTATGTGAACGACAATTTCGGCCAGTGGAGGTCGGACGCCGGCAAATTGCTGGCGCACTGCCTGCGCACTGATTGCGCCGGAAAACCCTTCGT
>DATAUY010000168.1:0-39682 GCA_036268025.1 Candidatus Sulfotelmatobacter sp. | reverse complement strand
AAGGAGGGTGCGGAGGGGTCAACGGTAATCCCCGCGGGCAGATTACTGCGGTAATGAACTTGTGTGAGGAAAAACAGAGACGGGGTGTCCATTTCTCGTGGTGTTTGCCAGAAGTGGGAATCTTGATTTTTCTTTAAGTGATTGTTTCTATGAATGTTCTATCCAGTGAGCGATGGCAGTTTTCCCGCCGATCCGAACAAGAAGATTACTCCCACTGTGATGCTGTAAACGGAAGTTGCCAGGGTCAGCGCACGCAGGGCATTGGGATGGGAAAGCGTCGCCGAGAACAATCCTGCGGCTGAGGCGCACATCAATGTGTTCATGACCAGCAATCCGAGGATGAACATCATCAGCCCCAATAGTCCCGCGGCAGTTCCGCCCAGATTTGCGGCCATCAGGAAAAGCAGAATCTGCGTGGGAGTCTCTGCGCCCAGGCCGTGAATGACGCCGACGACGAAGGTGGAGCTTGTGCCGTATCCATCCTTGAAAATTTGTGGAGCTTCGACCCGAGTTCCGCCGAACAAACGAGACAGACGCCAGTATACCCACAGCAATCCGTTAACGACCAGAGTGATGCGCGTGCGGGGCGCGTGGCTGTGAGTGCCGGGGCGGAAAAATGTTCCGAGAACGTAAAGCCCGAGAAGAAGCAACGTGATCCCGACGAGCCGCTCGGCCCAGCGGTCGCTCGCCGCAGGCAGAGCGATGCGAAAGACCACTGCCGCCGCCCCCAGGACTGCCACAGTCGCGGCATGTCCGGCGACGTAGAGTAGGCCGAATTTCATGGCATCGCGCGGGCGCGATTGCACACTGCTGATGTCGGTGATGGCCGCAATATGGTCGTAATCGAGCCCGTGACGGAAGCCCAGAACCGCAGCCGAAATCAGTGCAAGCCGAAGATTGACGGGATCAATCATGCAAGGCGGGATCCGCAGCGAACTAACTGGAACAGTAGGCTAGCACAGAAGATTCGATGCCGGAGTCAGACGGAACGCCAGGGTGAACACCACGAAGGACGAAGCTTCACCAGGGAATCGTAGCTCGTTGAACCCGACGGTCCTATGTTCTTCAGGTCTGAGTGCCGGATTCCCCGTTAGGCCGTTCCGGTACTCACAATCACCTCGCGCAGCCGTCGCGACAGGATCGCCGCGAGCGAGCGGTAGAAGCGCGATCCAAGGTGCGGAAACAGCTCGAACAGCGATTGCAACGTCGGGCGGTCGATAAAGTAAGCTTCCACCGCTCCTTTTGCAACAACATTTGCCGTCGCCGGAAGCTCGTCGAGAAACGAAATCTCGCCGCAGACCTCGCCGGGTCCGATCGTCCGGAAAGGTCCTTGCGGAGGGATGTGGGCTGCGGCGTTCCCTTTCAGCAGCAGGTACAAACCCCTGGTGGCTTTGCCCTGTTGCAGGAGCGAATCGCCTGCCTTGAATTGCTGACGGGCGGCCTTGTCGACGAGCAAAGCCCAGTCGTTGGCCGTGAGATACACCAGTCCCTGCTTGGCACTGGACAAGACAGACAAATCTGTTTGCTGGGATGCTTTTGACATTGGCGCGCGCGAACTTTGTAGCCGGAATCCCCGGAATGCATTGGAAAAGACAACAGGGCTGATCGGAGAGTAACAGAAACGCCGTCTCCGGCGGCATACCCGAATCACCGCAGTCACGCCAATAGTGAAAATTGCCCGCGCTCCCAGTTGACCATCGTCCGCGATCGCTCTAACGTTTCAGCCCTTACCGGAGGATTGTTGCTGGATTGCGAAGGACTCCCAGCCCTCAGCACAACAATGAAGCCCACAGCGTGAGCCGTGGGCTTTATTTATCAAGACGCCCGTTTACAGCGATCCCAGAAAAGCCAGTAGATTCGCCTCGTCTGTGGAGTTGAGCCCTTCATAACTTGCCTCCACGGTCGCTGCCTCTCCACCGTGTCTGCGGATGGCCGCGTCGATGGTCGTGGAAGTATTGTCGTGCATCAGTCCGCCCGCCTTCAGCAGGACATTTGACAGTCCCCACAACGGAGAGCTTCGCCACATCGTGAGCGAGCCCTGACCGGTTCCGTGCGGCTGGAAGGGAATGCCGCCAGAATCTCCTGATCCCATGTCATGCAGCAGGAAGTCGGAGTAGGGATTGAAGGTCACGTTGCTCAATGCCGCGATCACCGGAGTTTTGCCGCCAGCGATAGTTGGCAAGGTCACGTTCTGCTGGGTCGTATAGGTTTGAATGTGGCAGACGTTGCAGCCGATGTTGTTGAAGACAACCTGGCCCGCGGACGTTTGTGACGTCGGCGGCGCTGGAGGCAGTGGCGCCAACAGGGCTTGAAACTCGGTCATCTTGATCATGTTGGCCTGTTTCACGTCCTGGGGAGTGTTCGTGTCCGGCTGGCATGTGCTCGGATACGTCAAGCCCTGCGGGTTGTGCTCTGTCTGATTGAACTGGCTTGCGATGCCGAACAAACTCGCATCCGTAGTGATGCCGAGCTCGTTGAACTCCGCATTCGCAGTGAACTGAAAAAGCGAAACTACATCGAGCTTCTGTCCAAATTTTCCTGGCCGCACGACGCCATTCTCATCGGCAACCATATTCGCGAGTCCCGCAATTCCGTAAGGCTTCGAGGCTGCGGCATTTGCCAGAATCGTCGAATCCGGAATGTTGTCAATCAGCCCAAAGCCAAACAATTGCGGAGAGCGCACTTCGTTGTTGACAGTGGCGTCAGTTGGCACCACTTCATGCGGCAGGTTCTGCGCCAGGCCTCCGCCCGAGGCAGCTAACCCGGAAACCGTATTGGAGTAGAGAAACTGGGTTGCCGACTTGACGGCTTTAATCACGAAGGTCCCGTTGTAGCCGGAGACGGGTACACTGCCGATCTGCACCATCTGGCCCGCCTTGAATCCGTGGTTGGCGGTCGTCGTGATGGTCACGGTAACGCCTGTTTCTGTAGCACCATTGGCCGCAATCGTCATCTGGTTGCAGCCCGGTAGTGTCTGGAACGCCGCGTTCGAAATGCCGTGAACGATCGGCCCGCCTTCGTTCTCCGGAAATGTTCCCGTACCGTCGAGATAATTAAAGGTTCCGTCGGTGTTCCATTTGCCGTAACGCGTACCGGTAACGTTGCTTGTATCTCCCGCCGTGCCCGTGAGCACATTGGTACCGGCGCCGTGACAGGTGAAGCAGCCGGGCTCAGTCTCAACTGGTCCCAGCCCGCGAATCGGGTCCCACTTGATCACAAAGGTCGCGTAGCCGCCATTGAACAAATTTGTGATGCTGGGGGCGAGCCCGGCGAGCGGACCGCCAAACTGTCCAACGCCCGGCGGCGGTGGTGGTGGTGGTGGACAAGTCGGGCACGCAGCCGCGGCTTTCCTGGTATAGCGGGAAGGAACTGCCAACACGCACAGAACGGCCAAGGCGAACACCGCCAACGGCGCAAGTAAGCGTCTCATAAGCACTCCTGATCTCAGAGGTCAGATGAAGTGACGAAGGCCGTCTTCGCTACCCCGTGGGGAAAAACCGGCGAAAACGAACCCTTGGTGGCCCTGGGTCTAAAACCGTTGCCCTCTAACAGCAACGTCCTGCTCTTTCGGGATGTGCCAGCTTGGGCCAACCTTCCCAATCGTGTCAATAGGTCATCGGTGGTGCCTGAAAATACTCGAAGGTTTGCATCCCCTCTTGACGAAGTGGAAATTGTGGGTTCCCTCTTCTTCCTTACCAGTTCCCTCGTTCCTTTGAGGGTCAATGAGTGTAATGGGGGTGGTTACGCCAAAAATCGGAAACGATGAACTACGGCTGAAGAGCTGAACCAAAACTCAGAATTAGTAATTAGTCGCTATGTAGATCCCATCAACCTTCACCTTCGGGCACCAGCGACAAAAGGCTGACTTCATTCTTCGATCCTCGCTGCGCTCGATTTAAACATCGCTCAAGCGGCCCCGTTTTGAGCGTGACAATCCTTTGACAATTGCCGCTGTGCCACGCGTTTATACTGCGTCGACTTTTTTGGCTCTGAGTATCGGGAACTCGGAATATCTACGATTGGGTGGCGCCTGTTTGGAGGCCATGAATGATGGGACGGAGCGCAGAAGCCTCGCCGCGTTCTCTGGCAAGGATGGCCGGTGTCTCTCAATTGCTCGAGGCCCTGACGGCAACATTCGGCCAAGTGATCGTTCTTGGCAGACTTGTTGTCTCTGGCAACGCTGCGGCTACATCGGCCAATATTCTGGGGCACGAAAGGTTAATTTGGGTGGGGTTCGCATCCTCTCTCATCGGTGTCGTATTCCATATCGCTTGGGGACTTCTCCTCTACGATTTGTTAAAGCCTGTCCACCGGCGCCTCTCTTTATTCGCAGTGTTCGTCATACTCGTGGGATGCGCGACTCAGGCTTTCGCCAGCCTCTTTTATCTTGCACCGTTGCTGGTTTTGCAAGGCGGGGGTTCCTTGAGCGCGTTTACGGCCGATCAATTGCGGGCGCTGGCGTACATGTTTGTCAGATTGAATGGTTACGCGTTCAACAGCTACCTGGTGTTCTTCGGGCTTTGGTGCGTCCTGATCGGTTTCCTCATTTTCAGGTCGACCTTCCTGCCCCGAGTCCTGGGAGTTCTGTTGGCGATTTCTGGTCTGGGGTGGATGCTCTATCTCGTGCCGCCGCTCGCAATCCGCCTATTCATACCCTACATCGCTGGCGCCTCAGCTCTCGGGGAGATCCCGCTGGAGCTGTGGCTCATCGTGATGGCTGTGAACGCTGAACGATGGAAAGAGCAGGCCAGCGCAGCTGCCCATTGACGGCAAACCGGAAGTCGACTGTTGTTAACAGGCGATTACACTCATTGACCTTTGTAGCGGGCATCTCAAAAATCAGAAAAAACGCAGGACGAGCACTTTTCGGTTGTCGCTGCGAGAATCACTAATGTTGCTCAAACACGCATGTTTATTGACTAACAGAGTGGTGCGCCCTGAGAGATTCGAACTCCCGACCTTCTGGTTCGTAGCCCAAGAAAGGCCGTCAGGCCCTACAAAACCTACCGTCTAACCCCAAGAAAACACGCGAAAATAGCACATCTTAATTGGCTCGTTTTGGGTGCTTTCGCACTGTGTTCACGGACAAAAAACGGACAATTGGTGGCTCGCGCTGATTCTGTGCTATATAGAACCGCGACTTGGAGCGAGGATATTCGGTTCGCTGCCGTCGCTCTATCGGCTCCCTTGGTGAAATCAACCGAAGTGACAACCTCATTTCCAACACGCTTGACCACGGGTTTTATCGACGAGAGCTTCTCCGTGACCTGCATGTCGGCAAGTGCTTGGTACATCTGCTCGACTTTTTCCTCGATTGTCATAGTGGCGGGACGGCCGACCGAACGAACTCGGGATACTCAACCGCAGTCAGTTGGTAACCGATCTCTCCCAAATATTTTTGCATCTCCTGGCGACTCTCTTCGAAGTTTCGATTCGGGCCAACGATAACTTCAGCGAGTGCGATCAGCTTTCCTTCCGTTCTCACTGAGACGGGAAGGTATCGCTTCACTCCATCCGGGGTTACTCGCTCGCTCAACGTGATTCCAGACTTTCGAGTGACCAGCGTCACCCTGCGGAACTCCCGCTCTCCCGCCCACCGTGCCTGCTTTGCGCTGATGGACATAAAAGCCGCCTGGCGAAGAAAGGCGTTCAGGCCAAGTTCGAGATTGTGACGACTGGCGCGGGCTCGTGACAGCACAGCGCACATATCCCCGAATGATTTTTTCAATTCGGTTCGCCATGAGGATTCCGAATAGTCAACCTTGATCAGCGCGGTTGGAGGATCTAATGGCGGCGGTTCGTTCACCACTTTGATTCCGAGGCATAGCCCGCGTCCTCCATCGCCGTAATTGTCCCACTGGGATGGATCGTCTCGGGATTCTGAAAAGCACGCCAGACATATCGAGATCACGCGTGTGACGTGCAACTTCGAGTAGGAGTCGATGAACATTCTCAAGACCTCAGCCGTTACTCCTGTCGCCTCGCGGAGTAGTTCCTTTGCGACCTCGATAATGACCTGATCCGCTGAGACCAGTTCGGCAGTGTCGTTCGTGCAGTCGTGGGACGTAGCCCAGAATTGGCGACTCGCGAGTATCGCCTTTGCCGCATCCCAGCTTGTGTAGTGATACAGAATTGACGGGGCTCCCTCTTTTGGAGCATTTACGATCCCGTCGAACATGCGGTCGATGGCGAGAGGGTTGTCCCCTCGGGCGTGTCGCCGTCTCGCCTTCTTTCGTCGTCTCGATTTCGCCATGCTCGAACACGGACAATACACGGACAAAAACAAGGGGCACCGCACCACGGTGCCCCTAAGTGCTTGAAAAATGGTGCGCCCTGAGAGATTCGAACTCCCGACCTTCTGGTTCGTAGCCAGACGCTCTATCCAGCTGAGCTAAGGGCGCGGATCTGCGCGGCAGGAAAAGGCTGAGCTTCGATTATAGCGAAGAACGCTAGTCCTGAAAACCGATCGCCTCATGCCGCGCAGCAGAAGCTGTTGTCCTCGCGCCGCCAGATTGTCAGGCCGTCGGCACCCAACGCGAGCAGACCGAGCGAGCCTGCACTTGCACCAGAGATAGATTCGCTCGATGCCGTCACGTTGCTAGACGGCAGTCCCGCCTTCACCGGGCGGTTCGCGATGGTTTCGTAGCCATATTCGGTGATCGTCGCCGTCATTTTGGAATTCGTGTTCACGTCAACCGTGACTCGTACCCAGCCATAGTGAGTCTTGCCGCTGATTTTGAATTTCACGCCCACGAAGCGGTTCGGATGGTTCCCGACCCACTTTCCCATTGTCCGGCAGCCGTAATAGGTGCAGGTCTTTTCTACCATTTCAAATGCCTGACTGCCCGCAGTCTCGCCGAAATGACCGGAGGGGCCAATCCTCGCGCTCCGCAGAAGAGCGGAGGCGTAGCCGCCTTTCTCCATCACCGCGCCCCCCTGGAACGCGAGCACATTCAAGTACGAAAGAATGTCGGAGTGTCCTTCGGTAAAAACAAAGGTGAAATTCAGGTCTGGCTTCCCGTCGTTGTTGAGGTCGAGCATAAGGCCACCGCGAATCGGAATGTTCGTATTCTTGATGATGACCTCGCTTTGAGCTGGCTGGATCGATGCGAGCATGCTCACCGATGCCACAGTCGCCGCCAATGCGTATTGCGTCAGTCCTTTCTCGATGTTTTCTGAAAAACGAGGATCCCCTGGGTTCACCGCACGTTTGAAAGCCATAGTTCACTCCTTTAAGTGACAGTCTGTAGTTTCTGTGGGGGTCCGGAAATCCTTAAACAGCTCAGACGCCAATGCGTCCCCGCTCATGAAGCGTACTTACTGTTCACGATGGCGCCAGATCACTACTCGAAGCCGGATTCTTGTTCATACCTGACTGGCTTTTCCTAAGGGGAGGGGTCGAAGCATATCTGCGGTAAGCCTCGGAATCAATCAGGAAATTCCTGGTATGAATTCTGTGTCAAAAGGACTAATCCCCCGGCTTTTCAACAGCCACTTGGCCCGTCTGTTGCGCGTTTCGGTCGAAGTAGTTCTTTCTTTGTCATTGGCAAATCTTACAAGGGGCGGAAAGCGGCTGGCGTGTGTTTTCAGTGATTTAAAGACGGCACGCTGCTTGCTTTAGAGAGAACAGACGAAGTGGCGCGCAACGGGGTACTTCGGAGAATAACTTCGGCCAGAGGTTTTCTGTGGGTACCCCTTGCTTTGTCTCCCCCAAGCGCCCAGCCCTCCCCGGCTTTTTGAACCATCAAAGTCTTCCTTTCGAGTTTTGCTAAGTCATTTCATTTCAACCCCATCTCCCATTCCGGCCCTGTGAGAAACGCTGCTCTTGCAGCAGGAACCATTGCCATACTGGGTTCGTGTCGGGAGAGTTCCTCGGCCCGCGGGAAAAACGCGGGGCTTCGGGATGACCGCGCCCGAATGGCGTCAGAATTAAGACCTTGTGCGCAAAACGTGGAAGAGAGCAACCGCAAAAGAGAGCAAACGTGGAAAGCACCGTGTAAAAGGGCGAAACTGGAAGAGCAACGTGGAAGAGCGGCGCTTCAGCGCCGCGTCAAGGTTAAGGGAAAAAGGGCTTTAGCCCCTGAGATTAAGCCAGCGCGACCTGCCCCTGCACATCAATCCCAGCTTGGCGGAGCAATTTGGCCACGGCGTCCTGCTTCAGCCGCGAGGCGTCGAACTGCACCAGCACGGTTCTATTCTTCTCATTGAAGCGGACGCGCTGAATCCCATACACTTCGCGCATGCTGTCGATGGCCCGCAGTTCGTTTTCGCCCGGCAGTGATCCGTAGTTGTACACCACGTCGAGGTAGGTCATTCGTTCAAACCCTTCTGTATGATCAATTTGGAGTCGCGGCGCAATTGCCCTGCGAATCCAATATAGAGCATCGGCAATCCAAGAGAACAGGCCCAATGTGGGGACAGCCGAATCCCCCGAACCGCTGTGCGAGCGAAAGATAGAAAGTTTGCAATCCCAGGGTTAGAAATAGGCCCATCATATGTTCCGAGCCGCAAAGCGGCGAAAGAATACAGCCCCCGCGTAAGCCGTGGGAACAATAAGAGATGGTGAACAAGCCCTGAAAGGGCGAAAGAAACATTGACGAAATCAGAAGAGAAGTCTGTGGCTCCCGGTCCTGCGTCTACGACGCTTGCCCGTGATCCGGTCTGCGGGATGACCGTCAATCCCGTCAGTGCCAAGCATGTCCGCCAGCACGACGGAAAGGCTTTCTACTTCTGCTGCCAGGGTTGTGCCGACAAGTTCGCGGCGAATCCTCGCGCATATTTGGACAGAACTGCCGACGTTGCGGCGCTTGTTGATCTGGGATCTAAGAGACATGCAAGCCGGAGCAATGAGGTTCGAGATCCAAAGTCTGAAGCCGGCTCCTACGTCTGTCCAATGTGCCCGGAAATCCGGGAGACGAAACCGGGCCCATGCCCGAAGTGCGGCATGGCGCTTGAGCCGGAGGTCCCGCAGGCCACCACGCGCACGGAATACACCTGCCCGATGCATCCGGAGATCGTGCGTCCCGGCCCGGGAACGTGCCCAATCTGCGGCATGGCCCTCGAACCGCGCACCGTGACTGCAACACTCGAGGAAAATCCCGAACTTCGCGACATGAGCCGCCGGTTCTGGGTGAGCCTCGTGCTTTCGGCGCCGCTGCTGGCGATTGCGATGGGCAGCATGCTCTGGCCGAAGTTGCTCAGAGGACTTCTCGATATCGCCATTTTGGATCGCTATATGGCGATCTCCGTAAGCTCAATTCTGCCCTGGGTTGAACTTCTGCTCGCTACGCCCGTCGTTCTTTGGGGAGGCCGGCCATTCTTCCAGCGCTTCTGGACATCACTGGTTAATCGTAGCCCGAACATGTTCACGCTGATCGGCCTGGGGACGGGCGTTGCATACGTCTACAGCGTGATTGCGACGTTCGCGCCATGGATTTTTCCGGAATCGTTGCGCCGCATGGGCGGATATCCCGACGTTTATTTCGAAGCCGCCGCCGCGATCACTACGCTCGTCCTGCTCGGCCAGGTGATGGAGCTTCGAGCGCGGAGCCGCACCTCGGCCGCGATCCGCGCGCTTCTCGATCTCAGCCCGAAGACGGCGCGACTGGTCGCAGCCGGATCTGAAAACGGTGGCGAAGTTATAGAGAAAGACATTCCGCTCGAACACGTGAAGCCGGGCGATCGGCTGCGCATTCGGCCCGGAGAAACAATTCCCGTAGACGGCGTGGTCCTCGACGGCCGCAGTTCGATTGATGAGTCGATGATCACCGGCGAATCGCTTCCGGTCGAGAAAGAGCCGAACAGTAAGGTGATCGGCGCAACCATCAACGGCACTGGATCGTTCATAATGCGGGCCGAGCGCGTCGGCTCCGAGACGCTTCTCGCCCGCATCGTCCAGCTTGTCGGACAGGCCCAGCGCAGCCGCGCCCCGATTCAGCGGCTCGCCGACCGTGTCTCGGCATGGTTCGTTCCCACAGTCGTCGCCATCGCGGTGGTCACATTTACGGCGTGGTTCTTCGCAGGCCCGCAGCCGCGCCTGGCGAATGCCATCGTGAACGCCGTCGCCGTCCTGATCATCGCCTGCCCCTGCGCTCTCGGGCTTGCGACTCCGATGGCGATCATGGTCGGCACGGGCCGGGGCGCGCACGCTGGAGTGCTGATCAAAAATGCCGAAGCGCTGGAAACTCTCGAAAAGGTCGACACGCTGGTCGTCGATAAAACAGGAACGCTGACGGAAGGCAAGCCGCGCGTCGTGAGCTTTGCCAAAGCTTTCAAAGACGATCCTGAACTGTTTCGCCTCGCTGCCAGTCTTGAACGAGCCAGCGAACATCCTCTAGGCAACGCCATTGTCGAAGCCGCAACGAAGAAAGGACTGACGCTTTCGCAGCCGCAAGACTTCCAGTCGGTTCCCGGACGCGGGATCGTAGGTACCGTCGACGGCCGCAAAGTTGCAGTCGGCACCCTGTCGCTAATGGTTGAAGTCGGTGCGTTGCAGGAGACCGCCGTGTCATCGGGCGCGGGGATTGGAGGCACGACTCTGTGCGTCTCGGTGGATGGCAAATACGTCGGCAACTTTGGCGTCGCCGACCGGCCCAAGCAATCGACGCCGGATGCGATCCGCAATCTCAAAGGCAGAGGCATTCGCATCGTCATGCTGACCGGCGACAATCGGGTTGTCGCAGGCGCACTCGCCTCGAAGCTCGGGATCGATGAATTCGAAGCCGAAGTCCTGCCCGAGGGAAAATCTGAAGTCGTCAAGAAACTTCAGCAGCAGGGCCGAGTCGTCGCTATGGCCGGAGACGGCATCAACGACGCGCCCGCGCTCGCGCAAGCCGACGTCGGCATCTCCATGGGCACCGGCACCGATGTGGCCATGGAATCCGGAAGCATCATACTGGTCAAAGGAGACCTCATGGGAATTCTTCGCGCCCGCAAGCTAAGCCAGGCCACCATGCGCAACATCCGGCAGAATCTCTTCTTCGCCTTTATCTACAACGCGATCGGCGTGCCCATCGCTGCGGGCGTGCTTTATCCGTTCTTCGGAATCCTGCTCAGCCCGATCTTCGCCGCAGCAGCGATGAGCTTCAGTTCGGTCTCAGTGATCGCGAACGCACTGCGGTTGCGAAGGGTGGAGCTGTAAACCGCGGCTTTGTATCAGAACCTCGAAGATCAATGCAGGTTGTTTCACTGTTTTCAGCGGATCCCGACATACGCATCCATCACCATATTCTGCGGATCAATCGCGCGCTGATCGTAGATCTCGTAATCGGCGCGATAGCTTCGATCCCCGCCCACGGCAGTTTTCGGCAGGGAATTGATCTTCGTCCATAAAGCCGGAACGACCTGCGGCGCAGGGCCTTTCTCCGAAGTGAACAGCGCGAACTTCCCTGCGGGAACTTTCTTCGCAACCATGCCCGCCGGCACGTCGCTATCGGAGGTCACACGCGCCCCGAGCAGGAACGTATATTCGCCATTGTGATCACTGGCGTAGTCGGTATAGACCGCGACAATTGACTGGTCAGCCCTGTTGGGAATCTTGCTGTCAAAGTTCTCCTGCATCAGCCGTCCCCACTGCTCGGCAATCACGCCGTCGCTAGTCATCTCTTTCGCATTGCTGGTACGGACCGCGATTCCCACAACTGAAAATCCGCTCTGCTCGACCACCTTCGGATTCATTACTCGCCTTTCAATTTCTTCAGCGCTTGCACGCCATTGTCATTCTTTGGATTCAATTGCAGAGACTTCTCATAATTTTCAATCGCGAGATCTTTCTTCCCAACCTTGGCGTACGCCTCGCCCAGGCTGTCGTAAACATTCGACGATTGCGGATATTGCTGCACGTTCTTCTGAAAGACTGTGACCGCATCCGATTCTTTGCCGGAAAACAGCAGACGATACCCGAGGCCATTCAGAGTTCCTTCCTCGACTTTGCCTGGCGTTTTCTTTAGCTCATCATAGAATTGCAGCGCCGCCGCAGTCCCTTTCATCTTGGCCAGCAGAAATAATTCGTCGCCTGTATCTTCCTGCATCTTGTAGTTCCACGAATACTCTTTGACGACGCGCCGCAAGACCCAGTTCATTACGGAGATGCCGTTGTCGGAATCCGCCATCATCGCCACGCCGTTGCCTGTGTCTGCATTCATGGTCAAAAACGCCTGAAAGCCTTCATCGGCCCCGTTGTGTCCAAATTGCCCGGGATTGTCTTTCTCTATAAAAAATCCCAGCCCGGCTTGTTCTTTTACCGGTGTCAGCATCTCCTGGGTCATCTTCTGCGAAAGTACGTGGTTGGCTTTTCCGTTTTTTGAGAGCGCGATCTCAATGGCGAACTTCGCCAGATCGGTCGGCGTCGTCCACAATCCGGCTGCCGCCATTTCTGGATACACATGCCATTTTCCGTGCACAGCCTTGCCATCGGCATAAGTTCCACCCGCGGTCATTGCCGCCCGATTCGCGGGTAACGGCTGCTCATAGCTGCTGTCGTTCATGCCGATCTTATCGAGCACCGTCTCGCGCATGAATGCAGGAAAAGCTTTGCCTGTCACGTCAATCATCATCTGCTGCTCGATGGTCACTCCGCCGCCGGAGTAACGCTCGACGGTTCCCGGCACTGTGTCCACTCGAATCGCCGCGGTATTCGCCGGCTTCTCCCCATTGAAAACCTCGACCAGAGTCGGCACCGGCGCCTCTACGTCATAACCGGGAAATCCGTGGACGGTCAGTCCGGCGGTGTGCGACATCAGCCGCCGCAGCGTTACTTTTTCGGTCTTGGTGAATTCGTTTTCCGGAAGTTTCCAGGTTTTGAGCTTGTCATTCACATTCTCGTCGAGCGCCAGTTTTCCATGCTCGACCAGATAGAGCGCGCCTGTCGCAGCTACCGGCTTGCTGATGGATCCGGCCTGAAACAGGGTCCGCGTAGTGACAGGAGTGCTCGATCCGGACTCGATCACGCCATAGGCCTTCGCATCGACGATTTTGTAATTTTCAATGACCGCAATGCTCAGACCGGGTACGTTGTAACTCTTCATTAGCTCCGCGAGGCTGAGGCGTAAGGGCGCTTCTCCCGGAGCGCTCGGCAACTCGACGGCGGTTGCTTCGATCCGTTTCAATCGCGCATCGTCGGCGGCCGCAGCACCATTGCCGGATCTCGCCCTAAGGGCGATTGTTCCCACGGAAAGCAAGCTCAAAAGTGCCAGAAACATCACCGCGAATCGCCTTGAAGTACTTTGCATATCGGTATTCCCTTCCCAATCGGCGCGCTGAATTCAGATTCACGTCCGAGGAGATGGACGATGGAGCGCAGATCTTGTCAACCGCAACTTTCAGTGCCGCAATCGTCCTAAAAGGGTGAATCGAAGACCGCAGATATAATACTTGCCTCTACAACCAATGGTCATGGCGCCCCAAGTCTCGGTGATTATTCCCGCCCGCAACGAAGAAGCGAGCCTGGGCACATGCCTCGACTCGTTCGGCGACCAGAGTGCCTTCAGTTTCGAGGTCATCGTTGTCGACGACCATTCCACCGACCGCACAAAAGAGATCGCGAAATCGGCCCCAGGCGTTCAGGTCATCGAGGCTGACCCGCTCCGTCCAGGATGGACGGGCAAGAACAACGCCATTGCGACGGGATTGCGCCTCGTGCGCTGCGAATGGATCCTATTCACCGATGCCGACACGATCCATCTGCCAGGATCGCTGCCTCGTGCATTTGCGGAAGCGCGTGACTACCAGTTGGACATGCTTTCGTACTCGCCCGAGCAGATCGCTGTCACTTTCTGGGAGCAGGCAACGCTGCCGGTTGTCTTCGCCGAACTCGCGCGGCAGTATCCGCCTTCGAAGGTGAGCGATCCGAACTCTCCCGAGGCAGCCGCGAATGGTCAATACATTCTGGTGAAACGTAAGGCTTACGAAGCTGTAGGCGGTCACGCGGCAGTCGCCTCCGAAATCCTCGAAGATGTCGCACTTGCCCGCACATTCAAAGCCGCGGGCTACAAGATTCGCTTCCGCTACGCGCCGGATGCCGTACGCACGCGCATGTACCGCAACTTCCGCCAGCTTCGCGAAGGCTGGACGAAAAATCTCGCCCTGCTGTTTCCGAAGCCCGGGCAATTGGCGGTGAAGTCGTTTCTTCCATGGCTTGCGCTATGGGCTCCATTTCTTTTCCCACACATTCTTTTGTGGGCGATCCCGATTGTCGTCACGGTCTCCATCTGTCTTTTCATTCGCATCAAGTGTTCAAATTTCAGGAATAGTATGACGATTCTCGGCGTTTTGTTCGGAATGCCGATGTTTGCCTACCTCCTGCTTCGTTCCGGGCGCGCCTACTCCAAAGGTTCAGTCGCATGGAAGGGACGAAGCTACGACCAGAAAGACTCAACCAGCAAAGCTCCAAAACAAACCGCAGTTTCTGCCGGAAGAATTTCATGAAAACGTTCGCGACTGTTGTTGTCGCCGCAATCTTCGTGGTTCTCACTGCGATCCATGGCTCGTGCCAGACCGAGCCTCATTTCAGCAACACGACGATCGAGCCCGGCCTGAGCATCGGCCCACTCAAGCTCGGCGATACGCACGACCGCGCGCTCGAACTTTTTCCCAAGAAACCGGAAGACCAGGAGTGGGACGATACTTGCGGTACGATGATCGACTGGGTGGATACCACGAATCCCAACGGCCGTGGCGATCTTCATATTCGCCTGAAGAAGGGCAAGGTTTTCCAGATCGAATCCTCCAGTTCGCGCTTCCAAACGGCGGAAGGCATCACTACGTTCGATCCGCCGGAAAAAGTCGCCAATTCCTATAAGGATTTGCATGCCTGGGTGTTATTGACTCCTCCTGTGCCCGCGCTCGGCGACCGTCCGCTGGTCTTCTGGATGGACAAAAAACGAGGCATTGCTTTCGCTTTTGCCTACGATCCTGCCCACCGCAAACGCTATGTATACAAGGTGATCGTCTTCGAGCCCAACAAAGATTTCTGTCCGGAACAGGAGAAGACAAACTCTCCCAAGTGGCAGGGGATCAGACCTTATTCCGTCGAGCCTCCGATCGAATTGAGCCCTGAAACGCAATGATGCCGGAATGAATCCAATAGAAACGGATTTATCCGTGTGAATCGGTGAAAATCCGTGGCCAAGTTTTTGATTCGCCCGTTGCAAGAAGGAATGAATGGTCTACCTGACCCGCAAAGCCGAATTCGCCGCCTCGCACTACTATCACAATCCGGACTTCACTCCGGAAGAAAACCTGCGCCTCTTCGGCAAGTGCAACAACCCGAACGGCCACGGCCACAACTACACACTCGAAGTCACGGTGAAAGGCGAAGTTGACCCGTGCTCTGGCTTCGTCGTCGATCTCAAGCAGCTCAAAGAAATCATGAACCGAGAGGTCCTCGACGCCATGGACCACCGCTTTCTGAATAAAGAAGTCCCCGAATTTTCGGCAAAGATTCCCACGACAGAAAATATCGCGATCTCCGTCTGGCAACGCCTCGAATCGAAACTGCAAAAAGCGCGTTTGCACCGCGTGCGCGTGTACGAGACACAAGATTTGTTCGTCGATTTTTACGGGGAGCAATGATTTTAGAACAGTTGTATGAGGGTTCAACTGCTTACGGGTTGCACCTTAGCGGATCGCACCTTACAGGTGGCGGATTTTTGGGTGGCGCAGCGCTTCCAGCGCTGCGAATGATGATTGTTGTTTTATGCTGGCTTTAGCCACCGAGGTGCCTCAGTGGCTCAACCGTTGCTGAAAACTCCGTTTGATGACCTCGGAGGCTAAAGCCATCTTTCAAAAAAAGGTTTACCGCAGCGCTAGAAGCGCTGCGCCACCCAAAAGCGCAGTGCGAACGATGGTTCGAGGAGCAGTAGCCAAAAGTACCAATGAAAGCCCACCTCACCCGCCGGTATCTCTTCTCCGCATCGCACCGCCTGCACAGCGGGGAGATGTCGGCCGAAGAAAATCTCGCAACCTACGGCAAGTGCAACAATCCCTACGGACACGGACACAACTACACACTGGAAGTCACCGTCAGCGGCCCTGTTGATCCAGGCACGGGAATGGTCTGCAACCTCATCGATCTCGACGCCTGTGTCGAGAAGGAAGTCCTCTCCCGCTACCATCTTGAGAATTTGAATACCATGAAAGAATTTGTTGTAACCGTTCCCACCACGGAAAATCTATGTATTCAGATATTCGAAATATTGCAGCGCACCTTCTCCCCCGCGCATCTGGAAAGAGTGCGGCTAGAAGAAACTATGATGAACTCGTTTGAATATGCGGGTGGCAACGGTTTAGTGCCGCTCCATTGACGACGACATTGTCCAAGCGACAAATCCTATGAAACCAGCCGAACTCGAAACCAAAGAAACTCCAACCCTGACCAGCGCCAGCTTCGAAGACCTGGTGCGCGAAACCATTGTCCGCCTCGGTGAAGATCCCACCCGTGAAGGGCTGACCGACACGCCGAAGCGCGTGCAGAAGGCCATGAAGTTCCTGACCAAGGGCTATCACGAAGATCCGGAGACTCTGCTCAAGGGCGCGCTCTATACCGTCAACTACGACGAAATGGTCATCGTCAAAGACATTGAGATGTTCAGCCTCTGCGAACACCACATGCTGCCCTTCTTCGGCAAGGTACATGTCGCCTACATCCCCAAAGGCCGGGTGATTGGACTGAGCAAGATTCCGCGACTGATCGAACTCTTCTCGCGCCGCCTGCAAATCCAGGAGCGCCTCACCACGCAGATCGCCGAAACCATCCAGAAAGTGATCGAACCCCAGGGCGTCGGCGTGGTGATCGAAGCCCGCCATCTCTGCATGATGATGCGCGGAGTCGAAAAGCAGCACTCGGCTGCGGTCACGTCTTCGATGTTGGGCGTTTTCCGCAACGGAGAAGAGACCCGCTCCGAGTTCCTCTCTCTGATCCACCAGCGCTCGAACGGAGTGTAAGAGCTGGCGGAAACTTCAACCCGTCAACTTTCTCTCTTCGGATTTTTGACTTTGTTTCCGTGCTTTCGTAATCTCCCCGTCTGTGAGTAAACCAGTGGCCGCCTCCGTGTTTGTCGGAATCAGCGTTGACGGCTTTATCGCCCGACTGAACGGCGATCTCGATTTTCTGCCTCCGGAGGGGGCCGAGCCTCATGGCTATAACGAATTCATCGCGACCGTTGACGCCATCGTCATCGGACGCAAGACATTCGAAACCGTTCTGGCATTTCCCGAATGGCCGTACGGGACAAAGCCCGTGATCGTTCTGAGTACACGCCCTCTTGATTTCTCTGCGGTCCGCGGAGGCGTTGTCGAGCAACTGTCCGGATCGCCCGTTGAAATTGTTGCCAAACTCGCCGCCCGCAATTTCCGCCACGTGTACGTCGACGGAGGAATCACGATTCAACAATTTCTTCGCGCAGGACAGATACAGAGACTGATCGTCACCCGCGTTCCTGTTCTGATCGGGGAAGGAATTCCGCTCTTCGGTTCTCTCCCGCGCGACATCAAGTTGCGGCAAATCGAGACGCAGCACTATCCGAGCGGACTGGTGAAGACTGAATACGAGGTCATTCCTCCGAAGTAGTCAGGATGTGGTCAGAATAGTGAGTTGCGTCCCGCCCCACACGCGTTTGGCCCCCTTTGTCGCTTCTGGTAACGTGGATTTCGCTTGCCGAAAACCAGCCAGGTTCGAATGCGGATGAAAGGCCGGGTGGCCCTGATCACCGGCGCGACGCGCGGCATCGGGCTCGCCATTGCCCGTGCGCTGGCTGCGGAGGGTTGCCATCTCGTCATGACGTCGCGTGATGAAAAGAGCCTGATGGCGGCCAGCCACGAAGTTGCCCGCACAAAGGTTCGCCTGGTCACGCATCCTTGCGACGTTCGCGATCCGCATTCTGTCGATGATCTATTCCGCGCGATCCGGCGCGAGTTCCGCACGCTCGACTTCCTCGTCAATAATGCAGGCATCGCCCATGCAAACTTGCCAGTCCACAAACTTCCATTTCCAGTCTGGAAAGATGTCCTCGCAACCAATCTCGATGGCACTTTCCTCGTCACGCAAGCGGCTTTAGCGCTCATGAAGCGTGGCGGCACGATCGTGAACAACCTTTCGATCGCTGCAAATCGCGTATTCGCAGGCTCCGCCGCCTATAACGCATCCAAGCACGGCGCACTGGGACTCACGAACACGCTCCGCGAAGAACTCCGCCCCAAAGGCATCCGGGTCATCGGGGTGATGCCCGGCGCAACCGACACCGACCTCTGGAAAACCCTGTGGCCGCAGGCTCCACGCAAAAAGATGATGTCACCTGAAACTGTCGCGCAAGCGGTAGTGCAGGCCCTCCTGCTTCCCCAAAACGCGACAGTAGAGATCCTTGAGATTCTGCCGTCAGTTGGCACGCTCTAGTTCGCCCAACATCATGCATTCTTCTGTGCCTCAGTACCTCTGTGTTGAAAAACTTTTGTTCCTAAGGAAGTGGAAACGAGGCAGTGTGTCAGTTTGGTTTTTTTGCGCGCTCTGCGGCTTGCTCTGCGCTCTTTGCGGCTAAAGTCTCTTTGATTCCGTCCAGGAAAATCCAAATGACCGCAAAGAACGGCTAAGGACTTCGCCGGGGGCGCAAAGAAAACCAAACTGACCCACTAATGGAAACGCGGCTCGCTTTCTTTCGCCCATGCCGTCGAATACAATGGCGACCGCTTACCGTCCGCGCAAAATTCAATCGCTGGAGAAAAGAAATGAAACTACCGTTTCTCGCTATCGCCCTGTTCGCCGGTTCATTCGCGATCCCGGCCCATGCTCAGGATGCAATGAAGAAGGACACTCCGATCAAACCCGCCGATCCGGAACTGAAGGTAGTCCTCGACTCCTGGAATGACATCGGCCGCAAATTGATCGCCATGGCCGAGGATTTCCCCGAAGACAAATATGATTTCAAACCCACGCCCGCGCAGCGCACCTTTGCCGAGCAACTACTTCACGCTGCCGGATCCAACTACTACTTCACGAATCCTGTAATGGGTCAGAAGCCACCGGCGGGAGAAGACCCGAAGCGCGAGAACTATAAAACCAAGGCCGAGATCGTCGCATTCGTCAAGAAATCCTTTGCCGATGGCGCAACGGCCATTCAATCGAAAGGCGAAAAAGGCCTAACGGTCACCGTAGTAGACCCATTCGCGCACCAGCAAGTGCGCGTCATCGACATGGCATATGGCCTAATCGAACACAGCGGTGAACACTACGGGCAACTGGTTGGATACTACCGCCTGTCAGGCCTGGTGCCGCCGGAGTCGCGCCCAAAGAAATAACAAAAGAACCAGCAGGTGCCCATTCTAAAATCGCGCCCTTCGCGATTTTAGAATGGGATTTTGACTTTGGGATCCGGATCGAACCAGCGGAACCCCACCTTCTCAATACTCGATCCTCCGCACCGCATACGGGTACCGCTGCTTTCGTTCTGGAAACACCTTGATCATGATCATTCCCGCGATAAAGCCTCCCACGTGCGCCCAGACTGCAACGCCTCCAACGTCTTTGGTTGCAGCCATTGACAGCGAGGCAGCTCCGGCAAAAAACTGGATCACGAACCATTCCCCAAGAACGACCCATGCCGGAAGATAGAGTACGAAGACGAACCACCACGTCAGAACTCGTGCACGCGGATATAGCAGAAAGTAAGCCCCCAGCACTCCGGCAATCGCTCCGCTTGCTCCGACCGTCGGCACAGTGGAGTGCGGATAGATCGCCACCTGTGTCGCCATGGCAAACAATCCACCGAGCAAATAGAACACCAGGTACTTGAAGTGCCCCAGGTAGTCTTCGATGTTGTCGCCGAAAATGAAAAGAAACCACATGTTTCCCAAGACGTGCAGCCAGCCGGCGTGGAGGAACATGGATGTAAAAAAAGGAATTACGACTGCCGGTAGCGGATATTTCGGCGACCCTGAAAGGAACGCCGACAGATGCGACGGCACCACGCCAAACTGATGCGCGAACAAATCGGCCTGACGCGGACCCATTGTGGACTCAAAGAAAAAGATGAGAATATTCAGCCCGATCAGGAACCCGTTCACATAGGGCGTGATGTAGCGCGGCTGATCGTCCTTTAGGGGGAGCATGTAGGAGGCGGCCTAGCGTTCGCGTAATTTGGTAATTTGGTAATGGAAGAAGTTGCAAAACCGGACGCAACCACAACCGTCGGCAACGTACGATTTTCAATTTCCCCATTACTAAATTACCAAATTACCCGATTTTCCCCATGAACGGCGTCCTCATCGTCGACAAGCCTGCCGGATTGACCTCGCACGACGTGGTCAACCGCGTT
This sequence comes from Candidatus Sulfotelmatobacter sp., assembly GCA_036268025.1. Classification (GTDB taxonomy): domain Bacteria; phylum Acidobacteriota; class Terriglobia; order Terriglobales; family Acidobacteriaceae; genus Sulfotelmatobacter. The sequence goes on along the minus strand of DATAUY010000168.1, from coordinate 19,379 downwards.
CGCCGCATTCTGGGGCAGCGCTCTGTTGGGCATCTCGGTACGCTGGACCCCATGGCTACCGGCATCCTGCCCATAGTCACCGGCAATTTCACGCGGCTGGCGCAGTTCTATACCTCTTCGGAAAAATCATACGAAGGCACGATCCGCTTCGGTTTCTCCACCGATACCTATGACGCTGAAGGCAACGCGACATCGTCGCCGCAGGCTATCGCATTGTCAGCGGGCCAGCTTGAGCCCTTGGCTGTACGCTTCCGCGGGACCATCGAACAAGCCCCGCCGCCGTTTTCGGCCAAGAAAATCCATGGTGTTCCCGCCTACAAACTCGCGCGCAGGCGAAAAGAAGTGGAACTCAAGCCAGTCCCGGTTGAGATCAAGGAATTCGAAATTCTCTCCGTCGAATCCGATCGGGCTCATTTTCGCGCACGCGTCGCGTCGGGCACCTACATACGCTCGATCGCTCACGAGATGGGTCAACTCCTGGGCTGCGGAGCTCATCTGGAATCGCTTCGGCGCACTGCCGCAGCCGAATTCACTCTCACTGACGCCCATACACTGGAGAGTCTTGAGCAGGCAAAGATGAATTCGGGTCCACTCATGAATTGTCGTCCCGACGAAGCGGAGAGACCTGCGTTTTCTATCCACGCGGATCTGTTCATCCATCCGCGTAAGCTTCTCCCGTATTTGCCCGCTGTTACCGCCGACGAACCTACGGTCGCCCGCATTCGCAACGGCCGCACCGTCAATCTGCCGGAACTCTCCCGGGCCCGCCAGGTAAAGGTCTTCAGCGGTCAGCGCGATTTGATCGCCATCGCGACCCGAGTCGCCGGAACTCTGTTTCATCCCGGAATTGTCTTGTGTGGGGCGGACACCCTTGTTCGCCAGGTCTAAAATGCTCGCTGTCTCCCAAATGTAAAAACTAGAGCTCGCGCCAAAGAACGGGCCTATAATGGTGGTGTATGCGTCGCTCTATCTTCATCGCGGCGTTCGCCCTCTTCGTTGCCGTTCCTCTCTGGGCGCAGCATGGTGGCCATGGCGCATCCGGCGGCCATTCGTTCGGCGGGCATTCTTCTGGATTTGCTTCCCGCGGTTTCAGCGGTATCCACATGGGGGCAAGTCATTTCTCAGGTGGACGCGCCGGATTTCGGGGTCCCCTTCGCTCCGGCAGTTTCCGTGGTCCGATCATCACCAATGGCTTCCGCAACAACTTTCGTCGCCGTGGATTCTTCGGCAACTGTTTCGGATTCCGTTGCCGCAACGGGTCCTTCAATCCGTGGTGGGGCTATGATCCGTGGCTCTGGAGCGACTGGTCTGACACGGACTCTCGTTTTGACGCCGACTACTACAACAACCTCGACTTGGCTAACCAGATGGACCAGCAAAGCCTGAATCAGCAGAGTCTCGACCAGCAGCGCCTGCTTCGCCAGGAGCAGCAAGACGGCGATCAGGACTCATACGCACCGCGCCCGGCCCAGCGTCCCGAAGCGTCCACGGAAAAGCAGGTTAGTCCTTTGCTTCCCACCACTACAGTCCTTATCTTCCGCGACGAACACAAGCAAGAGATCCAGAACTACGCCATCGTCGGACAAACTCTCTGGAATTTCACTCCCGGCCGCACGCAGAAGATTCCGCTCTCAAGCCTGGATCTGGCCGCGACAGAAAAGGCCAATGACGACCAGGGCGTAACCTTTAAGATTCCCGCCTCGAACGACGGCCAGTAGAAGCATCTTGCCATTCCGGTCTTTTCCCTTCGCCCGCCTACTCGAACCCCTTTCATTTGAGAGTCTTCCATCCCGAAGATCGCATCAAAAGATAGCGTCAAACTGAAGTCGTGGATCTGGACGCCGGATATCCGAACCAAAGGGGAACCTGCCGAAACATGGGCAGAAACCGCCCTACGCGGTGCGCAGATGGTAAAATGGAAGAACAATAAATATGCCTCTAAAAACATTGTTTTTGAATCCCCCCTCATTTGAGAACTTTGACGGAGGCGCCGGCTCGCGTTGGCCCGCCACCCGTGAAATAGAAAGTTTCTGGTATCCGGTTTGGTTGGCTTATCCGGCTGGGATGCTGGAGGGCGCGCGGCTGCTCGATGCGCCGTCGCACCGCGTTTCGGCGGAAGAAACCATCAAGATTGCGCAGGATTACGAGTTTCTCGTGCTTTTCACTTCGACACCCGGTTTTCCGGGGGATGTAGGCATCTCCCACGCGATCAAAGAGGCAAACCCGAAGATCAAGATCGCTTTTGTCGGGCCGCACGTCAGCGTGCTTCCGGAAAAATCGTTGCGCGACTGCCCTGACATCGATTTCGTCTGCCGCAAGGAATTTGACTACGCCATCCGCGACTACGCCAATGGCAAACCCCTTGCCGACATCCCCGGTGTTTCGTTCCTGAAAGACGACAAGATCGTCCACAACCCTGACGCACCGCAGATTCAGGATCTCGATGCCCTGCCGCACGTCACCGACGTTTACAGGCGAGATCTGGACGTCACGAAATACAATGTGCCGTTTCTGTTGAATCCCTACGTTTCGCTCTATACCACTCGCGGATGCCCGGCGCAGTGCACTTTCTGTTTATGGCCGCAGACGTTGAGCGGACATCCGTGGCGCAAGCGCTCCTCAGATGACGTTGCCCGCGAGATGGCGAAGGCCAAGGAATACTGGCCAAACGTGAAGGAATTTTTCTTCGACGACGACACCTTCAACATCCAGAAAGCACGGACCATCGAACTCTGCGCCAAGCTGAAGCCGATCGGCATGACCTGGTCGTGTACGTCGCGCGTCACGACGGACTTCGAAACACTGAAAGCGATGAAAGACGCCGGCTGCCGGCTGTTGATCGTCGGCTACGAGTCGGGCGACCAGCAGATTCTCAAGAACATCAAGAAAGGGGCAACCATCGAGCGGGCACGGCAGTTCACGAAGGACTGTCATAAACTCGGCCTCGTGATTCATGGCGACTTCATCATGGGCCTGCCCGGCGAGACGCGGGAGACCATCAACACCTCGATCGCCTTCGCAAAAGAACTTGACGTCGAAACCATTCAGGTTTCCGTCGCGCATGCGTATCCCGGCACCGAGCTGTACGACTTCGCCGTGAAGAATGGGTTCATCGTCGGCGACAACAAGATGGTCGACGAAGGCGGACACCAGCTTGCTCACATCCAGTATCCAGGCCTGCCGGCAGATGAGATTCTCTCGGCCGTACACCGCTTCTACGACGAATATTATTTCCGCCCGAAAGCTGTATATCGCATTTTGAAGAAAGCAGCCTTCGATGGCCACGAGCGCAGGCGCATCTATAAAGAAGCACGCACGTTCCTCAAATTGCGCTCCCAGCGCAACAAGTTGGTGAAAAAACACGCGCAGGAAGCAGCGGTCGCAGCTTCAGCCTCGGCTGTGGGCATGTCAGATTAACAGCGATGACTGATCCAGCCTCCAGTCCCGCTGGCTTCACTGCCAGCCGAACATTACGTTACGGCTAGTCCTTTCGATTGCGCCATGGAACGAAAGGGCTCTCTGAGAACGCTCTCCAAATCGATATCATCGTGAACCAAGACTGAATTGGGCCCTTCCCCGTTCGGTCTGCCTAAGTATTGAACCGCTTGCGTGGTGATGCGCGCACTTTTGTGCATGCGCGCTCTCAAGAAGATCGAGGAAGGTATGCAACGAAAATCTAAGATCGCTTTGGCACTTCTTTTTTCAGCTGGAACTCTGGTCCGCGCCCAGTCACTTGGTGACGCGGCCAGGGCGCAACGCGACAAGGAGAGTGCAGCACCCAAGGCGACGGTGGTCGTCACCACAGACGACTTGGAGAGTGATTCCAAGGCTTCTGTGACAGTGCCCCCCGGTAGTGTCAAATCCGTGAAAAGCCAGCATCAAAAGCCAGCAGCGCGCCCAGCAAGCGAGACTGTCGATCCCCGCGTGGCCGCGGCGTGGAAGCAAAAGGTAGCCGAACAGAAGGAGAAAGTACAGACGCTGCAGGCGCAGATCGACCAACTGGATGCTTCCATAAATCCACCAGGGGGAGCGCAATTCAACGGACCTCCTAGCCGGGACCGCGCGAAGCTGATGCAGCGGCGGGCGGAGACCCAACTTCAGCTCGACTCGCAGAAGCGAAAACTTGCGGGGATGCAGGAACAAGCCAGGCAGGCTGGCATGCACACGGCGACGTACGATCCGTAAGCGGTGACGACCCATCCCTGCCCGCGGTTGTCGTGAAAAGGTTGACGCTGCAAAAACGGCTACGAGGGATCACTAAGTCCGAGGTCATCCGTGTCAGCGTCTCAATTCGCTATACTGTGGGAGTACTTCTACTCCACAACTCCGCGTGACTTTCCGTAAGTATCTTGTGCTGGCTGGAGTGACCGTCTTTGCCGCGGCCGGTGACTCCATGCTCTCGAACGGAATGAAGCAGACGGGCGGCATTTCGCTGCATCACCTCCAGGGAGTCATTCTCGCAGTCCTCAATCCGTGGGTCGCCATTGGGATCGTTCTCCTGCTGGCGTTCTTTGCGTCCTATATGAACGCGCTTTCCTGGGCCGATCTCACCTATGTCCTGCCCGCGACGTCACTGGGATACGTTCTGCTGGCATTTGTCGCCCGTTTCGCTTTGCACGAGCAGGTGAGTCCCTTGCGATGGATGGGCATTGCGCTGATCTCGGGGGGCGTGGGGTTTATCGCCGGAGGGCCTGCATTGACATCGGATCCTCACGGGGAAAATTCAAAGTCCGGCGAAGGCGTTCGCGGTCATGTGGTTGCTTCAAGAGGACCGCATCGATGAAGCATCTTTACACCTGGGGCGGAATTTTGTTTGTAGTTTTCTTCTCGGTGGTCGGAGACGTTGTGATGGCGCGCGCCATGAAGCAGGTCGGCGACGTTCATGCTCTCTTGCGCAGTTCGGGACTGTGGCGTGTGATCGAACGCATCTTCTCGAACGCGAATTTCTTTCTCGGCGTAAGCGCCATGGCGGCAGCGTTCTTTGGCCTGCTCTTTTCACTTTCCTGGGGAGATGTGAGCCTTGTGGGACCCGCCGCGGCTTCGCTGACATTCATCGGCAACGCCTTTGCCGCAAAAATCTTCCTGCATGAAAAAGTGGACCGCCGCCGGTGGATCGCGGCGCTGTTGGTGGCCGGAGGAGTGGCGTTGCTGGCGGGATAGACTGGTCGCGACTCAGCTTTTGAAGTGTGCCGGTTTCCGATGTACGGCCCTTTTTGCGCTTTAAGCTGCTGCCTTCTTTTTAGGCGGGGCTTCGACATTGGGTTCATTTTCCCCTTTCCGTAGGCCCTGCGCATCCTTGGCGGCGAGGTTTGTACTTGCCGGAGCCGGCGCGTTTTTCTGTTGTGATTCATCTTGCTCAGGAGTTGACTCTTTTGCCTTAGGAGATGGCTTTGCAGTGGGCGGGTTATTTGTCTCCGGTTTGCTTTGTTGAGAATCGGAGGAGGCGGGCTCGCTGTTTTCTTGCGTTGTTGCAGACGCTTCGGAGTCGCGTTGTGCCGCCTGCTGCGCTGGTTGGCCCGGCTGCGAATCTGGCCGGAGCTTTTCAGCCTTCGGCTCTTCGTTGCTTTCCTGCTTCGGGGGATTCATCGCGCTGGCCATCAACGACTCAGCCCGGACACGGAACGCTCTCCAGCGCACGTTGCTGGCATTGCCCGCCTGCTCCAGATAGGGCGCTAATTCCTCGTCGGCGGCCATTCCTTTTGCCTTGAGGAATTGGTAGACGGCTTCGATCCGGGTTTCAAGCGGCTCGAGCGAAGAAATCATCTCGTCAAGCAGTTCGTGCAGAGGATTCTCATTCATGGATTCGCTCATCGTCACTCCGAAACTTTGTCAATGCGAAACTCTGACCGCTGATTTTCGATTCAGAATCCCGATATGATGTTGCTGTAATTCGATATGAGCGACGATCACAGCCCTGCGAACGGTGAAAGAACAGGGGCTTCACGCAGCCCAGACGCGACACCAGCGCTGTCTCCGATTGTGCTTTATGACGGCATATGCGGACTCTGCAATCGCAGCGTGCAGTTTGTTCTGAAGCATGACCGGGAGGGAATTTTTCGCTTCGCGTCTCTACAAAGCCCGCTCGCGGCACGGCTTCTCGAGCGGCACGGCAGGGATGCGTCCGATCTCGACACCGTATATGTCGTTCTCGATTGCGATCCCTCGAGCGGAAAAAAGGAGGGGGAGTTGCTTGCGCGCTCCGATGCGGTGCTTCTTATCATGCGGCGGCTCGGCGGATTCTGGGGTGCGATGGCAGGCCTGCTGCGGCTGATTCCCCGCGTTGTTCGCGATTGGGGGTATGGCATTGTCGCCAGGATTCGCTATCGTGTTTTTGGGAAGTACGATACATGCCCCGTTCCGAGTGCGGAAACGCGGGAGAGATTTCTGGATCTATGAGGCATCCGCAACTTCGGCCTGAGCCAATTCGTACTATTCCGCAAGCATGCGCTCCGCCGATCAAATCCGGAGGACAAGCCCTCGCCGACAACGCCGAAAACTGCGGGGAATCCGCGACCACCGGCCGCTCCCCGCGACAGCCGCAGGCGAATTGCCACATCAACATCACAACTAGAAGCACCGCAGGAAAAAACTCCCGGCAGGCCGCAGCGAAGACCAGGCAGCACGATCTCGAAACCGTCAGCGCCACCGTTCCAGCACCGCTCTTCAGCTTGCGCGGCCCGCTCGCGCTATACTCGTTTCCCAATGGTGGTATCGACCGTCCCTCCGAGGAGCGCGTCCATGTGCCGAACACTTTCAACGATCGTCGCCTTTATCTGCCTGACGGCATATTGTCTTTCGCAAGCTGCCGCACCAACGTTTTCCAAAGACGTCGTCCCGATTCTGCAAAAGAACTGTCAGACCTGCCACCGTTCCGGTGAAGCCGCGCCGTTTCCGCTGCTCACTTATGAGCAGGCGCGTCCGTGGGCGAGCAGCATGAAGCGCGTCGTCTCGCAGAAGATCATGCCGCCCTGGTATGCCGATCCCGCCATCGGACACTTCGCCAATGACCGGGCGCTCACCATGCAGGAGATTTCTACGATTGTTGCCTGGGCAAACGCTGGCGCGCCGGAAGGTGATCCGAAAGATATGCCGGCCCCGAAGAACTGGATCGAAGGTTGGGGAATGCCCAAGCCCGACGTTGTATTTCAACTGCCTAAGCCATTTCAGGTGCCGGCGTCCGGGATGGTCGAGTATCAATACGTCATCATCCCGACGGGCTTCACGAAAGACACATGGGTGCAGGCTGCCGAAGCGCGCCCCACCGATCGTTCTGTAGTGCACCACATCATCGCGTACTTGCGTGAACCGGGATCGAATTACTTCAAAGGGCAGAAGCCGGGAGTTTTCTTCGAAGCACCGCCGCCGAAGCAGGATGACAAGAACGACACCAGCGCGCTGGCCAGCGATTTTCTCATCGGATACGCACCCGGACAGCCCGCCGAAATTCTTCCTCCCGGCCAGGCGAAGCTCATCAAGGCCGGCTCCGACATCGTCCTGGAAGTCCACTACACGCCAAACGGCAAAGCGACCACCGATCAGACCCGGGTGGGACTCATCCTTGCGAAAGAACCGCCGAAAGAGCGCGTGCTGACTCTCTCCGCTGTCAACGGCACGTTCAAGATTCCGCCCGGAGATCCTAACTACCGCGTGGATGCCACGTTCGACATTCCGCAGGACGTGCGGCTGATCAGCCTGCATCCCCACATGCATATGCGCGGCAAGGATTTCCAATACCGCATCGTCTTTCCCGACGGCAAATCCGAAACCCTGCTGAAGGTTCCCGCCTACAACTGGCACTGGCAGCTCTGGTACAACCTCGCCGAACCGATCACGCTGCCGAAAGGGTCGAAGATCGAGTGCACCGCCCACTTCGACAATTCGCCCAACAACCCGGAAAATCCTGATCCTACGAAGACAGTCATCTGGGGCCAGATGAACAGCGACGAAATGATGGTGGGCTTCTTCAACTTGGTCTTCGACGCAAATATGCCGGCAACAAATCTGCTTCCGCACCCGAAGACCGAGCCAGTAGCGAAGAATTAAGTGGATTCGCGTGTCATAGCGGGTAATGCGCAGGCTTGGGCCTCCATAATCTCAGCAGGATGTCATCCTGAAGCGAGCGCTAGCTCGCTGAGGGACCTTACGATGGCCGAACCCCGCCACGGCGGTGGGTGAGATCTGCTGCATAGAACCGGGCAAGAGAAGTGGATTATCTTCCCATTATGACTATAATGACTAACATGACCATAACTGGGGAGAAATCATGTCATTCCAGAACTGGACAGTCGCCGAGGCCAAAGCAAAATTCAGCGAAGTGATCGATCGCGCTGCATCCGAAGGGCCACAGACCATCACCCGCAATGGCCGTACTACGGCGGTTATCGTGGGAGCTGAAGAATGGGAGCGCAAAACCAGGCGGGTCGGCAACTTGGCCGAGTTCTTCGCGGCATCTCCCCTTCGCGGCTCGGGCCTCAAGCTTCACCGTAAGAGAGATCGTCCGCGCAAGATCAACCTGTGAGCTTTCTTCTAGACACCAATGCAGTTTCGGAATGGGTGAAGCCGCGCCCCGATCCCGGCCTCATGAAATGGCTGGAATCAGCCGACGAAGACCGCATATTCATCAGCGTTGTCACGCTTGCGGAGTTACGATACGGCGCCGAGAGACTTCCCGCCGGAAAGCGCCGCCAGCAACTGGAACGATGGCTCCAGGAAGAACTCCCGTTGCGGTTTGAAGGCCGGATTCTTCAGATTGATGTGCAGATCGCAGACGCCTGGGGCAGAACAATCGCGCGAAGCGAGGGAGTCGGCCATCCGATGGGCGTGATCGAGGCGTTTCTTTCCGCGACAGCCGAGGTAAACCATCTCATCCTCATCACCCGCAACACTTCGGACTTTCCGTTGCTGAAGACAATCTTGAACCCCTGGACGAACTGAGCGCGACCATCGCGCGCGGGCGGAGCTCTACCTGGGCCGCTCAGTCACCGTTTTTCCGGCCGTACCTGGAAGCTTTGCTTTCTCGCCCTGCCCCAGTAGCTGCTCGATGCTCGCGTACGCGTAGATAGTCGGTGCATGGTTCGCCATGAGTCCCCCCGTGTCGGCCGTCGGCCCGTAGTTGCTGTGCAAATCGCGCCCCAGCATTCGCAGCATCGCCATCAACTGTCCGCGATGGTGCGACGTATGTGCGACCCGTCGTACCATCACCCAGGCCCGCGAGCGCGGTACATCGAAAACTTTCGTCTCGTCTTCCCACCAGGCATCATCTTTCGACTCCAGTACCGCAAGCCGTTTTCCGCTGTCCTCGACGTACCGTTTCACAAATTCAAAGCGCGTTTCCTGTCCCGGCAACGGAGGCACGCCAACGACAATTCCCAGCATGTTCTTGAACCACAAATCCTCGCTCACGCACTGATGCACCATCTGCTCGTGGACGCTTCGCCCCCGAGGATCGCCGCCCCGCGCGGCCGCACAGGCAAATCTTCATCGCGAAACTCGCACCAAACGCTCGCAACTTTGACGCGCTCGGTGGCATAGGTTTCGATCAGAAATTCATATCGCATAGCCTCAGATGTTAGCGCAGGCGGGCAACGTTTTGTCTCCGCACCTTGCGAGATGGCGAGTTTGCTACTCTAATTCCCGATCACGTATGCCCAGCCGCCCACATCCTCTCCGCATCGCCATCGACACCGGCGGCACCTTCACCGATTGCATCTGGATCGATCCCGGGACCAATCGCCTGCGCATGTTGAAGGTTTTCTCGACTCCGTCAGATCCCTCGAAAGCGATCGCCGAAGCCCTCCAGCAAATCGCCCCCGACGGAAACATTATCCTTCTCCACGGGACGACTGTAGGCACGAACACTCTGCTCGAACGCAAAGGCGCCCGTGCCGCGCTCGTCACCACAGCCGGATTCGAAGACGCCCTCGAGATCGGACGCCAGGCTCGCCCCAAGCTCTACGATTTTTTCTTCGACCGTATCGAGCCTCTGGTCGTAAAGGATCTGCGGTTCGGAGTCAGCGAGCGTACGGCCGCGGACGGTGAAATCCTGGCGGCGCCGACGCCGCAAGAATTGCGCGCGCTGGCTGACCGCATCGCCGCCGTCAACCCGGAATCGATCGCGATCTCGCTATTGTTCTCTTTTGCAAATCCGAAGAACGAAGAAGCCGTCGCCCAAGCTCTGCAATCGTTGAATGTCCCACTTTCCGTCTCCCACCAAATCCTCCCCGAATTCCGCGAATACGAACGCACCTCGACAGTCGTCATCAATGCTTACCTGCAACCGGTGATGCAAACGTATTTGCAGAATCTGGAATCGCGCGTGAGGAAATTTGCGAATCGGCTGTCGGCTTCCGGCTCTCGGCTTCCGCAAAGCACGTCGTTGCTGGCTCCCAAAGGTGGAAGTGTGTTGCCGAAAGCCGGAAGCCGGCCGCCGAAAGCCGCCCGCATTTTCGTTATGCAATCCTCCGGCGGCATCACCTCACTCGCCACCGCAGCCCGCGAACCGGTCCGCACCGTTCTCTCCGGCCCCGCCGGAGGCGTGGTCGGCGCGCTCGCTTCCGCCCGCGCCAGCGGATTCGAAAACATCATTGCCTTCGACATGGGAGGCACTTCCACTGACGTCTCGTTGGTCGAAGGTGAAATCAAGACCGCCAGCGACGCGCAGATCGCGGGCGTGCCGATTGGTGTCCCCATGCTCGACATTCACACCGTCGGTGCCGGCGGTGGTTCGCTCGCCCGCTTCGACGCCGCCGGAGTTCTCCGCGTGGGCCCCGAATCCGCCGGAGCCGATCCCGGCCCAATCTGCTACGGCCGTGGTACGCAACCGACTGTCACAGATGCAAACCTTCTTCTCGGCCGCCTCCAGCCGAACGATTTCCTCGGCGGAAATTTCACGCTTGATCTGAACCGCACACACCGCATCACTCAAGAATGGCTCAAGAAGGAAAAATCCACGCTCTCGCTCGAGAAGTTCGCCGCCGGAGTTATCCGCATAGTGAATGCGACGATGGAAAAAGCCATCCGCGTCGTCTCCATCGAGCGCGGACGCGACCCGCGCCAATTCGCCTTAGTCGCATTTGGAGGCGCTGGAGGTCTTCACGCCTGCGCCCTCGCTGAAGTCCTCAGCATTCCGCACGTAATCGTGCCGGCATTTCCCGGCGCGCTTTCCGCGCTCGGCATTCTCGCCAGCGATGTCGTAAAGGATTATTCGCGCACGATTTTGTGGCGGATTTGGAAGGAAATTCCGCAGACCAGGTTGAATCGCGAATTTGCTGTGATGGAAAAAGCCGCGCGTCAAGATTTCTCAACCGAACACTGGGATGGCAAGCCCCTGTTCCTGCGCAGCCTCGATCTCCGCTACCAGGGGCAGGGATACGAACTCAACCTCCCGTTCACAACAAATCTGCTCAAAGATTTCGAACAAGAACACCGCCGTCGCTACGGCTACAGCCACCCGAATCGCGAGACCGAAATAGTCACGCTCCGCTTGCGCGCGACTCTGAAAACCGGAGATCAGCCATGTGGAGACAGCCGCCCCCAGCTTGCCCTGAGCAAGCGAAGCGCGTCAAAGGGGCTGTCCAGCCGAGCAAAGCTCAGCAGGCTTTCCGCGCTCGAAGCGATGGTCCTCGTCGATGGCAAAAAATCACGAACGAAAATTTACTCCAGGGAAGATCTGACGCCGCAGAAGAAATATTCCGGACCCGCAATCATTACCGAATACAGCGCCACCACGGTAATTCCTGCGGGTTGGAAGTTCAGGGTTGACGCTGCCGCTAACCTGATCATGTCAAACTGAGGCTTTCCTGAAGGTCCTTCATAATCCAGGGTTTCGCTCCCAATTGTTACAATCCGATGAAAATCCTCGCCAAACTGCTACATCTGAGTACTGGGTACTAGGTACGCGGTACGGCCTTGGATAAAATGATCCTGTGAAACCAAGCATTCTGCTGGTTGAAGACGACGCTGACATTTCGCGCCTGGTCCGCCATCATCTGGAAAACGAGGGCTTTGCCGTACGCGTCTATTCTACGGGATCGAATGTTCTCTCCGACGCCGAGCGCCAGCGGCCCGCACTCTTCATCCTGGACATTATGGTCCCAGGCAAGGACGGACTCGAAATCTGCCGCAACGTCCGGCAGACATCGGGTCTCGCCGCCGTACCGATTATTTTTCTCACCGCAAAGAGCAGCGAAGCCGACCGCGTTCTCGGACTCGAACTCGGCGCCGATGATTACATCGCCAAACCTTTCAGCCCGCGTGAACTCGTCGCCCGCGTAAAGGCCGTGTTGCGCCGCTTTGAGCGCCCGCTGCCGCCCAGTCCGATGACAGTCGGCGACATCGAAATCGATCCTTCGGCAATGACGCTCACCGTGCGCGGCAGCACCGTTCCGACCACCGCGACCGAGTTCCGCCTGCTCGACTATTTTGCCCGCCATAAAGGACGCGTCTTCAGCCGTGACCATCTGCTCGATTCCGTCTGGCGCGATACGGCATACGTCACGCCGCGTTCGGTCGATGTTTACGTTCGCCGCATCCGCGAAAAAATCGAGCCTGACCCCGAAAATCCTCGCTACCTGAAAACCGTCCGCGGCGCTGGATACCGCTTCGAGGCGCCAAAATAATGGATTTTCACCACGGAGGCACGGAGCCACAGAGATTCAGGGATTGCTATCGAGGCCGTTAGTACGGAAAAGGCGGATTACCTCGTCCAGGTCAGAAATTATCGTCTTTCCGCATTTCTCGTGCCTCTGTGTCTCCGTGGTGATCAACCCGCGTAACATAACTGAACGATGAAGAACCGCATCTTCTTCAAACTTCTGGCGGTTTTCCTGATCGTGATCGCCGCCACGGCCGCCATTCTCGACGTGATGATCGTCAACGCGTGGGAATCTTCACTGCGTGCCGAAATCGAACGCAACCTCACCCAGAAAACCCTTCTCTTCGCCAACCGTGTCGACACCGACCACCTGCATTCGCTCGCGGACATCGCAGCGCAGGAAGCCCAGGCTGCCGGGGCCCGCGCCACCATCATTGACGCCTCCGGCAAAGTGCTTGCCGACTCCGAGGCCACGGCCGCAAACATGGAGAACCATGCCACGCGCAACGAGTTCGCCGCCGCACTCACCGGTCGTACCGGGTCCAACGAACGCCGCAGCGCCACGCTCGGCATCCCATTTCTCTACGTCGCTGTTCCCATCACCGGAGGTGCGGTCCGCCTCGCCTATCCGCTTTCCGATGTCGAAGCCGTGCAGGCACAGGTTCATCGCCGTCTACTCGGAGGATCTCTTGTCGCGCTTCTCGTCGCGCTATGGATCGCCGCTGCCGCTGCGGTCTGGATATCCCGCCGTCTCGACCGCATCGTCAACGTCGCCACCCGCATCGAGCAGGGAGATCTTCGCGCCCGCGTGGAAGACACGACTCTTGACGAGATCGGGCGCGTCGCTGCCGCCATCGACAAAACTGCCGATCAGATCGAGCGCAGCTTCGCCGCCGTAAAGTCCAGCCAGCGCCAACTTGAAACCCTGCTGAACAGCATGCAGGACGCCGTCATCGCCGTAAGTTCCGACGGCCTGGTCCGCTGGGCAAACCAACCCATGGACCGCCTTGCCCCACAACGCACTCGGCTCAATGCGCCGGTAGTCGAAACTATTCGCGACCCCGATTTCCTCGCCGCCGTGAAAACCGCGAATACCGAAAGAAGAGTCCAGGCCGCCCGCGCCACTTCGATCGTTCCCGGCCGCGCCTTTGACGTTACGGCAGCGCCGCTGCCAGATGGGGGCAGTGTCGCCGTACTCCGTGACCTGACCGCAACCGAGCGCGTGGAAAAAACGCGTCGCGACTTCATCGCCAACGTCTCGCACGAACTCCGCACGCCGCTGACTTCGATTCAGGGATACACTGAAACCCTGCTCGACACTGCTCCCGATAACCCAGGCTCGAGCCGCGAATTTCTGGAAATCATCCGCAAGAATGCCCTCCGCATGTCGCGTCTCACGGAAGACTTGCTGACGCTCGCCCGTGTCGAATCCGGTGAAACGCGTTTCGACACCGAGTCCGTCGCACCCGTCGAACTCTTGAACGACGCCGAGGAAAGCTTCCGAGAAATTGCCCGAAGCCAGGGCGTGGAACTCAACATTCTCACCAGCCCGAACGGCTCACTGGATTCGCTCCCACAAGTGCTGGCCGACCGCGAAGCCATCCACCAGGTTTTTTCCAACCTGATCGACAATGCGATGAAGTACGGACGTGCCGGTGGACGCATCGAACTCGGCGCGCGCGAGTCCGAACGGGGCATTCAATTCTGCGTTCGCGATTTCGGCGCAGGCATTCCTTCCGAGCACCTGCCGCGCCTCTTTGAGCGTTTCTATCGCGTAGACAAAGCCCGTTCCCGCGAATCCGGTGGCACCGGCCTCGGTCTCGCCATCGCCAAGCACATCATGCTCGCGCACCGTGGCAGCATCCAGGCAGAAAGCGAACTCGCCCGCGGGAGCACGTTCATCTTTACTCTGCCAAAAGCGTAACTTCCGCTAACCCCGACACTCGATGGTGTCCCGCCCAGCGCGCCGAGGATGGCCAAACTGCCAATCCCGAAGCCATGGCGCTCTGCGTCACTCTCCGGCGAACTTTAGTTCAAGCCTGCTCGTAACTCGCCTCTCGCGGTGACACGTTCCATACTTATCTCGATGGGACTCGATCAAACACTTCTTGATTTCTTCACCCGCGCTGCCCTTGGAACGGCCTCCGTCCTGGCCATCATTCTCGTTGTCGCCATCGGAATCCGTCGCAGATCGGCAAGCACTGTCCGTCGCATCCAGCGCTAGATATTCCCCTTCCCTTCTGTCAACATTTGACGCTTCTCTATGCTGCATGAGATATTGGCACGCCCGTAACATATCCAACTGGAGTTCCTTCGTTCGCGATGCCTTTCTTCATTCCCCGGGACGACACATTCTTCGAGATGTTTTCCCAAATGTCCGACAATCTGATTGCCGGGGCGCGGACCATGGTTGATCTGTTCTCCGACTATACGGATGTCAACGCAAAAGTCTCCGAGATTCGCCGTATCGAGCGCAGCGGCGATGAAATGACGCACGCGATCCTCATCAAACTCAACCAGACTTTTATTACCCCTTTTGACCGCGAAGACATTCACCAGCTCGTCTCTTCCCTCGACGATGTCCTCGACTTCATTAATTCCGCCGGCGCGCGCATCATCATGTATCGCATCACTAATCCGCCGCCCGAGGCGCTCGATCTTTCCCGGCTCATTCTTCAACAGGCGCAGGAGCTTCACCGTGCCCTCCCGCTGCTCCGTAAGAATGGGGATATCCTCACCCACTGCGTAGAGATCAACCGCATCGAGAACGAGGCTGACGTCGTCTCCCGCGCCGCCATCGGGCGGCTCTTTGACGAAGAGAAGGACCCCATTAATTTGATCAAAATCAAAGAATTGATTGAGTTTTTGGAAATGGCCACCGACAAGGCCGAAGACGTAGCCAATGTGCTTGAGACGGTCATCCTGAAAAATTCCTGAAACTTTCGTGAAGCCCGATCTCATCCTCCTGATCATCACCGTTCTGGTCGCGTTGACCTTCGATTTTCTCAACGGCTTCCACGACGCCGCCAACTCCATCGCCACCGTCGTTTCCACGCGGGTGCTCTCGCCCAAGCTCGCCGTCGTGTGGGCCGCCTTCTTTAACTTCGTAGCCGCCTTCCTGCTCGGCACCGCTGTCGCCAAGACCATCGGGAGCGGCATGATCCGCATTGAAGTCGTCACGCAATATGTCGTGATCGCCGGACTCATGGGAGCGATCGTCTGGGACATCCTCACCTGGTTGTGGGGGTTGCCTACTTCTTCCTCCCACGCCCTGATCGGTGGCATGGCGGGAGCCGCCATCGCCCGAGTCGGATCATTTAACGTGATCATCGCCGCAGGTTGGATCAAGACGCTGGTCTTTGTCGTCGTCGCGCCCGTCATGGGACTCGTTCTCGGACTCATCTTCATGACCGCAGTCCTCTGGATTCTCCGCGACAAGCCTCCGCAGCGCATCGACGCCTGGTTCCGTCGCCTCCAATTGCTCTCAGCCGGGGCCTACAGCCTCGGACACGGCGCCAACGATGCGCAGAAAACCATGGGCATCGTTGCGGGCGCACTCTACAGCGCTGGAATTCTCAGCGCACAGGAATTCAGAACTGGCTGGGGACGTTATCACTGGCCGATCATCCTGGCGGCCCACACGGCCATCGCCCTCGGCACCTACCTCGGCGGATGGCGCATCGTCCACACCATGGGCGCCCGCATCACCAAGCTCAAACCCGTCGGCGGATTCTGCGCCGAAACCGCCGGCGCCATCACGCTCTTCGCCACCGCGATGGCCGGAATCCCGGTCAGCACCACTCACACCATCACCGGAGCGATCGTCGGAGTAGGCGCGGTTCACCGCCTTTCCGCCGTCCGCTGGGGGGTCGCCACCAGAATCGTCTGGGCCTGGATCTTCACTATCCCCGCCGCCGCGTTAGTCTCCGCCGCAGTCTTTGCGCTGATCCGCCTGTTCCATCCCGGAGCCTGACCCTTGGTGTGGCGCGGGCGTTCCTGCCCGCGAAATTTCCGTGGAGAGCTTTCCGTGTTCTCTGTGCCCTTTGTGGTGAAAGCCTTTGGTGTCTGCGAGGCGACTGAAAAACGGCCAAAAAATTCACGCCAAATTAACCGCGACTCCGTGAAAAGTCCGTATCCTTGGGCGTTGGCGATGGCATCCAAAAAACGGGGAGTACCCGGCGACCATCCCACGATCACGCCTTCTCGCCATCACTCCCACACGGCGGATATTGCTATGAGTACCGCAGTCAAAAGCCCGACACCCGAGCCCGCCCACCATTACATCGTCCGCCGCACTGTGGAAGCCTGCCACATGGCGAAAGAGGCCGCGGGCGCGGCCGCCGAAGGAATCGCCACCGGCTCGAACGCCCTGCTCAACTCTCTGCGCCAGCGTGAGCGCGAACTCGACACGCTCGATCTGGAAATCGACAACGGCGTCACGAATGCCATTACCGAAGTCGAACCCGCAGAAGCCCGCGAACTGCTCGCCTGCATGAAATTCATGATCGGCCTCGAGCGCATCGGAGACCTTCTGCTCAACTTCGGCAGCAGCGCGCAATCGGCCAGCGGGCGCATCGACTCCGAAGACACACGCGATCTCACCCAAATGGCCACGCTGCTCGAAAAAATGCTTACCGACTGTGGCGAAGCCTTTTCTCAGCGAGACGTCAGCAAGGCGGTCGAAGTTCTCCGCGCCGATGCCGAGATGGATCGCCTGCGCAACCTGATCTTCCTGCGCCACATCGAGAACCCGGAAAACATCGCCCGCCAGGCCAGTCTGCAAATCATCTTCATGACGCAATCGCTCGAGCGCGCCGGGGATCACGCGAAGAATCTCGCCGAAGAAGTCTGCCACTTCGTCAGCGGACGTCCCGTCCGCCACGTCCTGATCGCCTACGACAAGCCCGTCGAACAGATGTTCATCGACTACCTCCGCCGCCGCGACCAGCACCACTGAAAACGTAAGTGGCGTGGGTACTCCTGCCCACGCGAAAAGCTGCCAAATTCGACAGCGTGTTCTCCTGAATAACCGAGCGGTGGCCCATTCAAGCCCGCCTTTGGCTTGAGTGGGGGAATAAGAAACCGCTGATCTCCCGATCCAGCAAAACCCCTACAGGAATCGTTTGCCGATCTCTGACATGTCTGTGACATTGCTTTGACAAGGCCCCATTCCCGCTTCGTTAAAAGGGAAGAAGAAAGCAAATTCATCTGGAGATATCAATCGTGAAACAAATATCCGTCATGAGACAACGCCTTATTCGCTTCTCATTTACCTGCGCTCTGCTGGCTCTTCCCGTTTGCGCGCTTTCCGGACATTCGGGCAATTCCTCTCCCAATTCCTCCCCGGCCGTCACCGGCGAAATCACGGATTCCATCTGCGCGCCCAACGGGTCTCACACGGCAGTGATGGACAAAAATCCCACCATGGGCCGCGACAATGCCACCTGCGTGAAGAAATGCATTCAGCTGGGAGCCCAATATGTCCTGTACGATCCCGCTACGAAAAAGGTTTACACCCTCGACAATCAAGCCCAAGCCGCCGCCCTCGCCGGCCGCCAGGTAAAAGTCACCGGATCCCTCGCAGGAAACAACATCACAGTAACAAGCATTAACCCCGCATAAGAATTCGACGAACTCGAAGGTGCCCCACTCGAGCCAGCCTTTGGCTTGAGTGGGGAAAGACGCCAGTGCCATCGTGATAGAACACGCCAACGCTGATGAGATAACCATGTCGGCTCCCTTCGGGCGAGTAGACTTGGAAACGCTCAAGCGACCAAGGCTCGGAGGAAAGGAGCCGAAATGGTTATCTCATCAGCCGGTCCCATACCGGGAGTTATACGACCTACAACCACCCGCCCAACAAGATAAGGATGCCGCGGAGAAGCCTACGCCCACTTGTACACGGAATAGCGCCGGCTTCGTGGCTTAGCCGTTTCCGAAAAACCGGGGAACATCCCGTCTGTCCCCAGATTTCCGCGACCTTTTCGGGAGCAGCAAGTACTATTGCGACCGAGATTCGGAAAGTGCCTTCCTCGTGTGCTTGATCCATTTTGCAAACAGCTCTTGATCGGAACTGCTCGATTCAGCCAGAACTTCGGCATTCTTGAATGCTTCCAGCGCACGCGAGAACTCACCCCGATCATATAGAGCTTCTCCGATGTGGAAGTGAGCCCTTGCCGCAAGAAAACCTTGCAGCGGCCCGGCAGCTGCTTCTTCGTACAGCCTTTGAGACTTATCGTGCCGTCCGAGCAGTCCATGAGCCTGAGCCTCCCGGTATGAAAGTTCAGCTCTTTCTTCTGCGGAAATGTCCTCGGTTTTGAGGCCATCTGCGATGGACAGCGGCTCGACTCCGTGTCCAAGAACTATGAGATTTGCAATCAACCGCAGTTGAATTCCCCGTCTGAACTGAATGTCAGTCGTGCTCAAGAGGACCGTGCTCTTCTTAAGCAATGCCCTGAACTCTTGCACTGCAAGGTCAAATTTACCCTCCATCTCGTGAACACATGCCAACGAGAACTCCGCGTAAGGACGGCTCGGGCTCTCCGGTGGCAGAAGATTTATCGCCGCCGAAGCGGCCTCAGCTGCCTTGCTGAACTGGCCAAGATCGCGATAGCAGAGGGACTCATGCAGAAGGATTGAACTCCTATCCGACTCATCTCGGGTGTCCTCGCGGATCGCTACTAATTCCGCTAGAGCATCGGCTGGCCGACCTGATTCCCGAAGGTGTTGGATCTCGCGAACTCGGTTCCAATCGGTCATGTACGCTTTGCCCCCGACTAGGTGCTGC
>DATAUY010000167.1:0-8679 GCA_036268025.1 Candidatus Sulfotelmatobacter sp. | reverse complement strand
CTAATGGGACACAAGACGATACAAATGACGATGCGTTATGCCCATCTTGCTCCCGAGCACAAGTTGCAAGCGGTGAAAAGGCTGGCCGCCTTCGCGCCTCAGAATAAAGATGTGGTAACCTTTTTGCATCGGTCTACCCGTCGACCGGGGATCGCCCGGGGTTCAGCAGCCACTAAAACGGCCACCGGGCCTAAAATCAGTTCTCGATCGAAAGTCCCGAAGGCGTCGTAAACCGTTTATAATCTTTCGTATAGCCTCCTCGCCGGGATGGCGGAACTGGCAGACGCAGCGGACTCAAAATCCGCCGACCTTCGGGTCTTGGGGGTTCGACTCCCCCTCCCGGCACCACTTCTAAACCCCACAGAATGAGCAGCTAGCTGGTGCTAGTTCACTGCACGGGATGCAGTTGATGGGCCGGATATTTCGTCATTGTGCCCAATTTGTGCTCTTATCTGGGTTTGCTGTTGTTCCGTTTGCATTCTTTCATGCTCGACGCGCTTCTCCGATTCCTGCAGTTTCAGAATTGCATCGTTTATGTCCGAGCGGCTCACGATTGCATATCGTTCGAAGACGCTCCGCGTGCGCCAGCCGCCGATCTTCATGATGATTCCTTCGGCGACTCCAGCCCTGCGAAGATTTCGCGCTACCGTTCTCCGCAAATCGTGAAAGAGCAAGGGAGAGCAGACAGGAGCTTAAAGAGTTCATCCGTCATAAGTACCTCTCTGCCGTCACGATTCTTCGTTGTGCCGGGCTCAAGGCGGATCGCACGCTGGGGTACGTCCACCTGATTGACGCAAATTGTGAGCAACTCTGAAACGCGCCAGCCATATGTACGTCCGCATTCGACAAGGGCGCGAAACCAAAGGTCGGGGCAATACTCGATCAGCTTGCGATACTGCCCGTCTTCCAGAAATCCCTTGCGGATATTGTTCTCTGCGAGTTTGGGAAATTTAGGCGCACGAACTACTTTCGGCGGAGTGGCCTGCTGCCCAAGATGAAACATCCGTTTGAGCGCCGCTAATTCCCGGTTGATTGTCGCGTTCGCTGCCTCTTCCTGCTATCGTTTGTCAACGTACCTCGCCAACTGCTCACTGGTCACATCGACGGCTAGACTCTTGCGCCCGTTGATGCGATAGTCCCGCACGAACATTGTTGCCAGATCATCAACTTTCGTTCGTTCCAGCGACGGGCCGACAAAGGTTCCTTGGGCTGTTTCCTTGGGTGGAAGCCCCTTTGGCATAGCCGGCAGTATTTCCGGGCTCTTGCTCAGCGCCGCAGATATTAATTGTCCCGCTCAAGCTGACCAGCATTCCCCATCTTTAGGAGATCAAACACCTGGTGCTGAATACTTCGGCATCGCTCGACACAGGTAAGCACTCGAATGTCATTTCTGACGTCATGCGCTGCCTTTGGCTTTCCGGGCAAGACCGCCTTCAATTTTGGCGGGCGAAGCAGCCACAAATGGGGAGCTATCTCCGAGGATAGTTCTGACTATCTTGACGATCGCGTCCGAATCGCGATGGAGTCCCAACGCGGACTTGTCGAAATAGGCGGCGGCTCCCTCCTTTTTCAATCGAATCTCATTGCTTTGGGGCAGGCTGCTCAGCACAACCACCGGAATGTGGGCGGTCAGGGCGTCATCTTTCAATGTACGCAAGACCTGAGGGCCGCCCAATTTTGGCAGCAACATGTCGAGGATGATCAGGTCCGGAACTCGTTCCCGTGCCACACGCACGGCTTCCTCGCCATCGCTTGCAGTCAATACGGAATACCCCACGCGAACCAGGGCCCGCTGATTCATGATTCTTAGAAGCCGGCTGTCTTCCACAAGCAGAATGACTTTCATAATGTCCCCTCTGAGGCCGTCGCGCACGAAGCGGTACGAGACCTCATTTCACGTTGGATCCCGTTTACCTTTTGGTCATCTGCCAGATGGCACATAGGGGTGGTTACCTGTGGTTACCATGTTCCGTTACGGTCTAGCGCGGTTCCACCACCGACTAGCGATGGTGCGGCCTGAGTCAGACGGGTACTCTCTAACCATGATGCGTTGCACGAAATCATCAAACTCTGATGCAAGGTTACGAAGGGGAAATCGACCTATGAAAAAAGCTCTCTCCTGCCTATATGTACTTCTGGTTCTTTCGGCGACATCTGTGGCAGCAGAACTGCCAGATGCGCCCAGCAATATCATGACAGCAAGCCCGGTCGTCGCAGTTATGGCCCCTGTCTCTTCTTCGAAAGCGACCGCGAAGGTTGCCGTGGAAACGAAGATCGTCGATAACAAGTTCATCGCTTTGGCCGTGATCTCAACGGGAAGCACGTTCGCCGACTCCTATACCACTCTCTTTGCCCGCGAAAATTGGCTTGCCGGCAAGACGAATGTCTGCAACGCCGAGGTGCAGTCGGCCTACTTGTATGGCATGCATCCCACGGTGGCGCGCGCTTATGCTGTGGCGTCCGTCAAGAGCGTTGGTTCCGTTGCCGCCTCTTACTACCTTCGCAAGCACCACAACAAATTCTGGAGCTTGCCCTTGATCGCGAACTCGATTGTGGGCCTGCAAGGCACCACTCAGAACATGATGGCCTGCAACTAGCTCTCAGCGGCGTGCCGCTCTACTGGACGGTTAGAGTGAGCGGCACGGAGTGATGCACGCCTCCTGCGGTTCCCGTGACTGTGATTGTGTAGGTCCCCGCTGGAGTTCCTTTTCCGTTCTGTTTTACAATCCCGGTGCCGCCCGCGCAGGCGGACATGAATAGCAAACCGGACACCACTAGGGCGAGCAACACCGGAACCAATGTCTTCCCTCTGCGGCGGCGCGAGGAGCCCATCAACACGAGTGCAGATATGCCCAACCCTTCAAGCGATACCCAGAATGCGTACACTGGCGGCTCTTGTTTGGGCAGAATCGGTAGCGCTGCGGCTGTAGATCCTGTGGTAGCGATGGTAAGACCTACCGATGCAGGATTCGAACCTGGCGTGACCGAAGTAGGCGAGAGAGTGCAAGTCGAGGCCGTGGGCGCTCCGCTACAACTTAATTGAATCAGACTGCTGAAGGCCCCGCCGGCCGGGCTGGCCGTTACGGTGAATGCCGCGCTTCCACCCGCTTTGACCGTATTGCTGGAAGGCGATCCAGACAGAGCGAAATCGGACCCGCTTCCTGAAAGCGATACGCTGTGAGGGCTACCTGCGGCGCCGTCATTGATGGTCAGCGCGCCAGTCCGATTTCCGGCTGCGGTGGGGGTAAAAGTGACACTAAGTGTGCAGGACGAGGCGGCGGCCAGCGTGGCCGGACAGTTGTTGGTTTGTGTGAAGTCGGCAGTGACCTGTACGCTGCTGATACTCAAACTGGAGTTTCCCTGATTCGAGAGCGTTACCGTTTGTGAAGAGCTGGAACTGCCGACCGCAACGGCGGAAAATACGAGCGATGCGGGAGATAAAGCAAGAACAGCCGCCGCTCCGGTTCCACTCAGAGTGACAGCATGTGGCGATCCTGCGGCATCGTCAGTGATGATGATCGATCCCGTTCTCTGTCCGGCTGCGGTGGGACTAAACGTGACGGAGAGGGTGCAACTGCCGCCCGCCACCACGCTGCTTCCGCAGTTGTCCGCTTCCGCAAAATCTCCAGCTACCGAGATCGATGTGATGGTAAGTGCGGAATCGCCCACGTTGTGAAGCACCACTTGTTGCGGGGGACTGGTCGACCCGACTTGTTGCGAGACGAATGAAAGCACGCCTGGAGTCAAGGAAACCAATGGAGCAGAAGCGATTCCGATCTTCATTACAAAACCGTCGCTATTGCCGCCTGGCTTGCTTTGGAATGCTTGCTGCGTCGTCGGCAGATCAGTTGAATCGGTCGTGCCGGTAATGTAGAGATTCCCCGCCGTGTCGAGGGTCATTGCGGTGGCGGTTTCGTCGGCTGTTCCGCCCAGATATGTTGCGAAAAGCTGGGAACCTGCCGCAGGATCGATCTCCACCAACAAAACGTCATTTCCTCCAGCGTAAGGAGCGAGACCGTCTACTGTCGCAAACGAGTTGCTCGAGGTAGTAGCCAACACGTACGCATCGTTGTTTTGATCGAGAACAATCGCCGCTGGGACGGCGTAGTTGTTCGGCCCCAAAAAAGTAGAGTACGCCAGAGTGGAAGCTGCGGCGTCAAACTTTGTCACAAAAGCATAGCTGCACGCAGATCCAGAGACCGCCGGGTCGCAAATGCTGGTGGAAGTAATCGGAAAAGTGCCGTCGCTGAACGCCAGGCCTGTAATGTAGGCCGAACCAGAGCTATCCACGGCGACTCCGGTAACATCTGTAAAACTGGCCGAATCATAGAAGTAGGTCGAGTATCCCAGCCTTCCAGAGGCAGAGATCTTGCTCACGAATCCGACTGAGCTGTTCTGTATCGTGGAGTCGGTCGTGAAATAGGCGCCAGGAGTCGTGGGGAAGTCATACGTATTCGTCGAACCGGCGAGGTACGCATTGCCGGAGGCGTCAAGGGCCAGCCCTGTGACCAGGCTAAATGGTTCGGGCCAGCACGGCGTCCCGCCGCAATTGAGGGCGACGTTTGAGCTCCCAGCAAAATAAGTGGAAAATATGAGGGAGGAGCCATCGGGACTGAATTTGGTCAGAAATCCATAAGTGCCATAAACGCCACCTTGGTTGGGCGATGCTGTAGGTTGGTAGGCATTAGCGACTGGAAAATTAGTCGATGATGTGCTGCCAGTAACATACGCATCCGACAAATTGTCGATCGCCACGCTGGAAGGAACATCCGATCCATTCCCTCCAAGATAGGTCGAATACAAAAGGGACGATCCATCGC
This sequence comes from Candidatus Sulfotelmatobacter sp., assembly GCA_036268025.1. Classification (GTDB taxonomy): domain Bacteria; phylum Acidobacteriota; class Terriglobia; order Terriglobales; family Acidobacteriaceae; genus Sulfotelmatobacter. The sequence goes on along the minus strand of DATAUY010000167.1, from coordinate 3,859 downwards.
TGGAGATTCTCGTCAGGAACGCATTGAACGAACCTGGATAAGTCCCTTGATATGCATTCACCACCGGAAAATCGCTGGAAGCTGTGCTGCCGGTTATGTAGACCTCATGCACGCTATCGACGGCGAGAGCATAGCCGTAGTCCTCACTGTTGCCACCGATGTAATCGGCGTACACCAGATTTGATCCGGTGGCATCGAACTTCGCCACAAAGACATGGTCGGCTCCCGGTGGGAGCGAGCCGAGAGTCGCAAGGGGAAAGTCCGTCGAATCGGTGTACCCACTGACGTAAATACTGCCCTCGCTATCTACAGCAATTCCCGTCGGTTGGTCGTCTCCGGTTCCCCCCAAGTAGGTTGAGTAAACCAGGACTGGATCGATGATTAAGGGCTTGCGGGGATCGAAACTGGGAATGTGGAAGCCCACCCGGGTTGGACTCTTCATTACGTATTCGCCATGGAGCGGTATGCGGAGGCCGCTGGACTCCTGGTAGACCGTTGGGCTTTCAAAGTGGAGCTCGCCATCGCTCATTTTGACGATGAGGTTGCCCTCGGAACCGAGCTGGACCTGTCGAGCGCCTTTAACCTCGAACTGAATCGCGTCTGGATCAGCATGCGGAGCGACCACGAAATCGTATTCCAGCTGCCGGTGATTCCCGTAATAAATGAGATCAATTCCCGGGTAAATGCCCTTGTACCGGACACTCCGATAGGTGGGCACATTTGTGTGCCACTGCTTTGGATCATTCCCGATGAAATAGTTAACGCGCCCACGTTGCGCTTCTTCCCCAACCGCCATCGCGTTAGCGGATCCCACCAGCCGGAACTCGACGGCGGTGCTCGACGCGCGTTTGTGCGAAGCCGCAGAAGAAGCCGGCTTGCCTTCCGCCTTTACGACCTCTTTGGGACGGACGGTAAGCACAACGCCACTCGCTGTTAGAAAGGCGGTATACCCCTTGGCGCGAGATAGAAACTTCACCTGCGGGTCTGTCTGGCCGCGGTTTTCTTCGAACGTCAGTAGCGCCTGGTTGTAGCGGTGGTCTTGTTGTCCCACCTGGACAGGTTCTTGTGCGGGGCACAGGCCTGCCGTGAGTGCCATTGAGAGAATCACCCAAACGGTCCTTCCTTGCATTCTCAATCACCTTTGACGAGTCGAGAGCCGTCAGTATTCTTTCTTGATGTCGTTGCGTGGTTGCCGTAAGAGGGAGAGCGGCCAAATAAAACGCAACGATTCGACAATTCGTGTTGCAAGGACGGTGCCAGCCTTGAAACTGGCGAGCAAGCGGATAACATCAAAGGACCGCTTAACTTACACCGTGTAAGGTTTTGTAATCCGATTTGGTACCGTCTCAATTCGGGAATAGTGTTCCGGACTTGAACAGCACGGTTTTGTTTTTTTCGTTTTCAGTGGGGGGATCGCAAATGCGATTCGGCACGGAGTTTCTTGGAGGGCACAGGCCCCGTGCTTTGAGGTCGATGCTCAGCAAGCCTCAGGATCAGCCTTGCGTCGCGACTGAGGCAAACGGAGTGCTCTCGGCCTGCTCGACGCGGTTGCGTCCTTTCTTCTTGGCTTGGTACATCGCAAGATCAGCGCTTTGAACTAACTTGTCTACGTCGGAGGAGGCCTCTGCGATCGCTACCCCCATGGTGATTGTGACGTGGATATTTTCGGATCTCGCCGCGATGGGTGTCCTCGCGATACGCTCTCGGATCTGGTTGGCTCGCCGTGTGGTGATTTCAAGATCGCAGCCGGGTATCACTAACAGGAATTCCTCTCCGCCGTATCGACCTACGCCATCGTAGAGGCGCAAACTCGAGGTGAGACTCTCGGCAACCGCTTTCAGGACGGTGTCTCCGGAGTCGTGCCCGAGTTGATCGTTCACTTTCTTGAAGTGATCGACGTCTGCCAGCACAACCCCGACCGGAGTACGATCCCGACGCGCGCGCTCAAGCTCACGCTGCAGGAAATTAAGAATCTCGGCGCGATTCCACAAACCTGTCAGGAAGTCATGGCAAGCAGCGAACTGCAGAGCCCGGTTGGTAGTGACCAACCGTTGCTGCAGATCAACAATTCTCTTGCCAACCAACAGTCGCGCTTTTAGTTCGGGAGGATCGAACGGCTTTGCAAGGAAGTCATCGGCACCCGCTTCCATCGCCTCCAGCATCTCCAGCCTTTCGCTTTTGGCGGTCAATAAGATCGTGTAGGTGTAAGGAACATCTTTGGAACTCGAACGCAGACGGCGGCAGATCTCCACGCCGTCAATTTCCGGAAGCACCCAATCCAGTACAGCCAATCTGGGAGCATTTCGCCCACTCAATATCTTCCACGCTTCCTTGCCGTCTTTGGCCAGGATAAAGTCGAAGCCCCACTCTTTGAACTGCTGTTCGATCAACCGGCGATAGATTGGGGAGTCCTCAGCTAATAGGATGGTCAAAGCTTGAGACTCGGGAATAGCATCATGGGTTTTTTCCGGCACCGTTGGTTTTCCCATAGTCAGGCAGGCATCTCAGCTTTCTCCAGTTTTGCTAACTCGGTAGCCAGCCAGTTTTCGAGAGCTTCGAGATCGTCCTCGGAAACAAAAGAGAAGCGTAAGCCCGCCCGACCTGCGGCATTCGCATTTACGACCTTGCCAGTGACATGAATTCGGCGATCAGCATCTGGCAGCGTGAAGTGGGTCAGGACTTCTAAATTGATCTGTAGCGGCCGATCGCATTGCAGAGCCAGACCGCCAATGCTGAGATCGCTGATCCTAGCTTCGACGAGCCCAATCTCGGACACTCGCGCGGTCACCGGAATGTCGACGGGGACGCGAGCCGCGCGCCTGCGGTTCTGCAGCATGGTTCCGTAGGCTGCGCGCATGCATCGGCCTGCGTGCTCCGCGTCCGCCGGCTTGTGAATCATGAAATTCGCTCCCACCAGGAGAGCGTGCGTTTCGTTGCCCGGACTTACCAGCGCCACAATGGTCGAATTGTTGTTCGGGCTGGACTTTCGCGCGGAACGCACGATGCGGGTCGGATTTTCTGTGTTCTGCCAGTCGACGATGATGGCGTCGAGCCTGCGATGGGTGACGGCGTCTACAGCAGGGGCGAATTCCTGGCAGACTTGCGTCGCGATAGAAAAGCTGCTCAGGACTTCCTTCATCACGCCGAGCACATGGAGGTCCTGACTGAACAAAAGACCGTCGAGCCGAATGGGAGGGTTCATGGCGCCTAAGGCTGATGCACATCAATCGCCAAAAGAGCCTCGTCGGCAATTCGTTCAGTCTAAACGCTGACGTGCAGCTACCACCATTCCCGCCATGCCTGGCGGCCGAAACAGAGTGTTCAAATTGCGGACGACTTCCCGATCCTAGACGCCGTGCGCGGCGGCGCGTTTCATCTGGCGTCAAAAGAGAGGACGTTAGGCCGTGCCCGATATGGTCTTTCAAATGCACCGTGGGGTTTCGGATAGCCCTTGCTGTGAGTGACGAAGGCACCATGCCCTGCGAATACTTAAGGCCAGCAGTCTAATTATGGACGACGCATTCAATTCCGCGAATGACATTTCTCGCGTGCTGCCTTCTTCCCGCAAGGTAGAAGGGCGCGAATGGTGGCTGTGGGGACTTGCGGTGGCAGTCACCCTGGTCTTGACCTTTGCTATTATCGCGTTGACCTTCCCTAACATTGACCTCCACAGCGACAAGATCTATTCCCTGAACCTGAGGGAATGGGTGCGGGGCCTTACCGCCCTTGTATTGGTCTTCGACATCTATACGATCTACCAGCATTTCCAACTCCAGCGCATACGGCGGCAACTACTGGAGCGTGACCGCCTTTTCCAGCTCATTACCGACAGCGCTGCGGACATGATCGCCGTGATCGA
>DATAUY010000166.1:0-13408 GCA_036268025.1 Candidatus Sulfotelmatobacter sp. | reverse complement strand
CGTCCGACTCACAGGTGAACGACTGCCGCAGGAATTCTCCGTGTTGGTAGCCGAACGTGTGCCCGTCGTCGAGGTAGAGCGATCCATTGCAATCAGGGCCGGGATAAACATCGAGTTCCAGCGGACCATTGGGAGTTTCGTCGGTATTCTGGATCAGAGGCTGAAATGGCAGAATGCTTCCCGCCCGGACGTATACCGGCAGAGTGTCGAGCGGCGGATGAATCGCCCGCGGCGCGGGGAAAATCGCATCTGGTCCTGCATTGGCAATAGTGACGATTGAAGGCGCGAATGGTTGAGGCGGCATCTTCTCGCCGGTCCAGAAGTCGAACCACGTCCCGGGCGGATACGAGACGGAATAATCGTTTACCATCTCGCCGAACGGTGGCGGCGCGATCAGCAGATCGCGGCCAAGAAGAAACTCGGTATCGAGGTTGTCGAAACCCGGATACGAGGACGCGAAGATCTCCGGAAATTCGAGAAATACCGGGCGCATGAGTGGAATTCCGGTGCGCGATGCTTCGTCCGCCAGCGTATAGAAGTAAGGCAGGAGCCTGTAGCGGGTCTCAATATAGCGCCGGCGAATCGCTTCCTGCGCGGGTCCGTTGTTCCAGATTTCGTGCGGCAGGCTGCCTTTCGTCGCGTGGTCGCGAAAGAACGGAGAGAATGCGGCGACTTCCACCCAACGCGTGAGCAGCTCGGGCGATGGAGAACCGTTGAATCCGCCGACATCTGCGCCCACAAAAGGAATTCCGCTGATGCCGAGATTGAGCACCATCTGGCTGGCCAGGCGCAGATGGTTCCAGGTGGCGGAGTTGTCGCCAGTCCAGGTGAAGCCGTAACGCTGGCCTCCCGCAAACGTCGCTCGCGTCAAGACGAACGGCCGCTCATTGGGACGCAGCTCCAGAAGTCCTTCGTAGGTGGCGCGGGCGTTTTCGAGACCTACGATGTTATGGATTTCCGCATGGGTGGCCGTGCGCGTGGTGAAGCCCGGTTCTTCGATGCGATGCACGGTGTTCAGCGGCATGGTTTTTCCGGGTCCGTCGAACACCGCAGGCTCGTTCATGTCATTCCAGAATCCCGAAACACCGTCCTTTACGAAGTCCCGATAGAGACTTCCCCACCATTCGCGTGTTTGCGCGCGTGTGAAATCCGGGAATACCGCCGGGCCGGGCCACACCACGCCGACGAACTCGCTGCCGTCGGGATTCTTTACGAATTGATCGGTTGCATGGCCCGAATCGTAAGGCGCATATCCCTGATTCGTAGCATGGGCAATATGCAGGTCGGTGATGTTGACGAGATGGAAGTGCTGTTTGCGCAAGTCAGAGACCAGGCCGGGGAAATTCGGGAATGTCTTTGGATTCACCGTGAACGGCCGATTGCGGTCCTGATAATCAATGTCGAGATAAACAACATCCGAAGGAATTTTGTCGGAGCGCAGCCGGTTGGCAATCTGGCGAAGCTGCGACTCCGGCGTGTAGCTGTAACGCGATTGCTGAAATCCCAATGCCCATAAAGGAGGTAGAGGTGGCTTGCCGGTCAAGTCTGTGTAGCTTTCGATGACATGTTTCGGGGCTGGTCCGTAGATAAAGTAATAGTCGAGCGGCCCGCCCTCTGCGCCGAAGGCAAGGACGTCGCGCGCCTGCTTGCCGAAGTCAAACCATGTGCGCCAGGTGTTGTCGAGAAGAATGCCATAGCTTTGGGTGCCGCTGACCGCGAGAAAAAACGGGATGCTCTTGTAGAGCGGATCGACCGATTCCTGCGGACCAACGTCCGTATTCCACAACGTGTAGGCCTGGCCGCGGCGATCGAATTGTCCGGTCTTGTCCCCCAGACCGAAATAGTGCTCGCCGTCCGGCATTGCCTTGTAGAGTGAAAATCCGCCTAACTGAAACTTGACCGGGCTTCCCATTGCATCGGCGCAGATTATGTTGCCTGCGAGATCGCGAATTATGAGGCGTAGAGGATTGCGTTCAATCCGGACATCCAAAGCAGAAGTGCGAAATCCGGCGGATGCGCCCTCTTGAACCGCCTTCACGTCAACTGACTTGCCGCGAGCATCGGCAGAAACCGCCCACGATGCATCTTCGGGCAGAACGCTACCAGGCGCGATGCGAATGCGGAGGATATCGTCGCGCAGCGCGGTGACGCGAAGCGTCGCCGGACCAGACTGGATTTCAATGCCATCGCGCAGAGATTGCGCGCTCGTAAGCGAATCGAGCGTTACCGCGGGCAGCGTCGAAGTTTGAGCCCAGCCGAAAACCGTTATTGTGAATGCAATCCCAAGGAAAACTGCGGAAATTACGAAGAACCGCCGACAAAAACATGACATCGCTGCGCTCTTTCCCGAGCTGGTGTGTGCCTTCGGCAGCAACATCATACCAACTGTTGTCAGCGGCAGTCCGCCGGTAGCGACACCGGTTGATTTCGTGAAGCAGTTTCCGAGAACTTGGAATGACGCGCTGTTCAGAGTTATTGTTTTTATGTTCGAACAACCATGCTGCTCGATCCGAGGCGGAAATGAGAAATGTAATCTTCGCAATCAATATCACCTTAGATGGCTGCTGCGACCACACTAAAGTGGTTGCCGATGACGAGATGCATGGATATTTTACGCACATCATGCGAGATGTCGACCTACTTGTCTTCGGCCGTAAAACCTATCAATTGATGGTTCCTTTTTGGCCTGATGTCGCGAAAAACCATTCCAAGACGAAAGCAATGAACGAATTTGCCGACGGATTCGACTCCATCAATAAAATTGTTTTTTCGCGATCATTGGACAGCGCTGAAGGAAATGCGAGAATCGTTCGTACGAAGCTTCAAGATGAAATGTTTAAATTGAAACAGGAACAAGGCAAAAATATTTTAATCGGCGGTGTAGCGGTCCCTTCACAACTTATAGAGCTTGGTCTGGTTGATGAATATCATTTTGTCGTTCAGCCAATAGTTGCAGGAGAAGGGAGACGGCTGTTGGAAGGTATTAGCCTGCCGGAGAAATTACAATTGAAGCTTGTCGAATCAAAGATTCTTAAGTCAGGATGTGTTGCGGTTCATTACATGAAGCAGTGACAGAAACAACTTGCCCGAGACTCGCGCCGGCTGTCGGTCAACAATCCTTATATCCTGTATGCACCCAACTTTCCAATCATGCCCTGGTAAACGGACTAATCGGAAATTGAGTTACCGGTAGTCGGTCGCAAATCCACGTTCGTCTGTGATGTCAGGCCCGCAGCAGTGGCCGGGTCAGGCAGGTCGGACCGCCGCTGCCGTTGATGCAGATCTCGCTGCCAGGGAAAGTTCTCACATCGAATCCAGCGACACGAAGCGCCTCGTTGGTCTTCCGGTTCTCCTCAATCGCCAGCAGGCGCTTCGCCCCAAGCGACAGGACATTGCACGCGAGCGTTCCGCGTTCCGAGTAGTCAATCTCGATCAATCTCAAGCCGCGAGCCTTGAGCATCTCAACCGTCTCGACCGCAAGCCAGGGAAGATCCACTACAGCCGCATGCTCATCCAGAAGGCTGATCAGCGACATTAAATGCAGACATTCAGACGGCCCGTTTCCGTAGGGAAGCGGAGCCGATAACCCCTCAACGCCCTTGGGCGCCAATAGATTTCGCATTTGCGCGATGCCGTCTGCGTTCGTGCGGTAGCCGTGGCCGATAAGCAGCGTTTTCGCATCGAGCCAGACCATGTCACCCGCTTCGGTCGTCCCGGGAGCAGTGATTTCGCCGAAAGTTGGAATGCCGATTCCCTCCGCAAACGAGCCGTGCCGTTGACCTTCGACGATGCGATTCGCTTTCCCCGGACGCATCACAATTAATCCGAAGTCCGTAGCCAGTGAAGCATCGTGCGTATAGACCGCGTCAAGCGAAAGATCATGAGCGGCCTGCAACTCAACCAGTTCAGCACCGGCAGCCGCCAACTCGGTACACAAAGCTGCGTGCTGACTCTCGGCCAAAGCGAAATCGGGCGCCTGGTGAAATCCCAGGTCCCGCCACCGGGCAGCGTACTCCGGCCGGTTCCATCCGGCCGATCGTGGCGAACACACCAGCACGCGCTGTAGCTGGCCAACCATGGAATGTCCGTTGAAAGCCGACGCAGGCTGGGGAGTTGTGGGCAAGGCACGCTCTCCTGAGGAATCAGACTGACAGATTCTAAGGGAAAGGAAGGCGAGCGAGGAAACTGAACTTCAGAGTTCGGGCTAAAGTCTAGGCTTCGGTCTGAACTTCTTCTGCTGCCGCAGCAAACGCAACTTGTGCGTCATCCGGAGGGAGCAAGTCACGGACCGTGTCTTTCTTGTGCCGTCGATGCAGCCAGTGCTTGAGTTGCTTGCGCGCCGCCGGAGAGAGCTTCGAGAAAAACAAGCCAGCGCGGCCATGGTCACCAGCCCACATCACATCGGCGTGGCCGTGTACAGATTGGTCGCTTCCCGGCAATACGCAGCGAAATTCGACGTTGGAACTCATCGGCACTGCTTCGGTTGCTTGCAGGGCGAGGCCGTGTTCTGCGATATCTATGCTGACCCCGGCGATCGTCCGGCCTTCCAGTTCGAGATAAACGAGCGTCTTCGCGTCGTAGCGTATCGACCTGCGCCGGTTCGTCTTCGGCTTGCGGCTCGCCTTCAACGCGTCTTTTACCAGGTCGGCTTCGAGAGGCCGGTAAAGAATGCGGTGCGCGCCGGAGTGAAACGCCTGTCCGGTTCCCGGCCATGCCCGGCTCGCGATCGCGAGGAGCGCGGGCTTCTGAGAAGGAGGCAGCAGGTTCGCCATGCGGATCGCTTCTTCCGCGCCCGCCAGATCGAAATCCACGATCAAAGTGTTGCAGCGGCCAGTCATGACAGATTCGAGGGCTTCCTGATTGGAGCGGCACAGCAAGAGCTCAATGCCGAGTTCCTCGAGCGAACCTTCGAGGGCTCCCAACGACCGTTTGTCGCTACACAGGACTGCTGCCGACTGCCTCATGTGCACAAGGTACGGGGCATAGGCGAGCCGGTAAATGTCACAGGAGTAATCCGCAGAGGGGTTACCAAAGCACTCTGCAAATATCGGAAAAAGCTCAGCTTATTCACATCTGTGGGCCGCGATTCGGGGCTCTCGCGCCGCTGCTATAATCAAAAATTACGCTCATGAGCCAGAAACGACTGATACGTTCCACAACGGTTTTGTCGGTGCGCCGCAACGGCACTGTCGTCCTTGCCGGCGATGGACAGGTCACGCTGGGCGAGTCGGTGATCAAACATTCGGCGAAGAAGATTCGGCGGCTCTACAACGACAAGATTCTCTCGGGATTCGCCGGTTCCACGGCCGACGCGTTCACTTTGTTCAGCCGATTCGAGTCGAAGCTGGAGCAATATCACGGCAATCTGGGGCGGGCGGCCGTCGAATTAGCGAAGGATTGGCGAACTGACAAGTTCCTGCGCCATCTGGAAGCCCTTTTGATTGTCAGCGATAAAGAGCAGACTTTCCTGCTCAGCGGTCAGGGCGACGTGATCGAACCCGACACCGGGATTGCTGCAATCGGCAGCGGAGGTCCCTATGCCCAGGCAGCTGCGCAGGCTCTCGCTGAACACACGCAGCTTTCCCCCCGCCAGATCGCCGAAGAAGCAATGAAGATTGCAGGCAAGATGTGCATCTATACCAATGACAGGGTCACGATTGAAGAGCTGTGACCCCGGGGCAGAGGGGATCGTTAAGCCCGAACGGGATGAAACCGAAAGCATACCTGCTGGTTTTTGACGGATTCGCCGATTGGGAACCGGCGCATACCTTCTGTGAGATCAGGAAGTCCGGTAAGTATGAGGTCGTGACCGCAGGATTTTCACGACAAGAAATTTCATCCATGGCGGGCCTGAAAATCAGTCCGGATGTGACGCTGGAGGCTGCTCTGCCCTCGGATGCCGCTTTCTTCATGCTCCCTGGTGGCGATATGTGGCAGGAGGCATCGCGCGCCGAGATTCATCCGCTGCTCCACCGATTGCACGAAGAAGGAGTTTTGATCGGCGCCATCTGCGCCGCCACACTCGAGATTGCCCGCGCCGGGCTCACCCGAGGAATTCGACATACCAGCAACGCTAAGTCGTATCTGAGGAGTATGGTCCCCGATTATCAGGACGGCGGTTCTTACGTGGACGATCTGGCAGTAACGGATCGGAACATCATTACTGCGAGCGGTTTGGGCAGCATTGAATTTGCCCGCGAGGTGATTCGGGAATTGCGAATTCATAACGAAGCCGATACCACCATGTGGTTTGACATGTTTAAACATGGAGTCATGCCGGCGGGGACACGGTAACCCCGTCCTCGTCTAGTTAGGATTGCGAATTCAACTTTTATGGCCATTTATCTTCCATCATCCGCCGAAGAAGAACAGCTTGCGCTGGACGAACTGACTCCACGCGAGATTGTCGCCGAACTCGATAAACATGTGATCGGCCAGAAAGACGCCAAGCGCGCCGTGGCGATCGCCCTGCGCAATCGCACGCGGCGCCAGAAGTTGTCAGCCGAGCTCGCTGAAGAGGTCATTCCCAAGAACATCATCATGATCGGCCCCACGGGTGTGGGAAAGACCGAGATTGCCCGCCGTCTGGCGAAGCTAGCGAATTCGCCATTCCTGAAGGTAGAGGCCTCGAAGTTCACCGAAGTCGGATATGTCGGGCGCGACGTGGAATCGATGGTGCGCGATCTGGTCGAGATCGCCATCGACAATGTCCGTGAAGAAAAACTTGAAGATATCGCGGACAAAGCGGAACTCAATGCAGAAGAACGGCTCCTCGACCTGCTTCTGCCGCCATCGCCTCCGCCGCGGCCTGAAACTCCGTCAACAACGGGCGGCGTCGTGATCGAGGGAACACCGGCATTAACAGAGTCTTCCAATCGCACCCGCGAGAAACTACGCCAGCAACTGCGGGAGGGCAAACTTGACGAGCGCATGGTCGAGATCGACGTCCGCGAGCGGAATTTTCCTTCGTTCGAGATCCTGACCAATCAGGGCGTGGAAGAGATGGACGTCAACATCAAAGACATGCTGCCGAACATCTTCGGCCAGCGCACCAAGAAGCGGAAGATGAAGGTCAATGAGGCATTCGAGTATCTTATTCAGGAAGAAGAGCAGCGCCTCATCGACATGGACCAGGTCACCCGTACCGCGATTGATCGCGTCGAGAACTCCGGCATTGTTTTTCTCGACGAAATCGACAAGATTGCCGGCCGCGAAGGCGGCCACGGGCCCGACGTTTCCCGGGAAGGCGTGCAGCGCGACATTCTGCCGATCGTCGAAGGCACGACGGTCAACACGCGCTACGGCATGGTGCGTACTGATCACATTCTTTTTATCGCTGCCGGCGCGTTTCACGTTTCGAAGCCAAGCGATCTGATCCCCGAGTTGCAAGGCCGCTTTCCAATCCGTGTCGAATTGCAATCGCTGACCATGGAAGATTTCGTCCGCATTCTGACGGAGCCGAAGTCGTCGCTCGTGAAGCAATACACTGCGTTGCTGGAAACCGAAGGCGTAAAACTCGAATTCACTCCCGAGGCGCTGGATGAAATCGCGCACTTTGCCTTCCGCGTGAATGAGAGCACCGAGAACATCGGGGCGCGTCGCCTGCACACCATCATGGAGCGCGTGCTCGATGAACTCAGCTTCGATGCACCGGAGAGAAAAGGCCAGCAGTTCATCGTGGATGCGGACTACGTCCGCAAGATGCTGACCGACATCGTGAAGGACCAGGACCTGTCACGCTACATTCTCTAAGCAGAATGAAGAAACCAACGTTGCGCGTAGCGAAGTGGCTGCGGGATATTCCTGTCGAAGCCGGTTGCACGGCGTGTCCTGCTGCATTCAAAGCAGTGAGTTCGAGCCATCGCCCTAATCGCGAGGAATATCAGAGATCGCTGCAGGCGCAATTCGATGCGCATCTTAAGGCTGCGCACTCGCAAGGGACAAACGCCGGCTGATGGCGGGCAGGTGAACGCGGCCTTCCTTCCAAGGTTGTTAGGGATCACGACGTCACGACGCCGCATAAGAGCGGCGCGCCTGTCAGCCTGCGCTTACCGGTTTTCGCAGTAGCGGATCTTCATGGCCACGGGCCGAAACTCTCTCCACCGATTGAATTTCGCCATCTTTCGCCAATAACGCGAAATCGAAATTATTCACGGTAGGGCAAATGTGCCGCGGCAACAGATAGACCATGTCCCCGACGCGCAGCGTTGTTGCGCTTCCATTCCCTTTCAGTGGCAGATGCTCTTCGCTCGGTGATAGCGGCGTCAGATCGGAGTGGCCGACGACCACGCATGTGGGCACTCCCGCGTCGGCTGAAACGGCCTTATGTCCGGCATCGCAGGTGAAGACTTTCTCGTTCGGATGGCTCACCACCCGAGATAAAACCAGCACTGCGGGTGCATAGCCATAGTCGCTTGAAAGCTGCGCCAGGCAGGTGGCGTCGCAATAGACGATTGTTCCGGGCGATACGCCGTGGATGAAATCCGCTCCGCGAAAACCGGCGTATGCCAGCGAACAGGGAAACGTCGGCGTACCCGCGGTAATGACTTCACGCACGGTCATCCCATTTTTCTTCACGTCGCTCACAAGTTCGAGCAGGCGATCGTAACCGGCATGCGTGCCGGCGTTACGCTCTGCGGCATCCATCCCGCCGTATTGGCCGTCGTAGTAATGCAGTCCGCGGAACTCTAGTCCCGCTTTCTCGATCGCGCGAGCCATCGCAACAACCCGCTCGCTATGGCTTTGCTCGATGCCGGTCCGGTTCATGCCGGGATTAATATCCAGGAAAATTCCGACCGAACTCCCGCGCCATTGCGATACCTGTTCTTCGTTTTCCGCCAACACTGAGATCGTTACCCGGGGAAATTCCTCGGCAATCTCGCGTACCCGACGAGCATTGGCTCCCATCACGGGATACGCCGCGAGCACATCATTCGCCCCGCTGCGGCACGCTTGCAGCAGTTCGAGCGTGGTGGCGCATTTGAAATTCCGCACACCGTGGTCGATCAGCATGTGCAATGTAAAGTTCAGCTTTGCAGTCTTGATATGCGCGCGCCAGCGGTCGGGATTTCCGCCGAGCAAGCGCAGGGTGCAATCGATGTTCGAAGCAATGACTTCCGGATAGATCACCAGTGCAGGCGTGATGACCTCAGCGTTTTCCGCGACGCGGTAACCCTCATTCCAGGGAAACTCGCTCAACATCATCTTCTGCGCGACCATAGCGCTTCGATGATAACGCGTAGGCGGCAACGCTGACACATAGATTCCCGCACGCGGTGGCGGTACCGCGAATCGTCAAGTTGACCGCGACAGATGCCATGAGTAGTCTCAGGACTCCATGCCGCATGGTGCCCACTCCGATTCGTCAACTTCATCCACTCTGATTCGCGGGCTTGGCCTCTGGTCGGCGACGGCGGTCGTCATCGGGGACACGATCGGCACGGGAATTTTTCTTGTCTCAAGCGATATGGCTCGGATTGCGGGCTCGTCAAGACTTGTTCTGACAGCGTGGGTGCTCGGAGGCGTCATCGTTTTATTCGGCGCATTCTGCTATGCCGAATTGGGCGCGGCGTTTCCCAAGTCCGGAGGACCCTTCGTCTATCTCGGCCGCGGCCTCGGTCCGCTTTGGGGGTTTCTCTTCGGCTGGATGAGTTCTTTCCTAGACCGACCCGTAGCCATGGCAGGTTTAGCGGCCGGCTTCGTGCGTTTTCTCAGCTTTCTTTTTCCCGCAGTGGCAATGCCTCTTTTCTCGACGCACATCGGCAGCTACGAATTCAATTTCACAACCGCACAGCCTCTCGCGGCTTTGATCGTCATCGTCGTCGCCGCAATCAATTACTTCAGCGTCGAACTGAGCGGTGCGATCCAAGTCGCGCTGACCGGGGCGAAGATCTTGACCCTTGTTCTAATCATCGTTGGAGGATTGTTTCTTGGCGCGAAACATGCCAATGTCGCGGCAACGGTGACGCCCACGCTCGGATGGGCGACTCTTGGCGCGCTTCTCACTGCGCTCGTTCCGGCGATGTGGGCCTACAACGGATTCAACGATCTTGGTGATCTCGGCGAGGAAATCAAGCAGCCGGAGAAAAATATCCCGCGTTCCATTCTCCTGGGGCTGGCCACGATCGGAGTCCTGTACCTGATGGCCAACGCGACGTACTTCCATGTCCTGCCGGTTGCAGCGGCAGCGACCTCGCCGCACATCGCATCGGACGTCGTGCAATCCTTTGCCGGATCGCGCGGGGCCGTGTGGCTCACCATTGCGATGGCGATTTCCGCTCTGGGCGCGCTGCACGTAGTGATCATGACCGGGGCGCGCATTCCCTTCGCCATGGCGCGCGACGGAGTCTTCTTTCGATTCGCCACGCGCCTGCATCCCACGACGCATGCTCCCACCGGATCGCTGATCTTCCTCGGAACAGTTGCGGCGTTGCTCGCGCTCACTGGCACGTTCGAGGAGCTGTATTCACTTTTTGTCTTCGCCGTCTGGATTTTCTTCGCGCTGACGGCAATCGCTCTCCTGCGATTGCGCTGGAAGGAACCGGATCTCGTTCGGCCGTACCGCGTGTGGGGATATCCCATTACGCCGCTTATTTTTCTCGTCGCCGCCGTGGCGCTGACGGTCAACCTCTGGATGGTCCGTCCGGTACGGTCTTCACTCGGCCTCGCGGTAATCCTTGGAGGCATTCCGTTCTTCTATCATTGGCGGAAGAGTTCTCAGTTGCCGGTTCTCAGTTCTCAGCAGGAACGTCCTGAAGGTTAGCAACTGAGAACTGGCAACTGAGAATTGAGACCTGCTTCATGAGCCGTACTCTCTTCGTAATCCGCTGGCTGTTCGATCCAAAGCAGGGTCCGCCAGACCGATTCCTTCCACGCTGGCTTTTTCTTCGCGCGCTCGGGTTGGTGTACTTCTCCGCATTCTTTTCGCTCGCCTTCCAGATTCACGGGTTGATCGGTCCTCAGGGAATTTTGCCGGCGAGCGAATATCTGCCGGCCGTGGCGCATTCGCTTGGACATCTGCGCGGGGTGTGGTTCGCGCCGACGCTTTTGTGGATCTCGAGCAGCGCGCACATGCTGACCGGGCTTTGCTGGTTCGGCATGCTCGCGTCCGTTTTGCTGACGATGAATCTCCAGCCGCGCGGAACGCTCTTTGTGTGCTTCATCTGCTATCTGTCGTTCGTGAGCGCTGCGCAGGATTTTTCCAGCTATCAATCCGACGGCATGTTGCTCGAAGCGGGATTCGTCTCGCTCTTCTTCGCTCCCTCCGGATTCCGTCCGCGATGGGGGGCCGCCGCTCCGCCATCACGCGCCAGTCTGTTCCTCCTGCAATGGGAGTGGTTCCGCATCTACTTTGAGTCGGGCGTAGCCAAAATCGCCGGCGGCGACATCGAGTGGCGGAACTTCACGGCCATGGACGAGTACTACCAGAATGGCCCTCTGCCCACCTGGATCGGCTGGTACGTGCAGCATCTGCCGCACTGGTTTCATGCGGCGACGGTCTATGCGACGCTCGGGCTCGAACTGGCGCTGGTCTGGGCGTTCCTGCTTCCGCGCCGTTGGCGGATCGTGTGTTTTCTGATTATTACGCCGTGGGAGATCGGCATCATTTTTACGGCGAACTATACGTTCCTCAACTACCTCGTGCTGATTCTCGGATTTCTCCTGCTCGACGATTACTCTCTGCGGCAAATGCTGCCTGCGCGATGGAAGGAGTCTTTCCTGCAAAACGTGCGAGCGGCGGTTGCGCGAGCAAGCGAAATCACACGCACACGCTCTCGGCAGATCCTCGATGTCTCGAAACTCGCTGTCGCTGGAATTTTCCTGAGCTGGATTTTCTATGCCGCCACGGTCGAACTGCTCTGGATGTTCTCGACCGTTCCGTTCCCCACGTCGCCGGTCGCGGCGCTCGAACCTTTTCGCATTGCCAATCGCTATGGCCTATTTGGGATCATGACGCGTGGCCGTTACGAGATCGAATTTCAGGGCTCCGACGACGGGCAGACCTGGAAGACCTATGCATTCCGGTTCAAGCCGCAAGATCTCAGCACGGCTCCGGGAATTTATGCTCCCTACCAGCCGCGCTTCGACTGGAACCTATGGTTCGCATCGTTAGGGTCTTGGCGGGACTACGTGATCGTGCCACGAACAGAAATATGCCTGCTCAACAATGACCCGGATGTGCTGGCGCTGTTCGCAAGTAATCCATTTACCGAACATCCGCCCAGAGAGGTGCGCGCGGTTCTCTGGCAGTACTGGTTCACGACCATGGCAGAGAAGCGCTCAACAGGCCGATGGTGGAGGCGGCAATTGATCGGACTTTATGCTCCAACGATCGAGCGGGACGTGGATGGGGAAGTTCGCGCGGTGGAGTGGCCGGATTTGACTTTCGAGAGAAGAGACTGAGAGCACGAGAAGACAGCGCAAGAAGACGAGGATGCCCCACCCGCCGCGCTTTTCGGCGGGTGGGTTGCCGTGCTGCCTCAGGCGACCGGGTGTACCTTCATTTCAGCGCGCAGGGCTTCATTCACCGATACCGGTCCTGACTCCTCGGTGAGCCAGGCACGGGCGCTGCTCCACCGCCATTGTTGCGGCTCAAGCACCAGTCCCCGCCGCACGGGGTTCTGGTGAATGTAATGCAGCTTCTCCCACCGCTTCTCCGCGCTGTAGACCACAAAATCGTAGAAGCGTTTCTGCCAGATGTGCTGTTGCTGAAGCGCGAGCCTCCATATCGCTCCCTCGCGCGGATCGTTCGCTCGGCGATGTTGGCACAGCAGTCGCCTGGCAAATCCTTGCTTGAGAACTTGCATTACCAGCGAAGGATCGCCGCGCTCGGGCTCGCTGATTAGCAGATGGACGTGCTCGGGCATGACCACATAGCCCACCACTACAAAACGATAACGCCGCCGCGCCTGCTCCAGCACTTCCAGAAACAAGTCGCGATTCATCGGTGTGCCGAGCAGTGGCCGCCGCTGGTAGCAACTGGTAGTGACGCAGTGCAGATAGCCGGCGCCGTAGCAGCGATAGAGCCCGGTGGGCATTGTGGGCTTTTAACACGAGAAAGGATCGGCTGTCTGTGATCTTTGAACATTTCCACAAGCCGCGGGCGTGGCTCCCGTGCAGCACAGCTGCCCACCCGCCGAAAAGCGCGGCGGGTGGGGCATCCTCAGTTAGATCGTGCCGGAATTAGAATCGTGCCGGCAACGGGAGCCCGGACGGAAGTATTTATGCCTTGAATGGCCCGACCTGAATTTTAAGAGAAGCGGAATCCTCACCAGTGCCATAACTTACTGATATAAGACGAGATACTATGTTTCTTTTTCTTCCTGAGGCATAGGCATCTCGGGGTTCGCTACCCGCAACTAACAAATTAGTTGACGTTTCGGTTTCCGCAACGTCTCATTTACAGAGT
>DATAUY010000165.1:0-27957 GCA_036268025.1 Candidatus Sulfotelmatobacter sp. | reverse complement strand
GACGGCGTGGTGAATCACGCGGTAGTTCGCATCGGCGATTCCGTACTTGAAATGGGCGAGGCCCATGATAAGTACGTGACGACGGAAGCGATGTTCTACCTCTATGTCCCCAACATGGAAGCAGTCTATCGGCAGGCGCTGGCTGCGGGAGCGACCTCGTTCCAGGAGCCAACCGATCAGCCCTACGGCGACCGCAACGCCGGAGTGAAAGACGCGTTCGGCAACAAGTGGTACATTGCCACGCACGTCAAAGACGTGCGGATGTAACGATGATCACGTGTCCTGCCCAACACATATTGGGCAGGACACGAACCATTACTCTCTTCTCGCATCTCATCTTTAACGGCGTATGTCCGGCTTCGAACACCTGGTTTCGAATTGCGGACAGGCAGACGCGCCGCCTGGCTACAAACCCGCCATAGAGCTAGCGCATCAATCACACTTTCGCTCGACTCCACGGCATGATAGAGAGGGTTTGGCAGACCGAGTGCACGCGCAGCTTCGAACTGTTTCCGCTGACCGACTGTGAAATGCTTCGTTGATCGGCGCTCGAAGACCAGGCGGATTTCCGTTTCTCTGACGAGACCATCGACATCAACGGCGCAGCGGAGCGAGAGATGGCGATGACGGCCACTCCATCACTCTTCAACCTGCTTCGAGTGCAACGCTTGCTCGGGCGCACGTTCAGCGCCCGCGCTGTTTGCTTCTCCTTCCTGCCTTCTTTAGACTGAACAATTCAGTAATCCCGCGATACCCCAACTATGGCTGACAGCATTCATGTGAAGCTCCCTGACGGGAGCGTGAAGGAAGTCCCTAAGGGCACGACTGCGCTCGAAGTTGCGAAGTCGATCAGTCCGCGCCTGGCGGATACGGCGATGGTCGCCAAGGCGGACGGCACGCTGATCGATCTGTTCAAGCCGCTGGAAGGCGACACTGAGCTGCGCATCCTGACCGAGAAAGATCCCGAGGCGCTAGAAGTGTATCGTCATTCGTCGGCGCATTTACTGGCGGCGGCGGTGCTCGAACTTTTCCCGGAGACCAAACTCGGCCACGGTCCGCCGACTGAGAGCGGATTCTTCTACGACTTCTATCGCCCGACGCCGTTCACTCCGGAAGATCTCGAAAAACTCGAGAAGAAGATGCAGGAGATCGTGCAGCAGAACGTCCCCAACACGCGGGAATTTCTGCCGCGCGATGAGGGCCTTGCCGCCTTCGAAAAAGACGGCGATTTCATGAAGGTGCACTTCATTAAGCAATTCACCAAGCCCGATGAAAAGATTTCGATCTACCGCACCGGCAAGTTCACCGACTTCTGCCGCGGGCCTCACATTCCTTCAACCGGGAAGATCAAGGCGTTCAAGCTGCTGAATATCGCGGGCGCCTACTGGCTCGGGGACGAAAAGAATCCGCAGCTTCAACGGATTTACGGAACGTCGTTTTTCTCGAAGAAAGATCTCGAGGCGCATCTCCAGCAGGTCGAAGAGGCCAAGAAGCGCGACCACCGCGTCATCGGCCGGCAGCTTGACCTGTTTTCGATCCAGGAGCTCGCGGGGCCGGGGCTGATCTTCTGGCATCCCAAGGGCGGCATCATCCGCAAAGAGATGGAAGACTGGATGCGCGACCAGTATCTCAAGCGCGGATACTCGCTTGTCTATACGCCCCATGTGGCGCGGCGGCAGCTGTTCTTTACTTCGGGGCACGAGGGCTACTACTCGCAAAACATGTTCGACGCCATGGAACTCGACGACGCCGAATATCGCCTGAAACCGATGAACTGCCCCGGCCATATCCTGATCTACAAAGATTCTTTGAAGTCATATCGCGATCTGCCGGTGCGGCTGGGAGAGTTGGGTACGGTATATCGGTACGAGCGTTCGGGAGTGATGCACGGCCTCCTGCGTGTTCGCGGGTTTACGCAGGATGATTCGCACATTTTCTGCACGCCGCAGCAAGTCGAAGCCGAGATTACCGGCTGTCTCGAGTTCGCCTTGGATGTGCTGAAGGATTTTGGCTTCGACCAGTTCCAGACTGAGCTTTCAATCTGGGACCCTAACGACCGGAAGAATTTTGTGGGCAGCGAAGAGCAATGGGTCAACGCCATTCAATCGCTTGAAAACGTGCTGAAGAGCAAAAACGTCGATTACAAGACCATCCCTGGCGAAGCGGCCTTTTACGGGCCCAAGATTGACATCAAGCTGGTAGATGCTATCGGACGTCTGTGGCAACTCTCGACGGTGCAGGTCGACTTCAACCTGCCGCAGCGCTTCGGTCTCGAATACGTCGCTGAGGACGGTTCACGCAAGCAGCCCGTGATGGTGCATCGCGCGCTTTTCGGATCGATCGAGCGCTTCTTCGGCGTGCTGATCGAGCACTACGCGGGAGCCTTCCCAGTGTGGCTGTCGCCGGTGCAGGCGGTAATGATTCCCATCAGCGAGCGCCACGCGGAATATGCCAACAAAGTCGCGGACCAATTGAAAGCGGTCGGCGTACGCGTCAACGTGGACGCACGGAACGAGAAGATGAACGCCAAGATCCGCGAGCACGCAATGCAAAAAGTCCCGTTCCTGCTGGTGGTCGGCGATAAAGAAGCCGAGGCCGGAAAGGTGAACGTCCGCACCCGGGGAAAAGAGAAGACGGAAGACATGCTCGCGCCAGAGTTCGTGGAGAAAATTAGGAAGCTGATTGCGGAAAAAGCTCCGAGGCTTTAGGCATTACTGAGATCACACCCCGGGAAAACCTCAGAGCAGCGCAGATGTCATTCATTCGCAACGGGCTGAGCTGCGCAATGCGCTTTCCTAGGCGCTCCTGCGAAACGGTGACGGCATTGTGCAAATTCACCGCGCAGGGCGTTTTCATGGGATGTTGGCAATGGGCACTGGTGGATTGCCGCTCTGGCGCCGGCACGAAACTCTGCCTTCCTGACCAGCGTTCGAATGCCGGATGTACCATGTTGCGGTGCATATCCTCGCCCAGCGCTTGCTCGATCATATCTGGCGACAGGAATTGCTGGCCGCCGGCGAGCGCATAGGTGTGGCTGTTTCCGGCGGGATTGATTCAGCCGCGCTGTTGCGGCTTCTGCTGGAATTACGCAGTGAAATCGGAATCGTCGTCTCTGTCGTTCACTTCAATCACAAGCTGCGTGGGGCAGAATCCGATGCGGACGAGCAGTTCGCCGGCAGCCTGGCACGGAAACATGATCTTGAATTCTTCAGTGACAGCGATGACGTCGCCCGGCATGCGGCCGAAGAGAAGATCAGCGTGGAGGCTGCAGCACGGCAACTGCGGTATGGATTCTTCGCGCATCTGATCGGCGAGGGGACCTCAGGGGCTGGGATCCGCATTAAAACCGGCGACGAAGACCGCGGTTCTGAAAGCGCTGCGCCGCCCGAAAATCGCGCCGCCTCTGTATCTCGGCCTGGTCTCGACAAGATCGTCACCGCGCACACGCTCGATGATCAGGCCGAGACCGTTCTGCTGCGCCTTATTCGCGGAACGGGGATGAAGGGACTCGGCGGCATTCATCCGCGAATTGCTATTCACGACGATGACGGCGATGTTTGCGGTGAGATTATTCGGCCTCTGCTTGCCATGCGCCGTAGAGAACTGCAGCAATATCTCAAAGACATAGGGCAACCGTGGCGGGAAGATTCCAGTAACGCCGAGGACGCGTTCACGCGGAACCGGCTGCGTAAGCTCGTGCTTCCATTGCTGGAGAAGGAATTTAATCCGGCAGTCGCCGAGAACCTGGCGGAACTTTCCGAGATTGCCCGCGGCGAAGAAGATTATTGGGAGAACGAAGCCGCGGGCTGGATGGGCACCGGCGTTCATTGGTTCGAGCCAGAGTGGGCGCCGACCGTTGCGCCCGGGTTGGTCCAAATTGCGATGTCCGACTTACGCTTCCGCATCGAGCAGGCTTCATGGCTCGTAATGAACGCATCGGTGGATTGTCTGTGGTTTTTTGGCGAGCCTGTCGCTGTGCAGCGCCGCATCGTCAAAGCTATCGGAGAGCATGCCGGAATTCCGCTCGAGTTCAAGCACATCGAGGAGATCCTGCACTTCTCTGCGAAAGCCCGGCCGTCCGGCAAGAAGTTGTCTCTTCCGCTCGGTTGGAAGATCGTCCGCGAGCCGGACCAACTTGTCTTTCAGACTCCCGATCTACGGGCTGTTGAGGCCCTTCGCGACTACGAATACGAACTGCAAATTCCAGGATGCGTCGCCATCTCCGCGATTGGCACGATGGTCGAAGCAAGAAGCATTCCGGCTGATGCAGCTGCGGAGTATGGTCCTGACCAGCTTTTGGACGCGGACTCCCTCACCGGACCAGTCAGGGTGCGGAACTGGCGTGCAGGAGACCGGTTTTGGCCCTGCCATACAAAGTCGCCCAGGAAGGTCAAGGAATTACTCCAGGAGATTCACGTGCCGCAACCGGAGCGCAGGCTGTGGCCGGTTGTGCTAAGCGCCAATGAAATTGCATGGATGCGCGGGTTCCCGGTGGCTGCGCGATTTCACGCCAAGGCAGAGCGCAATGCAATTGTCATCGTGGAAACGCCGCTCGGCGATAAAGATGCAGTGTAGGATTGAGCAGCGCCGGGAGGCGAAGAATTCATGAACGCAAGAGTCGAGCCGCTTCGGCCAGTCATCACCACTGAGCAGATCCAGAAGCGAGTCAAGGAACTCGGCCGCCAGATTTCTGACGACTATCAGGGGCAGACCGTCCAGATGCTCGCGGTGCTCGAAAACGCCTTCATGTTTCTGGCGGACCTAGTGCGTACTGTGGAAGTGCCTGTCGTGTGTCAGTTCATCAAGCCGCGATACAGCCGTCCGCAGGAGGGCTCGCCGCATGACATCATGGAAATATTCTTCAGCCATGAGCCAGAGATTAAAGGGCAGCACATCCTGCTGGTGGAGGGTCTGGTACATTCCGGGGTAACCAGCGAATTTCTGATGAGCGATTTACGCTCGCGGGGCGCCGCCTCGGTGAAGCTGGTTACACTGCTCGATCGCCAAGCCGCCCGGCGGGTTCAGTTGCAGCCCGACTATTTCGGCTTCCTGGTGGATGAGACATTTCTCGTCGGGTATGGGCTGGGAGCGGTTGAACAAACAAACCGGAACTTGCCTTATCTGGCAGCGTCGAGGTAGTCGTGTATGAACAATGCTCGCTGCCATGCACAGTACGCGCCGGGTTAACGCGAACTCACCGGCGTCGGCACCGTGGTGCTGCCGGAAAGGGCGTCGTCGGTGCCCCAGTTCATCATCGCGAACGGGAATACTAGTAACACCTCAGGTTGGGCCTTACAATTGAGAAACGAGGGAACCAGCATGAAGAACCCATTTGTTCTTGTCGCCGCCACCTTCTTTTGCCTGGGATCCTTGCGCTTTACCTCGCACCCAAGCGCTTCATAGCGGCAACATTTCCCTCTTTTTCGTCTTGATCATCGCCGCCCTCACCTTCTGGAATCGGCTGCAAGGGAAACCATCCTAAGAATTTCAAACCGAGGCGTCATTGCAATACTGCCTCTTATTCCCGCGTGCGTTCTCAGTGATCCTTTGATTTCGAGGTGAGTTTCCCCAACAGAAACTCCTGCAATAGCGTGCTGAACGCGCGCTCACTTGTGGCGAGCAGGAAATTCTGGAAGAGAAGGTTGGCACCGCGGTTCGACGGAGGATAGTAGAGGTTGGAGAGGGCAGCCGAGCCCAGGTCTCCGCCCATGCTCGAGACGTTGGCTTGCAGATGCCCGTTGTCTCCTTTGCAGACAAACGGACTGGAAAGGGCGTGAAAAACACGGGACTTCTTTGTGCCCGTCCCCTGGTAGTAGTAGCGCGGATCCTGGTGCAGCAACGAGGGCAGGATCGCTCCCCCGATCATGATGTCCGTAAGTCCATCGGCACCCGCCGCGCCGAAGCGCTCGCCGTAGCCCCTTATACCGCCGGCGTAGTCCGGCGTTCCACCCGCCTGATTCATGGCGGCCAACACGCCCACGCCCGCAATCGTGAACGGATCTTTAGATGTTTTCAGCGCAAGTTGAAACTTTAACTTGGTGGTAAGCGGCACCGGGTTGGGATCGTAAACGACGTAGAAGTTGGGGATGACGCCAAAGAGGCGCTGCGTCTCCTCAACCTTTACCTCTTCGGTGGCGACTTCTTCCGGCGTGTACGACACATTCACCGAGGTCGTGACCTCCGTGAGATGGAGCTTGCTCGGCGTCAGGATCATGTACTGGCCGGGACTCAGGACAAAACCAGGCGACGTCCAGCCGGCAAAATCCGGGGCGCTGATGGTTACCAGATAATTTCCGGGATCGACTTCCTTGAACTCAAAGAATCCGTTTTCGTCGGAAATGGACTTTCGCGGCTCTTTGAGACTGACGCCCTGAAGAGCGATGGTGGCGCCGGAAAGCGTTTCGCCATTCGCATCGAGTACAGTGCCGATAATATGGCCCGGCTCCGGCGCAGACGCTGGAACATCCTGGGCCGTCATAGGCGCGGCAATCGCGACGGCCGCCAGGATCAGCAGCCAAATTCCCAGGTTTTTCAAGCCAGAATCTCCAGTGCGCTGGTGTGGGGATATATCCTCTGATTCTACGGTAGCGGTTCCGGTTGTACGCGACACGGAAGTTCAATGCGTGGGTAAGATTTCGATTTGTAAAGAAATGCTTTGTAAAGAATTGCTTAGCAAGAGCAACAAGCCGGTTGCACTGACAATTCAGACAGGAAAATGAGAACAGCGAGTGATCGATCGACTATTTCACTCGTTCGGGGACAGCGAGTGTAATGCGTCTTTGAATAGTGACCCACCCCTTACTGAAGCGAGCGTAAAGACGGAAGGATGATGTCGCGCAGTACTTTGCCATCGCCCTCAAATCCCGCGATCCTCTCCGACGGCCCGGAATGCATTCCTGTGAATTCGAGGCAAGAATTTTCGTCTAAGACAGCGAACGCGTACTGGGTGGTGTATCTGGTCTTTAACTTTGGCGGCCATGACCGCGCATGATTCTCGCTACAAGAGACTACACGGGACAGTCGGCCGGGGAGTTATGGGTGGCTGGCGAAAGATCGCCACTTCACTCATTCACGCCCGCCCTCCAACTTCCTACTTGATAATCCCTCTCTCCGCCGCCGCGATGAATCGAATCAGCAGGTCCACATCTTCGCCGCGATCGGATTCAGACTTGAGCTTTTCCACCGCCTGCGATGTATTCATCTTCGAGGCCAGCAGAATCTTGTAGGCATGATGGATTTTCGCGATGCGTTCTTTCGAGAATCCGCGGCGCTGTAGTCCGACTTTATTCAATCCGTAGGCGCGGGTTTCGCGCGCGGCGGAGGTCATCGAAAACGGCAGGACATCCTGCGTGATGGTCGTCCCGCCGCCTACGTAGGAGTGCGCCCCAATCCGCACGAACTGATGCACCGGGCAGAGCGCGCCGACAACGGCCCACTCTTCGACCGTTACGTGGCCGCCTAGAGTCGCGCCGTTCACCAGCATAGCGTGGTCTTCAATCATGCAGTCGTGGCCGACGTGCGTGTACGCCATGATGAGCAGGTGGCTGCCAACCTTCGTCAAGCCGCCACCTTTGACCGTTCCGCGATTGATCGTCACGCACTCACGGATTTCGTTGTGGTCGCCGATCTCCAGGCGCGTCGGCTCACCCGCGTAGCTGACATCCTGCGGAGCCATGCCGATCGCGCAGAAGGGAAAGAAGCCGTTGTCATCGCCGATCTTCGTCGGCCCCTCGATCGCAACGTGCGAGACCAACTGACATCCTTCGCCCAGTTCGACATCCGCGCCGATCACGCAGTAGGGCCCGACCTTGCACGAAGCTGGCACTTTCGCGCTCGGATCGATGATTGCCGTGGGATGAATATTCATGCTGAAACAAGAATGAGAACGCAAAGAGAATTATTGTGGGACAGCCGCCCCCGGCTGCCCGGTCGAGCGAGGCTCGACTGCAACTCGCCGGGTCAGCTACTCGCCGCCCGGTGCCCGGCCCCGGGAACTGTCAATCAACTGGCAGGACACGCCCGCCTCGGCCACCCGCTTGTCTCCAACATACGCATAGCCCTGCATCTTCGCCGCCGTCATGCCGGGAACCGAGCGCCATCCCTTGACTTCGACTTCGAGCCGTAGCTGATCGCCGGGGCTGACGGGGCGGCGGAATTTCGCGCGGTCAATTCCGGTAAACACCATGATCTTATTGGCGCGGTCTTCGACCTCGGTCAGCAGAAGCGCGCCTCCGGCTTGGGCGATGGCTTCGACGATCAGAACGCCGGGCATGATCGGCAGTCCCGGAAAATGTCCGGCAAAGAATGGTTCGTTGATGGTGACGTTCTTGATGGCGACAATCCGCTCTTTGCGCTTCAGCTCGAGCACGCGATCGATCAGCAGAAATGGATAGCGGTGCGGCAGGATCTTCAGGATGTCGTGAATGTCGAGCACGGTCTTCGACTCACTGGGCGATTCCGACACGGGGGCACTCTCGGTCATAGCTCGTCTCAAACCGGCTCGTCTTAAACAAGGTCCGTCTCAAACGGCCTGAAGATTATACTGTACGGTTCGCCCTCTAAAGTGTAAGAGAAACTTCGGGTGCCCCATTTCTCGCGCTCTTTGCGCGAGAAGTGGGATTCTTCGCTCGGGCGCATGACAGCCGTGCCAAACACCAAAAAAATACGCGCAGCCGGAGACCGGATCGTCAACGACTGGTTTGAACGTCTGCACTACTTCGAATCCCGGCAGGGAGCACTGGTCCAGACTATCCGCGAATTCGTCCAGATCGAATCCCCCAGCGACAACAAACCAGCCGCCGACCTCATGGGCGCGCTACTGGCTGCACGATTCGAGGAAGCCGGAGGCCGAGTGAAAGTTCATCGCGCGGAAGAATTCGGCGACAACATCCAAATCGATTTCCCCGGACGTGAAAAGGCGAAGCCAGTTCTGCTGCTCGGGCACTTCGATACGGTTTATCCGCTGGGCACGCTCGAGAAGATGCCCTGCCGCATCGTGAACGGCCGCCTGCACGGGCCCGGCACGCTCGATATGAAGTCCGGCGTTGCGCTGATGCTGTTCGCGATCGAAGCCCTGCAAGCGTGGCACGGATGCTTGCCGCGCCCGGTTACGGTCTTTCTGGTGGCCGATGAAGAAGTAGGCAGCTATTCGTCGCGGGCGATTACTGAGTCGCTGGCGCGAAAGTCAGCCGGAGTACTCGTACTTGAACCCGCCGGCCCGCGCGGCGCGGTCAAGACCGCGCGCAAAGGCGTTGGCGAATACACGATCCATGTACAGGGCGTTGCCTCTCACGCCGGCCTCGATCCTGGCAAGGGACACAGCGCGATCGTTGAACTGGCGCATCAGATCACGTCGGTTTGGAAACTCAACAATTTGGCGAAAGGTATCTCGGCAAATCCGGGGATTATTCGCGGTGGCACGCGCACTAACGTGATAGCAGCCGCGGCGACGGTTGACATTGACGTACGCATCAAAAAGCGGCGGCAGGCGCTTGCGCTTGACCGAAAGCTTCGCGCACTGAAGCCGTCTGACAAACATTGCAAGCTCATGATCGAAGGTGGCATCAACCGTATGCCGATGGAGCGCAATGCGGGTGTGATCGCACTCTACAAAAAGGCGCAGGTAATTGCGAAGCGGATTGTGTGGAATCTGGAGGAAGCGGCCGTCGGCGGGGGTTCTGATGGAAACTTTACCGCTGGCCTCGGCATTCCGACCCTCGACGGCATGGGAGGAGTTGGTGAAGGAGCGCACGCCTCCCATGAACACATCCTGATTTCGGAATTGCCGCGTCGGGCGTTGCTGCTGGCGGGAATGATTGAGAGTATCTGACCACCGGCCCGCGACCCGAATCACTCCTGCACAGTGAAAACCAGGAAGTAATCCATGCCATCTTTCACGAAGTCGTATTTATCGAGCAGGGTGTAGCCCGCCTCATTCGCTTCGCGAATGATCACGTCGCTGCCGACGCCATGGTCCTCACCGTTGCCGTTGCGGTCGATAACTCCAATCTTGGCGCCTGGACGCAGAGCGGCGCGCAGATTTTTCAGCAACTCTACGGGATGCGAGATCTCGTGATAGGTCTTGAGCATCAATACGGCGTCCACTGAATTCGCGGGCAACCTGGGATCGTCGGGCGTGCTGAGAATCCCTTTCACGTTTGGCAGCTTTTCTTTGTTTGCGCGCTGGCCAATGTAGTGGATCGCGTCAGGATTGATATCGACTGCATAGACCAATCCCATCGCGCCGACGCGTTTGGCTGCCCGGACGGTGAACCATCCCGAACCTGCGCCGATGTCGGCCACGTTCTTGCCCGACATGATGCCGAGAATGTCCATGACGCGATTGATCTGAAGCCGCTCATCTCGCCCCGGAGTTTCGAAGATGGACAGATCTCCCTTATAAGGATTGCTGGTCTTGCGCTGCTCAGACTGGGCGGCTTGTGGCGTTTGTGAAACCGCAGGTATGGTGCTGGCGATGAGAGAAAGTGCGAGAAAGGCGATGCGAAGAGAAAACATCGGCATGAAACCTCAATTGTAAGAATAGACTCGATGCCAAAGGGTTGGTAAGCGCGCTTGATGTAGCGAACAGCCGCCCCTCCGCTGTCGGTCGAGCGCAGCTCGATTTTTGTGCGCGAATCTATTCCGCGACGCTTAGAGGTCTTTCAGCATGCGATAGACCAGCGCCACCGGCAGTCCAACAACGTTGCTGTAGTCACCTTCGATCCGCGGGATCCAGCGCGATGCGATGCCCTGGATTGCATAAGCGCCTGCTTTGTCCATGGGCTCGCCGGTGGCGACGTACTGGCGAACTTCCGCATCGGAAATCTCGTTCATTATTACCTTCGTGGTCTCGGAAGCAACTCTGATTCGCGGCTCGCCTGCTTCGCCGGATAGCGCGTGCTCGGTGCCGATGACTGCGATTCCGGTGATCACGCAATGCTCTCTCCCGGAAAGCATTTTCAACATGCGGATCGCATGCTCTTGGTCCGTCGGCTTGCCCAGAATCAAATCCCCGGCCACGACGATTGTGTCCGCGCCCAGCACAACATCTCGCACACGCGTCTTCCATACCTTAAGCGCTTTCTCGCGCGCCAAGCGCTCCGCGAAATCGCGCGGCATTTCACCTGCGCACCAAGTCTCATCCACATTTGCCGGCTGGACCGTGAATGGAATGCCAGCAGAGCGAAGAAGTTCCTGACGCCGTGGCGAAGCGGATGCAAGGACGAGCATGGGAGATTGATTCTATCGGAAGGCAGTGCGCGTTTAGGCGCTGATGAGTCCGATTCGGTTTCCGAAGGGATCGCTGATATGGCAGCGACGGACGCCGGGAACATTTCCGTCGTCCCTGATTTCTGGCTTGTGCTTACTGACCACTGCCCACTGCTGTTACCTGCTCCCGACCATTCCGCGCACCGAGTCAACGAGTTTGGCCGAATCATAACCCACGCCATCTTTGAAGACCGTTTCGACTTTTTCAATGTCTTCAATATTCTTCGATGGATCGCCGTCGATCACAACCAGATCGGCTTGCTTCCCTGTGGCAATGGTGCCGATGCGGTCGAGTTCTCCGAGATACTGCGCGCCGTTGGAGGTCGCGATGTGAATTGCTTCCACGGGAGTGAAACCAGCCTCGACCAGCAACTCGACTTCGCGCTGATCGCCGAAGCCCGCAATCACGCCACCCATGCCCGTGGGATCCAATCCGGCCAGCAGCAAGCCTCCAGCCTTCGAAAACGCGTATTCGAATTCCATCTCCTTCTTGAACGCCGCCGAGTACGGAGAGACGTCGCTTCCCCAGCGCTTGCGAATGCGGCTCGCGTCGTTCGCGCGTACACGGTTCGCCAGCACCTGTGCGCGCGCCTCCAGTGACAATGCGTCGAGCACCCGCGGCTGCATTGTCGGCCTTCCCGAAAAGCTGCCCATCTCGAAAACCGGCAGCGTCGACGTGATCGCCACATGGTGCTGCACCAGATATTGAATCGTGTCGTGTAGCGGCCCCGAGTTTGGATCGAGCTTCGCCAATGCTATTGGATCTTCCCCATCTCCCGGACACTCATCCGGTTTCTTCCCGGCGATGAATTCCGTGTCAACGAAAAATCCGTGCTCGAGGTCGTCGATGCCGAGGTCGGCTGCTTCGCGAAAAGTAATCGAACAAAGATGTCCCGTGACCTTCGCGCCGCGCTTGTGCGCCGCCTGGATCGCCGCGCCCAGCTCAGCGCGCGTAATGAACATGTAGGCTTTGAAATTGTCCACACCCTGGTCAAGCCAGAAGTTCACCGTCTTCACCGCATCGTCGGAACCGGTGAGCTGGTGCATCTGGACGGCCCACGATCCCTTGCCTTCGAGATACGGACCGGTCACGTGCATCCTGGGGCCGGGCGACGCGCCGGATTCGATGTTCTTCTTGATCTCGAGATCGGTGTAGGGTTCGAGCGATCCGGTGGTGCGGATGGTCGTAACCCCGCCCGCGAGATACAGACGTGGAAAGCTGAATCCCATCTCGCTAAAAATGCCGTTTCCCGCCGGATAGAACATGTGGTCGTGCATTCCCACGACACCGGGGATCACCGTGTGCCCATGCAGATCGAACACCTTCGCACCTTGCGGAATGGCAGCCGTACTTGCATCGCCGACAGATGCAATCTTCCCGCTATTCAGAATAACGGTCTGATCTTCGCGTGCCGGCGCGCCGGTGCCGTCCATAACGCGGACGTGCGCAAGCGCGATCACAGGCGAGTCAATCTTGACGAACTCGCGTACATCTTCCGACAACTGCTGCGCGGCTGCGACTGAGCAGCAGATCAGAATGAACAGCAATGCTCTACGCATGATTTCTCCATCCGGCCTAATCCTGTAGTAGAGGCGGCATCATGATGAAATCATGATGAGAACTCGGCCACCGAAGAGTAAATTCAGCGACCACAGAATGGCAAGGTGAACCGGCCGCCGGGTAACTGCCTGCTAGAATTGAAGATCAGCCACCCGTCAAGCCATCCATGGACGCATCCAACATCCGCAATTTCGCGATTATCGCGCATATTGACCACGGCAAGTCCACGCTGGCCGACCGCCTGCTGGAGTTGACCGGATCGCTCACTGCGCGCGAGATGCAGGCGCAGGTGCTGGATTCCATGGACCTCGAGCGCGAACGCGGCATCACCATCAAAGCGCATGCCGTCCGCATGGCGTACACCGCACATGACGGCGAGACTTACCAGTTTAATTTGCTCGACACGCCCGGCCACGTGGACTTTTCCTACGAGGTTTCACGCTCACTGGCCTCGTGTGAAGGCGCGCTGCTGGTCGTGGATGCCTCGCAAGGCGTCGAGGCGCAGACTCTGGCCAATGCCTATATCGCGATCAACAACGGTCTGGAAATCATTCCCGTCATCAACAAGATTGACCTGCAAAGCGCCGACATTCCGCGCACGAAAGAGATGATCGAAAACGCGGTCGGCCTTGATGCCAGCGACGCGGTGCTCATCAGCGCGAAAACTGGCCAGGGCGTTCCCGATGTGCTCGAAGCCATCGTCAAACGCGTTCCACCGCCGAAGGGCGATCCCAACAACCGCCTGCAGGCATTGATCTTCGACTCCTGGTTCGACGCGTACCGCGGCGTCATCATTTTCACGCGCGTTTTTGAAGGCACGATCCGCAAAGGACAAAAAATCCGCCTGTGGTCCAACGGTCGCGTTTTCAATGTCGAAGGACTCGGTGTGCTCACTCCCAAGCCTGTGGATGTCGACGAACTGAAAGCCGGCGAGGCCGGATTTGTAATCGCCAACGTCAAAGACGTCGCCGACTCCAAGATCGGCGACACCATCACCGACGAAGCTAATCCGGCCATCGAAGCGCTGCCGGGCTTTGAAGAGATCAAGCCAATGGTCTTCGCCGGACTCTACACCGTTGATTCCCACGAACACACGCGCCTGCGCGAAGCGCTCGAAAAACTCCGCCTGAACGATTCATCCTTTTTCTTCGAGCCGGAAAGTTCCGTCGCTCTCGGCTTCGGCTTCCGCTGCGGCTTTCTTGGCCTGCTCCATATGGAGATCATCCAGGAACGCCTCGAACGCGAGTTCGCTCTCGACCTCATTACTACTGCGCCAGGGGTGCGCTACAAGATTTACAAAACCGACGGCGAAATGACCGAGGTCGACAATCCTTCGCGATGGCTCGATCCCAGCGAGATCGCCAAGATTGAAGAGCCGGTGATTCTTGCCACCATCCTCACCAACGAAGAATATGTCGGTGGCATTCTCGCGCTGGTCGAAGAAAAACGCGGCAAGCAAAAGACCTTTGAATACGTCAGCTCGTCACGCGTGATGCTGCACTACGAGTTGCCGCTGAACGAAATCGTGCTCGACTTTTACGATCGCCTAAAGTCGGTTTCGCGCGGATACGCGTCGCTTGACTACCATCTTGCCGGCTATTGGGAATCTCCCATGGTGAAGATGGATATCCTCGTTGCCGGGGAACCTGTAGATGCCCTCTCCATCATCGTGCACCGCGACTTCGCCTACGAGCGCGGCAAGGCGCTGGTCTCGAAGATGCGCGAGCTGATTCCACGACAGATGTTTGAAGTTCCCATCCAGGCCTCGATCGGCGCAAAGATCATTGCCCGGGAGACCGTCCACGCCATGCGCAAGAACGTACTCGCCAAGTGTTACGGCGGCGACATCTCCCGCAAACGCAAACTGCTCGAAAAGCAGAAGGAAGGCAAAAAGCGCATGAAGCGCATCGGCCGCGTCGACATTCCGCAGGAGGCCTTCCTGGCTGTGCTCAAAGTTGGGGAAAGCAGCGACTAAATCTGACACAGGTTCGGGTAGCGCCCAGTCAATGAGTGCTTGGGCGATTTGGAAAGACGCCTGTTTCTTGACTTATGGAGTGACTTTGAAAACGACTCCGTCCTTATTTGCGCCGCCGTTCTGCGTCGCCCCGTAAAGATTGCCAGAGGAATCAAACACCAGAGAACCGACGCCTGGATTTGACCCGTGCGTGCCATCGAAATCATAGAGGTCCGTCTCATTCCAATAGCCGCTTGATGTAGGCGTCAACCGAAAGACGGCGCCTCTGAATCGTCCCTCCAGCGTCGTACCGTACAGGTTGCCCGATTTATCCAATATCAATCCTGAATACACGATCGAAGTTCCATAGAACGTGTGAAAGAAGGGATACAAGATTGTTTCGTTCCAGGCACCCCCGGAACGTGACAATTTGAAGACTATGCCCCCTCCGCCAGCGTAAGTGCCAAGCGAGCCGTCTCCGCCAACCGCAGTAGTTCCGTACAGATTCCCTTTGCTGTCGAGAACGAGCCCCGCTGCCGGATTTGAGCCGTCAATCGGGAAGGAGCTAAAAACCGGGTTGAAGTTGTGAATAATCGTCTCAGTGAAACCACCGCCGGACTTCGGAGCCAGGGTGAAGACTGTTCCCGCGCTATTCGCGCCTCCCAAATACGTGGTTCCGAAAAAATTCCCGGACGAATCCGCAAGCAGGTTTGCTCGGGGCGAGATGCCGTCTCCGCTTCCACCGAAACTGTGCATGATCGTTTCCGTCCAGCCGCCGGCGGAATTCGGAGCCAGCTTGAATGCCGTTCCTCCGACATTTTCCTCGCCATCGCCGCGGGAACCTCCGCCTTCTGTGGTGCCATAGAGATTCCCGGTTGAATCAACGATCAGGCTTCCCGTAGGGTACTGTCCGTCATTCGTTCCGCCGAAGTTGTGTATGACGGATTCGGACCACATCGACCCCGACTTGGTCAGCTTGTAAGCAGTTCCAACTGTGTGGGAGCCACCGAGTTTAGTAGTGCCATAGAGATTGCCCGACTTATCGAAAACCAAGCCTGCAACCGGAGTGCAGCCGTCGCTGCCGCCTTTGAAGAAGTACAACGTGTTCTCGGTGTATAACGTGCCGTTGACGGTCAATTCAAAAACCGAACCGCACCTCGATAAACCCTCTTGCGCGGCTACGCCATAGAGATTGCCCGACGAATCGAAGATCAGGCCCAGAAGCGGCGACGCGCCTTCTTTACTCTTGAAACTGTGCAACACAGTTTCTGTCGCTGCCAGCAAGTCAACGGCAAGAAGAACACATGCCGCCGCAATTATGACAGCGGTTTTCATCCACGATCTTGTGCGATACATGAGATCCTCCTTACTCGCCCAGTGGGACCGCCGTTGAGAGTTGGCGGTTTCCGCTGGATGTGTGCCGGCGCCAGAGTGAAAGACCATCCACCCCGGCAGCGAGCATTCCGAGCGAGGGACTGGCCACTCCTGATTTGCTCTTTTCCACCTCAGCAGACGAATCTGCCACGCTGGATTGCGTTTGCCCGGCTGTCAGGGATTTGTTGGCGACCGTTTCATAGCCGTATTCCTTGATAAAGCCCTGAAGCCCATTGCTTCTGTCGACCAATATCTTGATCCAGCCATAATGAGTCTGCCCACTGATGAGGAACTTCACGCCGAGGTAGCGGTAGAAGCCGTACGTTCCCTTGACTCCCCATGGGCCGTAGGCCGTGTACTCGGACGTGCCTGATACGAATCCATTGGTTCGCTCCAGCATGACCTGACCGCGCGCGATCGAACTGGAGAAATGAGCCGACGGACCAATTTTGGCGCCGCTGGCCAGCGCAGAGCCGTAGGGTCCGATCGATCCGCGAGCCCCGCCCACTGGCCGACCGCCAGCGAGAGGAATGACATTTAGAGTCTTGTAGAAGGAGTGATCGTATCCGCCACGCGCGATGGAAAATTCGAAATCGTTTTTCCCATCGCCATTCATGTCAATGAACGCGGGCGCCTCGAAGGCAATGGTAACGTTGGCTTGCGTGACCACAACTGAGCTTTCAGCAGGCTGCGCCAGCGCAAGGACACTCACGCCCGCAGCGGACGCAGCGAGTGAGTAGAGCCTGATCTGACGATCAAATTTATTGGAAGCTGGCTTTTTGGGCGAATTGGTGTGCTGATCCCAGGACATGTGCATATCCTCGAGTGACTATTGAACTTCTTCCCAGGGGCCCCGAGCGGAGAGGAAAACTGCTTCTATGTCCTTGAAGGGCGTCGCTGGCGCGGGGCCTCGACTGGACTTATCTGCTAGTTTAGCCAAAGATGATCCTGCGGAAGACATTTGTCAAGATGAAGGAATCTGCACTGCGGACAATTGTTGAGATCAGGCGATTACCCTCGACTGGGCCTGAGCACAGACAGGCGTTTCGCCGGTTTTTTCCGAAGAAGCGGATACAGCGCCGATCATTACTAGGGATGGTACTCGTGCCTTACCGAGCGATGTCCGCAGTGAGCCGGTGCTTGAGGATGAACGCCGTTTTCGTAACGGCATGGTTTACGTGTAATACCGATCATCAATAACCATCGTGAGGATGGAAGAGGAAGAATGAGAGCCAGCGCGCAACAACCTTGGGCCACGCCGTGGCAATGAATTCTTGGGCTACTCAAGGGCGATTTTGAAGACGACGACGCAACCGCATGTTGGATCGCCACCGAGCGTCGCCGTGCCGTAGAGATTGCCCGCCGCGTCGCGGATCAGGCTGTTGGGAAATCCGCCGTCCGTTCCTTGGGCGCAGACAGGCTGCCCAGGCTGGCGCGCTCCACCAGCGTTGAGAATGGCCAGCGTCGGCTGCACGGCTTCCTCAAAGCTTTTGGTCCCGTAAAGTTTCAGCAGGGTGACGATCGCATCAAATGGTCGATCAACTCCGTGCTTACTCAGAGGCGGGCGGCGATGTTCTGTTCGGAACGGAGGTCGAGTATACCAACCACTACGATACGGCTCTGGAGTTCACTCTCATGTCGCAGGTGGCATGAACTACAGGCAGATTCTCGCATCTCTCACGACAAATCCCGCGCGAGAATTCGGAGACTCCGGCCACACCGGCTGCATCGCGAAGGGCATGAAGGCCGACCTGGCGATCCTAAGCGCTGATCCTGCCCAGGACGTTACGGCATACTCCAGGGTGCGCTTCACGATTCGCAAGGGCAAAGTTCTCTACAAGCAGAGATGATCTCAGGCTGGAATCAGCAACTACTCAACCGCAGCGTTCGCAGCTGGAGCCAGGAACTGGGTTTCATGCGGTATGTTGCTGCATGTTGCTCTTGTTCTGCGGGACTGCCGCCTTCAAAGGGAGAGTCGCGGTAACCGTCGTACCGGAACCGCTTGATTCGATGACCAACTCGCCATGAAAATGGCGAATGCGCTCGCGCATTCCCCTGATTCCCACACCCGTGCCCTGGGATTGAATTTCAGTCAGCCGTTCCGGCGTCATTCCCCGCCCTTGATCTCCAACCTTTACCTGGACTTTGCTTTCTTCGCGCTCAATTCGTATGTACGCAGTTTTGCTTCCCGAGTGCCGGTGAATGTTTGTCAGGCACTCCTGCACCAGCCGGAATATGAGGAGTTCCATTTCCGACGGAAGCCTTCCGAAGTCACCGGGAATCTTGAGGTCAATCTCTAAACTACTTCGCTCTGCCAGACCTTGCACGTACCAACCCAGTGCGGACGAAATACCCGCTTCATCCAGCAGTGGTGGATGCAGAAGATAGGAAGTCGTGCGTATTTCCCGCGCCAAATGCTGGGCCAACTCTTCGGCGCTCCGTACGTCTTTGGCAAGAGCAGGATTATTGTTTGCGGTTTCGCGGATTCGGGCAAGCTGCATGGCAAGCACGGTCAGTGTTTGTCCGGCGCTATCGTGCAGTTCGCGCGCTATGTGCCGCCGCTCCAGATCCTGAGATTCTAAGAGCCGTCCCGAAAGATCACGCAATTCCGAGTTTCTTCTTTCAAGTTCCTGAGTTCGAAATTGCACTTGGGTGTCGAGTGCACCCGCCAATGTCCGATAACGTCCTTCGCTCTCACGCAACTCTCGCTCAACCTGTCTACGCTGGGTGATGTCCCGGGCAATTTTCGACGCCCCGATAATCTTTCCTGTGGCGTCCCGAACCGGAGAAATTGTGAGCGAAACATCGAACTCCGTCTTGTCCTTACGCACCCGAACAGTGTCGAAGTTTTCGATTCGTTCGCCCCGTTTGATTCGGTCAATGATGACCGTTTCTTCGTCCCTGCGATTGACCGGGATGATCAGCGAAATATGCTGGCCTACCGCTTCGCTTGCGGTGTACCCAAATAACCGTTCCGCACTCGCGTTCCAGCTGGTTACGATGCCATCCAGCGTCTTGCTGACAATGGCATCGTCTGATGACTCCACAATTGCGGCGAGCAAGCCTATAGCTTTGTCCGCTTTGAGGCGCAGGGCTGGCAACTCATCCAGCAGCGACTGACTGATGGTGTCCCTGGCTTCCGGGTCGTTGAGGATGCAGTCCGCCAGCGCCTCATGGGTCGCCAGTAGTTTGTCGATGTCATCTTCAAAGACGATCTCAGGATGCGTTTCAGTCCAATAGTGCGCTGCCCTGACAAACGCAAGGAACAGCAGCATGTATTGAAGCCGAGCCGGCCCGAGTAGCCGCGACAAGGCATCAAGGCACACCAGATAATCAGAAGTCTTCAGGAACACATGCGCTGCCAACACGAAGATGGCATCTTCCATCTGCGTGTCGGCCATTGGCATTTCAACAATGGGTGCGGGACAGGCTGCGCACAGCGATAGGCGAGATTGAAGTTCTTGTCCTCGTGGAAACGGCCGCCGCAGGAGTTTAACAACCTCTAGAACACTCTGCGCACGCACGCTCGAATCTCCAGCGGGACGGCCAAGCCCCACCAGGAACCCAACATGACGAGCGATGCAGTAGCGGACCGCGCAAAAGCGAGACAGGTGGACGAAAAGCCGCTCCTTAAAAACGGAGGGTAGAGGATTGTCGAGATATGCAGCTTGCGCGAATCCCCAAAGCTTCTCAATGATTTCGGGAGTCTCAGGCGCGAGGCGGAAGAAATTTGGAAGAATCCCAAATCGTTCCGCTACGCGATTCGCCAAGTCTGATGCCGCATCTCCCACTGATTTCACCATCTTTCATCGGCAGGAAGATTATTATACGACCGCGCTGTCAGACTGACGAAACTAGCGTTTATACGCAAGACTGCGGGATCCATGGGCGTTGAGAGGTGTCGCCAACTCAGTTTGCGAAGCGCTTGCAGGTCCGGCGGGATTTCCTGATACTGCTCCGCCTGCTCTCGGGTGTATCCTGATTCACGCCATGCGCACCCATTTTCTGGTCCCCGCCCTCCTCATCTTTTTGTCATCTCCGCTGTTCGCGCAACAACAATCCGCAGCCAAGCCGGAAGACACCGAGGTCTGGCAGCCCGAGCCGAAGGTCGTCACTCCCGGCGCAACCTGCGGGGCAGCGCCGTCCGACGCGATCGTCCTTTTCGACGGGAAGAATCTCGACGAATGGGTTTCCGCGCAGGATCGTTCCGCTCCCGCCAAGTGGACCGTTGCCGACGGCATCATGACCGTGAACAAGCCTGCCGGCAATATCGAGACAAAACGCGCATTCAAGAACTACCAGCTTCACATCGAGTGGAGAATTCCCGAGAATGTCAGCGGCTCCGGCCAGTTGCGCGGCAACAGCGGAGTCTTTCTCGCATCGACCGGCACGGGTGACGCGGGATACGAGCTTCAGGTCCTCGACAGCTACAACAACAAGACCTACGTGAACGGACAGGCTGGAAGCATTTACAAGCAGGCGATCCCGCTCGCGAACCCAAACCGCAGGGCCGGCGAATGGCAGAGCTACGACGTCGCCTGGACCGCCCCGGTCTTCAACGACGACGGTTCGGTGGAGTCGCCCGCCTATGTGACAGTATTTTTCAATGGAATCCTGGTGCAGAACCACTTTGAACTGAAGGGCGAGACCCGCTACATCGGCCAGCCGTTTTACAAGAAGTTCGACGGCGCGCCCATCAAGTTACAGGCCCATGGCGACGCCAGCCCGCCCATCAGTTTCCGGAATATCTGGGTGCGGGAATTGAACTAGAAAACCTATCTGGGGTTGCAAATTGTTGCCGGGATCTCGCTTCGCAGCGTGATCGAAAAACCCGATTCATCGGACTTCGTCCCCAGCTGGAACCCGCTAAGAATGCGCCTAAAACTAAAGTCTCCACACAGGCGAAAATGTGCAAATCTCAAATCCGGAAAGGGGACGCCTCTTCGTAGGGCCGCCAGATGTTAATAGGATGTAACTTACCTAACTGGTTACTACACTTGGATTTATGAGAGAAAAACGCCAGTCCTAAAATGTCGGCACGCGACTTTGCTCAAAGCAAATGGGAAGACGGTTTTCAATTCCACAAGATTTTCCACAGCGCTGAACGCGGATTTCAGGCCACTTGCAACTCCAAGCCGCTACAGGACTTACCCCGTCGCTGATACAGGAATTCCTGTACCACATACCGATCACTCTTCCGGCCCGCCGGCTCCCTCCATCAGCGACTCAAAACGGGTGCAGTGTTTCAGAAATGCCATCTTCACCCGGCCAGTGGGACCATTGCGTTGCTTGGCAATAATGATCTCGGCGCGGCCCTGCAATTCTGGATCGTCCTGTTTATAGACCTCTTCGCGAAAGATGAACATGACGAGATCGGCGTCCTGTTCGATCGATCCCGATTCGCGCAGGTCGGCCAGCTGCGGACGATGGTCTCCGCCGCGGCTCTCGGGAGCGCGGCTCAACTGCGAGAGCGCGATCACGGGAACCTTCAGTTCTTTTGCCAGCGCCTTCAACCCGCGCGAGATCGCCGAAACTTCCTGCGTGCGGTTCTCGAAGCGCTTGCCGCCGCCTGACATGAGTTGCAGGTAGTCCACGACGATAAGATCAAGCCGTCCCTGCGCTTGCTTCAGACGCCGGGCCTTGGCGCGCATTTCGCTAAGAGAAATTCCCGGAGTGTCATCGATAAAAATCGGAGCGTGCGCCAGCTGTTCCATCGCACGCACGACTTTTTTCGTATCGTCCTGCCAAAGCGAGCCGGTACGCATCTTGTGCGCATCCACCTGGGCGGTCGAGCATAAGAGACGCAGCAACAACGCCTCTCGCGACATTTCCAGCGAAAACACACCGACAACCTGTTGGTCCTGGATCGCGGCATTCTCGGCGATGTTCATCACGAATGCGGTCTTGCCCATCGAAGGTCGCGCCGCGATGATGACAAGGTCCGAGCGCTGCATGCCCGAAGTCATCTCGTCCAAATCGCTGTAATGTGTGGCCAGGCCGGTAATGCGCTGGCCGCGTTGAAGGAGCGCGTCCACGGATCCGAACGTCTCGCGGACAATCTCCTGCACGCCCATGAAGCCGCGCCCAATGCGCTTTTCGGAAAGCTGGAAGATCGCCGCTTCGGTGTCGCTGAGCACGTCTTCCGCAGCATCGGATTGATCGCTCGCCCGTGCAATCGCTATCGTCGCCGCCGAAATTACTCCGCGCAGCAGCGCCTTGTCGCGGACAATCTTGACGTAGTGCTCGATGCTTGGCCGGTCCGGTACGCCCTCAACCAGGCTTGATACGTAGGCCACGTCGCCGATTGGCTGAAGTTCTTTGTTCCGATCCAGTTCCTCGATCAGCGTGATCATGTCGATCGGGCGAGATGATTCGGCCAGATCGACCATGCGCGAATAAATCCGGCGATGCGAATCAAGGGAGAAATCTTCGATACGCAAATGCTCGGCGGCCTGATTGTAGGCAAAGTTGTCAAGCAGGATTGCGCCCAGAATCGAGCGTTCGGCTTCTACATTTGCCGGAAGCGTGCTGATGATGTAGTCCGTAGTCGCCAAGAATCCTTCTCTTAGAAAATTTTCGTGGGAGCGAAACGAACATTAAACCCACGAGCCTTGTGGAAGGTCCGCGCCCGCATTGGAAAACTCAGTCGCGATCGAAAATATTTCTGAATTGAGCGCGTGACTTTCTTAAGGATTTAGTCTAGGCGAATAAAAGACGAAATAGCAACTGCGCGATCTGGAGGCCAACAAGACACGCGTATTTTCCAGCGTAAAATAGGTCGCGATGTTCGCCCTTGTGCTTCCTCCGCAAACCGGTTCCATCTTTTTTATCGCAATCCTGCTGGCTTTCTCTCTCTTCCACTCCTGTGGTTCCGTGAAGCAAAATTCTTCGGCAACAGCCCCTCCCCAGCGCATTCCGACTTCCCATTACCTCGATTGCTCCGCCGCTGCCAACGGCACCGGAACTCAGTCCTCTCCCTGGAACACGCTCGCCAACGCAAACACCGCCTTCATTCCCGGCGATCATCTGCTCCTCAAGCGAGGCACAACCTGCAATGGAACTCTCGCTCCGCAAGGCTCCGGCTTCGCGACCGCCCCTATCGTCATCGACGCTTACGGCTCCGGCCCCGCGGCCATCATCAACGGAGGCGCCGCAGAAGAGGTGCTGAAGCTTTTCAACCAGCAATATTGGGAGATCAACAACCTCGAAATCGTCGGCGGGAGAAAGTATGGCGTCTACATCTCGGGTGACACGCCGAACTCCTCGCTCAACCACATTTATCTGAAGAACCTCGATGCTCATGGTGCGACGTTCAATTCGACAAAGCGCGCCGATTCCGGAGAAGTCTTTCTCTCAACCAGCGGCACCGGCGAGGTTTTTAACGACGTCCTCATCGACGGCGTCGTCGCCCACGACACGCACGCTTCCGAAGGCATCTTCGTCTCGGCAGGGGGTGGCTGGACCTATGACGCTACCGCCAGGCAAACTTTAGGGAACAAAATCACGGTACAGAACTCAATTGCCCATGACGTCTACGGCGACGGCATCGTGATTAACGAACTGACGAACGGCCTGCTGCAATCGAACATCGTCTACCGCAGCGGACAGTGTCCCGATTGCACGGGCAGCACTCCCGTTGGCCTGTGGGAGTGGTTCTGCCACACGTGCACCGTGCAGTTCAACGAAAGCTACGCGAATTCAAGCTGGGAAGGCGACGGCGGCGATTTCGACATTGACTACTACAACAACGACAACATCGTGCAGTACAACTACGGCCACGACTCGGCCGG
Source organism: Candidatus Sulfotelmatobacter sp. (assembly GCA_036268025.1). Taxonomy (GTDB): domain Bacteria; phylum Acidobacteriota; class Terriglobia; order Terriglobales; family Acidobacteriaceae; genus Sulfotelmatobacter. Next base: position 4,010 of record DATAUY010000165.1, on the reverse strand, counting down.
ATATTGCGTTGCATTCTTTGGCTCCGCCGGTACCGCGCATCGAAATATTTTTCGCTACAACGTTTGCGCGAACAATGCCCGGCGCGCCTCACTTTCCGGGCAGGGTGAAATCTTCGTCTACACCTGGAATGATGGCTCGCTCGACGGCGTACAGATATACAACAACACTATCTCCTGGAATCCCGCCGGCGAGGGATACGTCCTGAGTGCCGCTGGCGCGAGTTACACCGGATCGAGTCCGCTGTTCTTCCGCAACAACATCATCTACGCTGCCGCGCCCGGACTCGTCCAGGCCAGCGCCTCGCTGATTCTCGACAATAATCTTTACTACACGACAACTGGCACGCAGAATTTCGAAATCAACGCCAATACCTATACAAGCCTCGCGGCGTATCAAAGCGCCACAGGCGAGGACGCGCACAGCCAGCAAGCCGACCCGCTCCTGACGACTCCCACCTATCACGATGTCGGCAAGCCCACGACAGCCTTCCATCTCTTCGCAGGCTCTCCCGCCATCGCGACAGGCGCAAACGTCTGCGCGAATATCTCCGGATGTGCGAAGGGCGCTCAGGATTTCTGGGGCAACGCGCTTCCATCCTCGGGCCCGTACAACATTGGTGCTTACCAGGGTCCGCGATGAGCAGGTGGCGGATATGTTCTAGGAGCCTGGGTCAGGGCAGAAACATAAGAACGGCCAGCGAAGCCAACGTGAGTCCCTCGATCAATAGAGCGTAAACAGTCAGTTTCTTGGGGCGGGGAAATCGGGCAAACAGGCGGCTCGCGCCGATCCCGAAAGCCACCAGCGGCGACGCAAACAGCCGGAACATGCACGCCCAGCCGAGAATCGAATCGCTGTGGCCAATGCCAGGAATCGAAATCAGCGCAACCGAGAGCGGAGCCGTAATACTCAGCCCCAACAGCGCTTTCGAATACACCGTGTAAGCAGTTTCCGACTTCGCGATCACGAGAACCAGGAAGAAGGTCATCACCAGCAACATGCCGATGAGGAATAACTCCAGCATCAGGTCTCCGCCGGCCCACATCCCGCCGTAGGCCGCGGCATCAGCCGCATGATTTATGTAGGCGAAATGGCGCACAGTCACTAGGACAGCAGAGATCGCAAGCACGGCAAAATAGCCGCAGCCGACCAGCATCAATTGCATATTCCACGAAAACCTCTGCACGAGCACATTCTATCGGCGTACAGCGATTGTCTTGCGATGACCGAGGTAACGTGGTCCGAGAAACATGAGGCAATGGGTCGGAGGAACTAAGTGGGATTCGACTAATCGGATAACCCCGATCGGATAACACGAGTCAATAATCAAAGGCCCGAAAAATCGAATGCGGTCTGGGGCCAGCCACCCCAGACCGCATTGGCCGTGGATTCCTGCTCTGCCTTGTCACCGCGCTAGCGGCGCAGTGACTTGCTCCAGCCTCGCAACTCTCCGAAGATCGCCGCGTCGTTCTGAAGCCTGTTGCCGATTCGCAATCTCGCGATCACTCATCCGCAACCACTGCGATAAGCCATTGGCATTTCTGCTCCAAAGAGCAGGACGGGGAAAAAGGCCGCAACGCCCCCAGGCAACCAGCCGCGCTGACGCGCTTTTCTGGATGATCCCCGCGGCGATTCTCTCGCGAAAACCGCCGTCTGCCGCTGGCTCTGCCGCAATCATCCGGCAAGCTCAGGAACTCTCACGTTTCGCTGGAAACACTCTCGTCTACTTCGTCGCGCGCCGCAATACAAAAACCGGCCTCACTTGTGAAGAAACTGTGGACGATGTGTCTTCCTTGTGGAAGTTCGTGGAAAACCAATACTGAAACTCCGGCACACGGTGCTCACAAAGCTTTTTCAGTGCGCGTAGGGCGGATATTCGTGCGCCACCCGAGCCGCCCGGCGTAGTACAGCAGCTTATCGACGCTTTTGTTGGCGATTTTCCCATTTAACAGTTCACTAATTCGCGGCTGCGGGAATTGAAGCCAAAGCCAGGCTTTTTCAGACTAATAAAGAAGTCGTCCGAAGAGAATTTTGGCCACGGCTGCGCGTTAGGCTGATTTCCTCACGACAAGATTCCCATCTTTTTCCCTACATTTTTCAGCACACCCAGCGCCTGCTCCAACTCATCCGTCGTATGCGTCGCGGTCATGATCGTCCGGATGCGCGCTTTCCCCTCCGGCACAGTCGGGAACGCGATTCCGGTGCCCAGCACGCCCTCTTTGAACAGCTCACGCGAGAAATCCATCGTTAGCTTGCCATCGCCGATGATGATGGGGGTGATCGGGGTTTCGCTGGCCGGCGTGGCCTTGCCGCCGATATCGAAGCCAAGGAGACCAAGCTCTTTCTTCCAGAAGCGAGTGTTCTCCCAGAGTTTTTCCATGCGCTCCGGTTCGTTCTCCAGAACCTCGAAAGCAGCGATGCACGTCGCCGCCACCGAGGGTGGATGCGAAGTCGAGAATAGAAACGGCCGCGCCCGGTGATAGAGAAAGTCGATGAGATCGCGCGTGCCGCAGACGTAGCCGCCGAGCGCGCCGATGGCCTTGGACAGAGTTCCAACCTGAATGTCCACGCGGCCATGCTGATTGAAATGATCAATTGTGCCCCGTCCGTTGCGGCCCAGCACGCCGGACGCGTGCGCGTCATCGACCATCATGATTGCTCCATATTCTTCGGCGAGATCGCACAGCGCGGGCAGCGGACCGATATCGCCATCCATGGAGAAGACACCGTCGGTGATCAGCAACTTCTTGCCCGGCACGTCTTTCACGCTGGCGAGTTGCTCTTCGGCGTGAGCCATATCTTTGTGGCGGAAGACCAGAATTTTCGCCTTCGAAAGGCGTGCGCCGTCAATGATCGACGCATGGTTCAGCGCGTCGGAGATGATGAAATCGTCTTTGCCGAGAATTGCCGAAACAGTGCCCGCATTCGCCGCAAATCCCGACTGGAAGACCACACATGCCTCAACATTCTTGAAGCGCGCGATCTTCTCCTCCAACTCCATGTGGATCTTCATCGTCCCGGCAATCGTGCGCACCGCGCCCGATCCCACCCCATACTTGCGCGTAGCCTCCAGAGCGGCCTCGCGCAGCTTCGGATGCGTCGTCAGCCCCAGATAATTGTTCGAAGCGAGGTTGATGACTTTCTTGCCATCGAACGTGCAGACCGCGGCCTGCTCGTCATCGAGCACGCGCAGCTTGAAGTGCGTGCCCTTGGCCCTGAGTTCGTTAAGCTGATCGGAGAGATAAGAAAGCGGATTGGTGCGGGTTGCGGTGGTCATGAATGCCTCACAGAACTTCTTTTCCGCGGATTACACGGACGGACAGCGGATCAAAACAACAAAAGTGTCATGCAAGAAAGGATTGACTAGAACACAATCGGATTCCCGGTCTCAATGCTTGCTTTGCACAGTCGCCGCATGGCCTGAAAAACTCATTCTCCGACTCAGTCAGAATATCGCTGGATGAGCATCGAGGCCCATCGGAGAAATCCGCGTTCATCCGCGCGATCTGCGGAGAAGAAGTTCCGCGGGCGAGGGCGCCCCCGCCACATTTACTTCACCCCATCCGGATACACCAGAATCTTGCTCGCCTCGCCCGTACGCAAGCGCTCCATTGCCGTGCCAAAATCTTTCATTGAGATGCGATCTGTAATCACCGGGTGCAGGTTCAGTTTGCCGGCCTTCAGCAGCGCCGTCATCTGATACCACGTCTGATACATGCGGCGCCCGTTGATTCCCTGGATTGTGATCCCCTTGAAAATAATGTCCTCGGAAAAATTCAGCGAGATCGGCTTTGAAGTCAGCCCGAGCAAAGAAATCCTTCCGCCACGGCGCACGATGTCGAATGCCGTGCGAATCGAATCCGGATGACCCGCCATTTCGAGCACAACGTCTACGCCCAGCCCGCCGGTCTTTTCCATCACGATCGCATCTACATCTTCTTTCGCGGGATTGAGAACATAATCGGCCTGCATCTCGCGCGCGATCTTCGCGCGATGCTCATTGACTTCGATC
>DATAUY010000164.1:0-10062 GCA_036268025.1 Candidatus Sulfotelmatobacter sp. | reverse complement strand
GCTAGCGGGCTCTGCGAGCAATCAATCCGCGGATTGATCTGCCCGTCCATCTTGAATTCCACGCCCAACGCTTCTTCCGCGAAACGGCGCATCGCCATGACTTCATGTTTATTGATGCTGGTGGCGACCGTCTTCAGCTTCAGCGGCAGCTTTCTTTCTTTCAGCAGTTCGATCCCTCGCAGACAGCGGTCATACGAGCCGGGGATCATTGTCAGCTTTTCATACGTTTCGCGCGTGCGTCCGTAGAGCGTGATCTCAATCGCAAATGGAGGCCACTCGGCCAGATAGTCCGCGATCTTCTCATTGATCATCGTGCCGTTGGTAAACAGCGTGATCAGGAATCCTTTTTGCTTGGCGTACGTGTAGATTTCGAGGAAGTCTTTGCGGGCGAAGATTTCGCCGCCGGTGTAGAGAATCCAGAAGCAGCCCATCTCGACCAGTTCGTCGAGAACGCGGAAGTGCTCTTCTTTGGTCAACTCGCGCCGCTTGGCGTCGAGGTCCCCCATGGGCAGATTGTTATAGCAGTGCAGGCACTCCAGAGGACAGCGGCGCGTCACTTCAATCGAAACTTGCAGCGGAACCCGCTGCCCTGACTGACGGGCATGTAGATCGGCGCTGAATTCTCCGTAGCTTAGCTGCTCCAAATCTCCTCCGTGCCGTTCAGCAGGTTGCTTGCGTGCCGTCAATCCCCGGCCATGGCCAAAGCTCTCGGAACCTCGACGAGACCAGCAGTCCTCATCTCTTCCACAAACTCACGGACGTCGCGCTCGGCTTGCGCCACTTCCACGTCGTAGTCTTCCGAAACGGCAGATGCCAATTCAGCGATGGTGCGCGGCGACTCCAGGAGTTTCCAGATCAGCGTTCCCGTGCCATTGAAACTGTAGATGGATGCCAGGTCTCCAACCTTTGCGCGTACCGGAACGATCAACGTCTCTCCCGCTACCACGCGCGCAACCACCGATTGCGACCGAACAAACGTTTCTGCTCTCCACATGTCTGCCACAGGCCAACTCCTCATTCCGGATTTCGTAACAAACGCCATGCTTCGAAAGCCGGGGCTCTTTCGTCCCATTCTGAGATTACGGCAAATTGACAGGCATTGAGCATCCGACTTCGGTGGCGGCATCGAGTTGGTTATCAGTGCGCTTGATTCCTTCAAGTGTCGACAGAATCAGGATTTACGAAATCCGGAGAACCCGCTATCGCGGAGGATTAGTCAACCGGCGAAGCAGGCTCGGAATGTCGGTTGCACGACAATTTCATTTGGCCCATTCCAGTGGACAAACGAAAGAAAACGCTATAAAAAGAAATACGCGTCTCAACTCCCAACTGACGCCCAGGATTCACTGCAGGCTATAGCACGTGCTGAACGAAGAACGCCGCCGCGCCATTCTTGACTTGCTGGGCCACCAGGGCCGCGTGCTGGTCACCGAACTCTCCCGCAAATTTGAAACTTCTCAGGTTACGATTCGCAAGGACCTCGAGATCCTGCATGCGCATGGGCTTGTGCATCGCACACATGGGGGCGCACTGCCTTCGCGCGAGGGTGCGCTCGAAGATCCCACATTGCGGGAAAAAGAAAAACTGCACCATCAGGAGAAAATGCGGATAGCCGAAGGCGCCGTGGCAAAAGTAAAAGAGGGGCAGGTCCTGATTCTTGACTCCGGCACGACCACAACCGCGATCGCGCGCGCACTGAAAACTTTCCAGAATCTCACGATCATTACCAACGCTGTAAATATCGCGGCAGAACTTGCGGGGACGGCCGTTGAAGTGATTCTGACTGGCGGCACTCTGCGGAAGAATTCTTTTTCTCTGGTCGGGCCGATCGCGGAAGAAACGTTGCGCCGGCTGAGTGCCGACATTTTGTTCCTTGGAGTCGACGGCTTCGACGTTCATTTTGGGCTAAGCACGCCGAATCTGCTGGAAGCGAAGGTCAACCGGGTCATGGTGGAAGTCGCAAAGAAGACCGTAGCCGTTTGCGATTCAAGCAAATTCGGACGCCGCAGCCTTTCCCTGATTGCACCATCCTCCTCGTTGCAGGAAGTTATTACTGACCGCGGAGCTCCGAAATCAGACCTGCGCTCACTGAAGCAGGCCGGAATCGAAGTGACGCTGGTTTGAAGAAAGCCGGTCTTGGGTCTTAGGTCTTGGGTCTTCGTTTACATGCCTCGTTTTGATGTCACAGTCGCCGGCGAACTCAATCTCGATCTGATCCTTTACGGTCTTCCGGAGCAACTTCTGCCCGAGCGCGAACTGCTCGCCGACCGCATGATGCTCACGCTCGGATCATCCTCGGCAATCGTGGCTCACAATCTGGCTGCGCTTGGCGGCCGCGTGGGATTTCAGTCACGCATCGGCGACGACCCTCTGGGCAGAATTGCGCTGGAACGCCTGCAGCAAGGCAATGTTGACGTTTCGAATGTTCGCGTGACTCCTGGCGCCACTACGACGGGGCTCACAGTGATCCTGCACCATGAAGTTTGGCGAAATATTCTCACCTATGCAGGAACAATCGCGGAATTAACATGGGACGACCTCGATCTCGACTATCTCGCCGACTCCCGGCATTTTCATTTGTCGTCGTACTATTTGCAGCGCGCGCTGCAGCCGAGAGTTGCTGAGCTTTTCCGGTCCATGAAGTCGAAGGGACTCACTGTCTCGCTCGACACCAACGACGATCCCGAGGACAAGTGGGAAGGCGGGCTAAGCGAGGTCCTCAAATTTGTTGATGTCTTCCTGCCCAATGAACGCGAGGCCTGCAAGGCGGCCGGAACTGAAGATCCGGAAGAGGCGATCGGCAGACTCTCAAAGCTTGTTCCGCTGGTAGTGGTGAAGCTCGGCCGACAAGGCGCGCTCGCGCAGCGGGGAGCGGAACGAGTCACGAGTCCATCGAAAGAGGTTGTTGCGATTGACACTGTCGGAGCCGGCGACAGCTTCGACGCCGGATTTCTTCACGAATATGTTCGGGGCTCCGACCTGCCAACGTGTCTCGCGAGCGGCAATCTTGCCGGCGCCCTTTCAACAACCAGACCTGGCGGCACTGAGGCCTTTCGCGACTCACCGTACCGCGACAATTTCATTCACGAGCGTCGCGCAGAGCTACTGGGAACTAACCTCGAGTAGTAGATGCTCATTGAAGTCTGTCTTCATTTTCGCTGGTTGACCGGTTGCCGCTTCCACCGTGCCGAGATCCTTGCCGTCCGTGTAATCCACGACGTGGTATTTCCCCGCTTTCAATCCGCGCAATTCGACTTCGCCCCTGAACGGCTTTCCAGGATCGGTGAAGAACGCGTAGTACATCTTGCCGTCTTTCGCAATCGCGTACGCCTCGGGGACATCGTAGCCGTACACGTAAAGGTCGCGGAACTCGCCCTTCGAGAGCATCTTCTCGTTATAGAGGCCGATCCATTTTTTCCAATGCGCTTCTTTTTCGCTGGTCAGATTCACTGGCTGATATTTTGGCCCCGGATTCGGCCAGACAAATTTGGTTCCCGGCACTCCGCCCGTACCCAGCGTGGAAGCGAAGTCGTCCCCGTGCTCGCTCCAATTCCCGTTTCCCTTCGGAGTCATCGCTGAAAGCTCGACGTGATCGCCATAGACTGCGGACTCCGGACCGAGCAGCGCCTTGTACATCTTGATTCGACGCCGTACCTGCACTGCGCCAACTGGATCGGCCGTTACGGCCTGATCGATGAACGGCAGCCAGGCCAGGGATGGCGGCGTGCCGCACGGGCACGCCTGCGTCACGCTCTCCGGCTTTATGGAACGCGTCGTCTCGAAAATAGCCTTGTACACTTCGCCCATCGCGTTCACCGACTCCTGCGGCGATTTGTGATGGTGCGCCGGGTTATAGCAGGCTGGAACGCTGTAGATATTGTCGAGCTTCGATCCGTCGAAGCCCCAGTCGCGAATGAATTTCTCGGTGAGTTGTTTGAAATAAGCCTGCACTTCCGGCAACGAAGGATCGAGGGCCGCCAGATCGCGGGTCATCCGCGCGTGCTTCCCGTTCTTGTCGAGGATGAGCCACTCTGGATGCTCCTTAACCACCTTCGACACGATGTACTTGTGTGACTCCCATCTTCCCTGCCCGTCTTCCACTCCCAGCGGCAGCCACCAGAGCTGGACGAGAATTCCCTGCTTGTGGAAGTCGTCGACCATCTGCTTGATCGAATCGCCGGGGAACGTCTCGCTCCGCGGATTCCAGTCGCCATAGGTGTCGAACCAGCGATCGTCAAGCGTCGCCCATTTGATGCCCAATTCCTTGAGCTTAGGTACGGTGCCCAACATCTCTTTCGGCGTGACGTTGAATTCATATCCCCAGCCGCACCAGCTCACGTTGTAGGCTTCGCTCGAGGGCTTGGGAATGTTCCACCCTTCTCGTTGCAGTAGGCTTGACCACATGCGCAGCGGCTCATAGAAATCTCCGCTATAGACGGCGACGAAGCTGCGCGGTGTCGAGTAGCCTTCTCCGGGCTTGAGGGTGGCGTTCACAGGAATTGTCAGGCTCGCGTTGACGCGACCGTCAGCGTCGACCTTCACCGGCATGGAAAGCGTCCAGGGCAGGGTTTCAACGTGGCCGATTGCCTCGCCCACCGATCGAGTCCAAAACGCGACCACCGGAATCCCGCCTCCATAGCCGCCTTTCACGGCCTCGCCCATGACGTTGGGCTGCGACGAAACCCGGCTCAGCTTTTGCACATCGTCTTTGCCCCAGTCGTAGCTCGATCCTTGAAACGACCACATGTCGTACGGCTCAGCCTTCGGATCAGCTTGTTTCGCATTGAGGCGGTGTTGCTGCATCCATACCTGATCGACAGAAATGTCGGAAGAACCAGCATTCTTATAGGTCGTGCTGACCAGTGCGATGTTGGGAAAGTCGTCGTAGGCTTCGACGACGACTGTTCTCACGATGCCCACACCAGACGGCGCCAACGGGCGTGACGGAATTTCGACGCGCTTGCCGCGCCCCAGCTTGCTGTTGCTTTCCGTGACCTTCGTCTGCGCGAAGTCAGGGATGAAATCGTACTCCTTGCCTTGCAAAATGATGGAGTCGCTGCCGCCCGTCGATCCAACTGGCGGTTCATCCAGCGACAGACGCTTGCCGTCTTTCAGCAGCGTCGCTTGCAGGAATCCGCTAGGCAGCACCTGGAACTCTGCGGTCGTCGTCGTGATGACAATCGGGCCGCCATCGCTGACCTTTACATTCACGTCGGACGGACGCGATGGAATTGGCTTGGGCTGCTCGGCAGTCTTGGAGCAACTAAGAAGCGCAGCTGCGAGTGCAACTCCGAGAAAAAGAGAAGATACTTGAGAAATACCGATCCTGCATTGGGTGAGCTTCATGGTTCTGACCCCCGCCGCCCACAGTATAGCGAAAGAAAACACAATGTTTCGCACTATTTCGCAAGCGATGCAAGCCTGACTGCTCAGCGAATTTCCGCGAGGGAATGTTCCAGCGCTCCACGTTTTGGCATGGGCATCGCTCCCACCTCGCTGGCGACCCACGCGCCCACCAGATTCGCAACTTCATTCATCAGATCGAGCGAGGCCCCGTAAAGATACTCATGCACAAGTCCGGCGGTGAAAGCGTCGCCCGATCCAACGGTATCGGCGACGCTGACCTTGAACCCCGGATGCTCGCTCGAATTTTTTTCACGCACCAGCAGACTGCCGCGGCCACCCCGCGTAATACACACAACCTTCAAAGCGTAGGCCGCAATCAATTTCTGCGCGGACGATAGCTCATCTCTATGTGAAATCATGCTAAGGCTCATGATCTTCGGCAACTCGTCGTCGTTCAGCTTGACGATGTCCGCCAGTTTCATGGATTCAGAAAGGAGCTCCGCCGAATAGTAAGACTGCCGGAGATTGACGTCGAAGATCTTCAGGGTACCAGGAGATGTGGCAGCGAGAAATCGCTGGATGGTTGCACGGCTCTCTGGCGAGCGTTGAGCTAACGATCCGAAGCAGACTGCGTCCACCGATTCAGCCAGCCGCTGCCAATCTGCCGTCCATTCAAGGAAGTCCCAGGCTACCGGATGGGCAATCCGATACTGGGCTGTGCCTTGGCCGTCCACCATGACGTCCACCGTTCCCGTCGGATGCTTGCGATCGGTCTGGACATGATCGATATCCAGTTTCAATTCCTCCATGTGGCGTAGCGCTTCCAGTCCATGGGAATCTTCGCCGACCCGGCTGGCGACGATGCCATGGTCGCCCATCAGCGTTGTGATATAGGCGAAGTTCGCAGGCGCCCCACCGAGACAAGTTCGTCCCGGGAGCAAGTCCCACAATACTTCTCCAAGGCCGACTACTCTTTTCTTCATGGTTGCTACGGCACACACAACATTGGAAACGTTTACGGCCAGATCAGTAAAAAGAGGGACTCCCGAAGGAATCCCTCTGTGAAATAGCTCATAGTTCGCCTAGAACGTGAACTTCAACGCGAATTCGAGCTGCCGCATGCCAGTGGTGGAACCAGGCGAGGAGTCAGCCTCGATGTCGGTGATTCGGCCATTGCCCGGGCCATCAATGTTAACGCCGCTGCCAGTCTGGTTTGCACTAAATCCCATTACGGGGTGATTGAAGACGTTAAATGCATCCATTCTGAACTGCGCTTTCACACGTTCGGTAATCGAAAAGTTTTTCATCACCGCAGCGTCTGCAAAGAACACACGTGGCCCGCGGAAGCTGTCAAACCCGATGTTGCCCAGGTTTCCAATCCCAGGATCGGTGAAGCGACCGGGGGTAATTACGATGTCCGGCACCGGAGTGAAGAATTGACGGTATGGATTGCTCCCAGCAGGATGCTGGAGCGATCCGACGCCCAAAGGAAACGAACCCGACCCCTTGTTGGGACGGCACACGCCGACATCTTGTTCGGGGTTGCACTCGTTGAAGCTCGGAGTCCAAGGCAATCCGCCACTCCAGTTCGTCGTGCCCGTGATCTGCCAGCCTCCGATGATCAAATCCTCAGCCCTGCCGGCGTTACCTACAAACGCCTTGCCCCTGCCGAACGGCAACTCGTATACCGCCTCTGTTACCCAAACGTGGTTACGTACCTGATCATCAGGCCCGTATGCAATTGGATGGCTATCGGCGAAATAGTTGGAGTCGTACTTGTTGGCATGTGCGAACGTATAGTGGGATAGCAACTGCAGTCCATGCGAGAAGCGGTGGTCGATCTTGACCTGCAAGGCGTTGTAGATGCTGTTGGCATCGTTGCCGAGGTAGTTTCCCTGATCCGTCGAGCAGCACTGCAGAACTCCGGGTACGATGCTGGAGACTCCGGCGACTGCCACGTTGGTAGGATCGGAAAAATCTGGATAGGTAAATCGGTTGTACAAAGGCCTCCGCTCTACCTGCGGAACCCCCCCCGCGAAGCCAACGACGGACGGCTGGTTCACGTTGTAGGTATTACCATCACCTGCGAACACGTTTGTGCCCTTATTGCCGATATACGCGACTTCGAGTGACGTCGAGCTGTTCAGTTGGCGTTGTAGCGTTACGTTCCATGCGTCGAGAGTTGGCAGGCGCTGATACGTCGGCCGGATATGCGGTTGGGTGCAATTTGCTCCCGACTGGTAGCACTGCGGTCCCGCCACCGGGAACAATCCGTTCGAAGGAATCGCTGGGAAGGTAAAGATAGGGGGACCTTGATCGAGGGTGAATGCCGCGAATTTATTCGTAACCGTCGGTTGCACCAACTGGCTCGCCAACACCGGAAGGTTTTGCGTTACGGCGTGGCCAAAGTTCGAACCGAAGACACCCATGTCGTAGCTTCGGCCGTAACCCATCCGAACAACCGTCTTCGCGTTCAATTGATACGCTACGCCGATGCGAGGCGCCAAGTAGCTCCATTTGTTGTCGATGTTGCCGTTAAGTCCAATTCCATTCTCACCGCCTACTCGTATCACGCCCTGTGCGATATTCGCGAATCCGCCTTTGTCTTTACCGTTCACGTACTCTGGGAAATAGACTTCCCAACGCAGCCCGTAGTTTACGGTCAGTTTCGGGGTTATCCGCCAGGTGTCTTGAGCGTAATAGAACATGCGATGTTGCCTCTCGGCGGCGTTGGTGCTCGTGCTGACATAGCGGCTCAGGTTCGTCACATCGCCGAGAAGGAACGTTGCCAAATCAAGACCTCCAGCGCCGTTGTCCCCAGTGGCTGCGCTACTGAACGCGTACACTCCGGTACGGTTGGAATCGCTAGGCACACGCAGGTTCTGTGCGTACCGAACGTCAGCTCCGAACTTGATCTGATGATTACCCCGTATCTTGGTGACGTTTCCGACGAACTGATACTGGCGCTCTTTCTCAATGAGAGGGCAATTGCATCGAGCAACACCCAGTCCGTCGCCGAAATTCGACGAGTTGGTCGACGTGTTGTTCCCGCTGGAATTGACCATATCGAACTCACCGAGTCCGGACGTGAAATTATCACCGAGGTTCGCGTTCGGAATCCCGAAATTAGTCATCGCCGTAGTTCCAGCGTCGGGCTTGTCCGTCATCGGATTGTATTGGAAGAATCCGAACCGGAAATCTGCCAGCAGAGTCGAACTGATCGTCTTCGTCGCGCCTAGCGCCAAGCTGTAGTTGTGCACGTTGGAGCTACCAGCAAGACCTCCTGGACCAAAACCGATCCCACCCACCGCTCCCAGACTGGGCGCACCCGACAGTGTGAACCGGTTCAGACTGAATCGCCCAAAAACGCTAAGGCTCTGACTGGCCGCGAAGTCCACGCGCGTGTCGAAGCTGTTCTGGTTGTAAGGACCAGCACCTGCTCCCACAAAGTTGTCCAAGCAGCCAAGCACAGCCGCTCCAAGAGGACACGTGCCACTGCTCGTTGGGCTGGGAAATGCCGCTAACATGGCCATCGCCGCCGGTGAGAGTGCGGTTACCGGAACCAAAAACTGCCCTGCGCTTCCCGTTGGGCAAGACGAAACCGGAACCGAGGTTGGTTGGCCGCAGAATACTAATCGGTTCGAGCCTGTGGCATCACCCGTCGACGGGTCATAAATGTAAGGCGATCCGTTATTCGAAATGACCTGACCGTAGTCGCTGAAGTCGCAGTATGTTCCGCCAGTAACGCAGGTGTTTTTCAGGAGAGCGGTCGGAATCGTCTCCTGGTTGCTGACGCCATTCTTCTGCCGCGTGGCCTGGAAATCGCCGAAGATGAAGAGCTTGTTCTTGATAATTGGGCCGCCTAGTGTTGCGCCAAACTGTTGCCACCGGGAAGATGGAATCAGACGGCCTGTGACCGGATCCGGATTGAACTGCGTAAACGGATCGCGTGCCGCCGTCGCGTCCGTGCGCCGGAACCAGAATCCGCTTCCGTGAACATCATTGCTTCCCGACTTCGTCTGTACCGTCACAACGCCTGCGACCGCTTTGCCGAACTCAGCGTCATAGTTGCCCAGTGTGACCTTGGCCTCCTGGATAGCATCCAGGTTCGGATTCACCACGATGATTCCCAGAATGGGATCCTGGTTATCGGTTCCGTCCAATTCAAATGCAGTGCCGCTGAAGTGTTGGCCGTTTACGAAAATCTGTTGGCCGCCCTGCGGATTCTCCGTCGCGGCGTGGCTCCATCCCACCAGTTTCTGCGTACCAGGGGACAGAAGTTCAAACGAAGTAAAGTTACGATTCAAAATCGGTGCATTTTCAACCGCTTGCGCACTGAACTCGATTGAGACGTCCGCGCGATCGGTCTTCAACTGCGGCGCTTCGGCCGTCACTTCAACCTGCTCGCTCGCCGAGCCGACCTGGAACTGTCCGTCGACGTGCGAACCCGTATCGGCCGAGACTTGGATGTCCTTGAACTCCAGCGTCTTGAATCCCGTCCCCTCAATGCGGATGGTGTACACGTCGGGGATCAAGTGGGTTACGGAATAGTTGCCGCTTTCGTTCGTCGCATCTGTAACGGAAACGTTCTTGGTCTGGCTGGTGACGGTGACTTTCGCTCCGTTCACAGCCGCTCCAGACGGATCGGTTACCGTGCCGAGAATGCTTCCATATACGGCTTGCGCCACGGCGGCGGGCATCCAGAAGCTGAGTAAC
>DATAUY010000163.1:0-3964 GCA_036268025.1 Candidatus Sulfotelmatobacter sp. | reverse complement strand
GTTGTCCGCTGTGGTTAAATGCACTCGGTGAAGATCGCCATCGACATTCGGCGGATGACCGAGTTTGGCGTCGGCACCTACATCCGCAACGTGGTTCGTTCGCTCGGCCGCCTGGACCATGAGAACCACTATTTTCTGATTTGTCCGCCTGCGAAGGTCGAGGAAATCGGGCCGCTGCCGCCGAATTTTCAGACTGTTCCCCTGCTCGCGCCCGAGCGCTCGATGCGCGGATTCCGCGAATTCCGCGGCGCTCTGAAGCAGCTTGATTGCGATCTTCTCCACATCCCGAATTTGTTTTCTGTGCCGCGGATGTTGCCATGCCCATACGTCATGACCGTTCACGACATGCTCGAGCACATGGCGCGGGCGCGCCAGCAGACTGGTTTTTGGGGCACGTGGCATTTGCAAATGACCAAGAGAGTATTGCGCGGCGCCGCGCGAATCTTCGCGGTATCAAATTTCACCAAGACTGAGATCGAGCGGCTTTTCGATATTCCATCCGATCGCATTGAGGTGGTTTACAATGCGATTGATGAGCGTTTCCTACACGGGCACGCGACTTCTGCCGATAGGGAATTGATCGCGCAGCGTTACCAGATTACCTATCCATTTTTGCTCTACGCCGGGCGTATCAGCCCACACAAAAATGTCGTGCGCATGATCGAGGCGTTCTCGGCGCTGAAGGCGGAACTGGAAAAAGACGACGCATATCCCGATCTCAAGCTCATCATCATTGGAGACGATCTGTCGGGCAATCCGGATTTGCGGCGGACGGTAGTCCGCGGCGGCGTGCAGAATGACGTGCGCTTTCTGGGGTTCATCCCGATTGAAGTGCTTAGGATTTTTTACGACGAGGCGAAGATTTTTGTATTTCCCTCGTTGTACGAGGGGTTCGGCCTGCCACCGCTGGAGGCGATGGCGCATGGGACGCCGGTGGTGACTTCCAACGTGTCGTCGTTGCCGGAGGTGGTGGGGAATGCGGCAGTGCTGGTTAATGCCGAAAATGTTTTCGAGATCATGCGCGCACTGCACCGTGTTCTCACGGATCAGGCTTTGCGCGATCGAATGAAAGAGCGTGGCTACAAGCAGGCTGCGAAGTTCTCGTGGGAGATCTCGGTGCGGCGCGTGCTGGACGTGTACCGGCAGGTGGCCGTGGCCGACCAAAATCCAAGCGGGAAACGCGTGGAAAAAGTTTCCTGAACCGTACGCAGACTCAACTGCGTGCGGGGCGCGGCATCCCACGACAGACGCCGGGACAGCGCTACTGTCTGTACTACTTCACAAGCGGCTGGCCGGGTGACATGACCGCCAGCTTGTTCAGTTTGGCCGTGACGCGGGTGCGGTCAGCGTCGGTTTTGGCGGCGGCGAGGCGTTTGCGCAACTGGGTGATTTTGGCGCTGCGGGTACGGCGCCGGCGAATCTCGGGCCGGCGACTGGGTGCGGACATGAATGCTCCTGAAGTGAATTCGAATTTCAAATATTGTAGCAGCCGGACCTGTAAGCCGAATTCTGTCCGCGGGATTCCTCCCGCGCGACGGCCATTCCTCTGGGCCGCGCATCGCTGCGCGGCTCTAGCGACCTACCCGAAGGTTTGACGCACCGAGCCGGCACGTGCCGCAGCCTGGTTCAAAAGAATCAAGCTGCGGTTCCCTTCCTATTTGGTCTTGCTCCGTGTGGGGTTTGCCCTGCCCGCTGCATTACTGCCGCGGCGGTGCGCTCTTACCGCACCTTTTCACCCTTACCCCATTGCTGAGGCGGTATGTTTTCTGTGGCACTTTCCGTCGAGCGGTCCCAGCAATACAAGCCTGGGGGCCCTCCCGGACGTTATCCGGCACACTGCTCTGCGGAGTTCGGACTTTCCTCCCTCATCACTTGACGCGATGAAAGCGGCCGTCCGGTCCGGCTGCCTACATAGTTATATTAAACTATGGAATTGCCTTTGATCGGCGTTTTGCAGAAACAACTACTCCGGGGTGGCACTTCCGCGGTGCGTGAAGAGATCAAAAATCAGGAGCGAGTTCTCAGGTTCGTCTTAGAGAATATTGACAGTGTTCCAGAACTTGAAGCCTTGTTGCTGCTATGGCAACATCGGCCGGTTGCCTGGAACCTTGAGGAACTTGCAAAGCGCCTGTACATCAGCCCGGAGCAAACCCACGCCATTCTTGCTGAATTAAGTCGCAAACAACTGGTGGTGCCCGGAACCGATCTCCCGGACACGTTTTCTTACCACTCAAGCTCGGAGGAACGCGACCACCTCATTGAGGAGACAGCCTCTGTGTACAGACGCGAGATTATCCGGATTTCGACGCTGATCCACTCCAAGCCGTCCGCCGCAATTCGCGATTTTGCTCGGGCCTTCCGCTTCACGAAGGAGAATCCATAATGATGGAATCCATCGTTTACACGCTCGGAGCTTTGACCAGTTTCAGTTGCGGGATCCTGCTCTTGCGCGGATACTTCCGGGGCCGGAAGAAGCTGCTGCTGTGGAGCGGATTGTGTTTCCTCGGCCTGGGGGCCAACAACGCATTAATTTTTGTCGATCTCGTCGTTCTTCCCCAGGTTGATTTATACATGGTTCGCCTGTACACCAGCCTCATTGCCATGGCGTTGTTGCTTTACGGCCTGGTTTGGGAGAGTAATTAGCCGTGATAGAAACCTTTGCCCTCGGTATGATTTCGGCCCTCTCGCTCACCGCGGGGGTATTCTTCCTGCGATTCTGGCGCGACACCCGCGATTTCTTCTTTATCCCATTTGCGGTGTTCTTCTTAATCGAGGCCATCCACCGGTTCGCTCTGCTGTTTTTTGAACATCCAAACGAGGGAAACGTCTGGCTTTATCTTGCCCGGCTGGCGGCGCTGCTATTGATCCTGTTCGGAATCCTGCACAAGAACTACGGCCGAGGCGGCAACAGGTAACCGCTGCTACACTTGTATCGCGGCAAGGGCCAGCGTAAGCCCTCCATTTCATGAACATTCTGGAAGCCATTCGCGTGGCCTTGCAGTCGCTGTGGGCGAACAAGCTGCGCTCGGTGCTGACGCTGCTCGGCGTCGTAATCGGCGTGGGCGCAGTGATTGCCGTGGTGACATTTGTATCTGGGATCAACGACTACGTCGCAAAGAAAATCTTCAATCTTGGCGCTGACGTGTTCATCGTCTCGAAAATGTCGGCCGTCGAGACTAACGTCGAACATTTCCTTGAGGCCGAGAAGCGCAAGAACCTCGATCTGGAGGACTACCAGGCAGTGAAAGACGCCTGCACGCACTGCGACTACGTCGGCGCGCTTATGCAGTCCAGCAGTCGCGTGAAGCACAACGAGCAGTCCATTGACGATACGAACGTGCAAGGCATTACGCCTGAGATTGCGACTATTCTCGATACTGATCTGACTTCGGGCCGCATGATCAACGACACGGACCTGAACAATCACTTGCAAGTGGCCGTTGTCGGGACGGACATTGTCGAGCACTTGCTCGCTGGTGCCGATCCGTTGGGGAAGGAAATCCGCATCAATGGCTGGACCTACCAGGTAATCGGCGTCGGAAAGAAGAAAGGGAAGACGCTGGGGCAAAGCGCCGACAATTATGCGCTGATCCCGATCACTGTGTATTTGAAGCAATTCGGTTCTCACAACAACAGCATTGGCATTTGGGGGAAGGCATCGGCGACCGGGGCGCCGTTGAATCAGGCAATCGACGAAGCACGGGTTGCGCTGCGGGCCAACCGTCACGATCTTCTTGGGAAAGACGACAGTTTTGAGATTGAAACAAATGCGAGCCTTTTAGGAATATGGTCGGGCCTTAGCAATACATTCTTCATGGCGACGATCGGGATCGCCGGCGTGTCGTTGGTTGTCGGCGGCATCGTCATCATGAACATCATGCTGGTCTCTGTGACTGAGCGCACGCGCGAGATTGGCATTCGCAAGGCGCTGGGGGCGCGGCGCGACGATGTCCTGCTGCAATTC
>DATAUY010000162.1:0-6524 GCA_036268025.1 Candidatus Sulfotelmatobacter sp. | reverse complement strand
ATATCTCCGTGATGTACCACGGGCGGTAGCCATCATGAATAATCAAACCGTATCCCTGAGCCTTGAGTTCACGGTGAGCGCGAAGCAATGCTTCCGCCGCTGGCCGCTGGAGGAATGCTCGCGCCTGGGTGTATACGGGAGTGCCTAGAAAATTGTTCGTGGTGGCGTAGCGGATGTCGAGCTTGATCGTGGGGTCGAGCTTCACCAATTCCACCAGATCGGGCTTGAGGAATGTTCCCTGCTCCTGTGGCGGCTGTTTCCTGATCGCCTCTGCGCGTAACTCCTCCACGGGACGCACTGGCGTGATACGGAAGCTGACCTGTTGCGCGGAACCGAGTTGCAGGAGAACAAGAAGAAAACTACAGACTAGAAAATAGCGGCTTCGAAAGAAATTCATATGTCCCGTTATCACTATAACCACCATCGCGTCGAACTATAAGAGTCTTCGCGCCAGTGCTTGTTGGCAATTTTGGTGGTAATACGGTGGAATCACCCGCTTCCGCGCCTTCGCAATCGTCTCTGGAATTCTCTAAAACGTCAGCGCGCCGGTAACAACCATCACGCGGCCTGCACCCGGCGAGCCGAACGATCCGTAAGGGCTGGTTGGCGCGACAACATCGCTGTTGATCTGACCCAGGTTTGACAACGACGCATCGTTTTGCGGCGCCCCAAAATTGGTGTGGTTAATGACATTGAAGGCCTGCGCACCAGCTTTGAACTGAGCCTTGTCCGACTTATACAGATTCTTGTACAGGCTCAGGTCCACGTCGGAATAGTGCGGCCCGTAGAACGAATTTCGCGGCAGGTTGCCGAAATCCGTCTGCGGCGCGGATCCGTAGGGGTCCTGAGAGTCGGGGTCCTGATCTGAGCCAGAGCCGTTGAAGAAGTGGCCTTGAAAGCAGGGATGTTGGAATGAGGCGCAGGAGTGGCTGACGCGATTGTCCAGTACGTCTGCGAGAACGAAGCCATTGCCGGTGCCGTTGTTTAGGTCGTTCGCGGCATTGTTATTGAACACGCTGAAGGGAAGACCGGAGCGCCAGTAGGCCTTGCCGGCGATGGTCCAGCCTCCCACCCCGAGCTCAGTAAACTTATTCTGGAAATGATAGGGCACGATGTACGTCAGATCGACAAGAAAATTGTTCCGAACGTCGTAATCAGAATTCGAATACATCAACTTTGCGGTGTTGTTTGGCACGATCTGGTAAGGGAGTCCGTTGCCGTTAAAGGTCTCATCCTGACCGCCATTCGAAACGTCGTCGAGGGCGTGCGAATACGTGTACGAGATATTCGCCGTCAGGCCACGACTGTCGACGCGCTTGTACTCAATCGAGACTCCGTTGTACGAGGAGACTGCGTTGGCGTTGATGATTCCCATCTGCCCAAACCGCGGATCGGGCGCATTTACGGGCACGTTCTCGAAGCTGGTATAGAGCGCAGACGGCGTGTAGGCATTGCCGGCCAGGTTCTGATTGATGCCGTAGTCATAGCTCACCAGGTCGTATCCGTGATTGCCCGCATAGGAGATGATCACCGCGTCCGTCTGCGTGAGTTGCTGCTGCATCTGCACGCTCCACTCCAGATACTTCGGGCTCACCATATGCTGCGGGGACAGATAATGGTTCGGCGCAAAGAATGGCACGCCCGTGGGCAGCGATGCCGCGAGTTGGTTGGCATTCTCGCCCCGGGAGAACCCGGTTGTAAGAGCGTTATAGGAAGCGGCCGCGAAGGCCGGCGCGCTCCCCGCCCCCTGGCCAACGCTCCCAGCCTCGACAAATGCGCCGTAGTTATCGGGGAACGTTAAATACTGGTTCTCGACCAGCGCGCCGGGAAATGAGTCCTCGAAGATGCCCACGCCGCCGCGGAGAACCGATTTCCCGTTGCCTCTTGCGTCCCAGTTGACTCCGAAGCGCGGCTGAACGATCGCCAATTCCAACGAGGGAAAGACGTTGCCGTATCCGGTCGCGACCGTCTGACTATATGGGGTGTCCAAAGTGACGCCGGTCGGGGGAAAGCCGCCGAGATAGCGCGAAAAGCAATTCGTGTTGCACAGGATATTTCCATTGCGGTCAATGCGGACACCGTAGTCAAGCACCAGCCGTGGCGTGGCCTTCCATTCATCCTGTGCATAGATGCCATAGTTGTATCCGGCCAGGCTGATGGCCTTGACCTGGTCGAACGTCTGGCTGAAGTTGGAATTTGACGATCCCGGCAACACGCCGCCGGCCAAATCTCCCAACGAGTTGAAAGAGTAGTAGCCGGCGTAGGTGTTCACCGTCGGATAACCATCGGTCACGTCATATCGTTTGAAGTTGAAGCCGAATTTCAGATTGTGGTTACCTTTCAGCCAGGAAAGGTCGTCCACAAACTGATACTGGGTGGAGTTTGTGCTTGTAGGATTGCTGCCCCAATCGAAACCAACCCTGCCACCCTGACCCAGTCCAGTGGAAAAGTTGGTGCCGCCATCGGAATCATTATTGAACTGCGCCGGCGAAGCCGCCAGCGTCTGCTGCAGATTCGCCGGCCCAAAAGGCCACGAATAGTAGAAGGCCGATGCGATAAATTGATTCGTTACATTGGGACTGAAAATGTAGGTGTGGTTGATTTGCCCGTTCCAGATCGGCTGTTTGCTCTGCACATTCAACAGCGGATTGACGACACTGATGAAATTCGGCTGGTAGCCCTGATCGTCGCTGATACGCACAAAGACTTTTTGCTTGTCACTGAGGTTCCAATCGACGCGGCCAACGATCATATATTCAGTTAAGGCGGCATGTGTCACGCCTGCCGCCGCCGTCATGCATGGGATGGCGGCGGTGCCTCCCGTGGGTGCTGTGCCGAAGTAAGTACCGGATGCGCCATAGACAGGAGTACCGGCGAAACTGCCGCACCCGAGTGTGCCTGATTCGTCCTGCAGCGGCCCACTGCCCGTCGTCACCGGAACAGCGGTGTTATACGACGGCGCGCCCTGCAGCAGCTTGAACATCTGCGTATACAGCGGGACGCTGGACGATGGAATCGTATGCAGGGTCGTGTTCTGAAATGCAGCCGTGGGAAAATTCACATAGCTGGTCGAGGGCTGGACGTAGCGAATGCCTTCCGTATCGGCGAAGAAGAACAACTTATCGCGCAGGATGGGGCCGCCTATCTGGCCTCCGTACTGGTTGGAAACCGCCTTCTGGCGTGGTATGCCGTTCAGGTTGTTGAAGAAGTCATTCGCGTTCAGGCCGTCACTGTTATAGGTCCAATGCAGAAGACCGTGAACACGATTGGTGCCATTTTTCGTGGCATAGGTTTCAACAGCGCCCGCCTGGCGTCCCCACTCCGTACTGTAGCCGTTCTGCACCACCGAAGCCTGCGCAATTTCGTCCGAGCCAATGCTGAGCGTCGACGCGCCGGTAGTGGCGTCGTTGAAGAATGAGTCCGTCTGGTCGGCGCCATTCAAGATGATGAGGTTGGAAATGCCCGGCAAACCATCGGAGCTGAAATTGCCATTACCGCCGGAACCTACGTTGACCACCACGCCGGGGACTGTGAAAGCAATCGTCGTAATATCGCCGCCGGGATTCGGCAGGTTCTCGAATTGCTCTGTCGTAAATGTCGAGATCGTGTTCGCCGATTGCGTATCAATCAACTGCGCGTTATTCGCGCTTACTGTGACGATCTGCTTATTGCCGGCTGGAGTGACTGTAAGGTTGGCAACCGATTGTTGACCCACCAGAATCTGGACGGATGTGGCATTCGACTGCATGTTAGGCGCAGTAGCGGAGATGGTGAACTTACCAGGCTTCAGGAACGCAGCGACATAACGTCCCTCTGCATTCGTCATCAGCACGCGAGTGTCCCCGGTAGTGGTGTTCGCTACCGTGACCGTAGCGTTGGGAACTATCGCTCCCGTCGAGTCCGCGACCACGCCACTCAGCCCGCCAGTTACAGCCGTTTGCGCCGACGCGGAAGCCATCAATCCCGGGAGTGTGATGAATGCGCTAAAGATCGTGACGAATACAACACCTCGAATGCAACGTTTAAATTTACTCATCGACGCTCCCAAAATCTGGCCTCAAGGTATTGCTGCACGGCTGAATGCTGACATGCAACGGGCGTGTGGTGATCTTACGGAAAAGCGTGCCGGACAATGCTGGAGTATCGGCTTACGCGATCGCAAGGACCATCGCGAGGTCGTTTATCGCGCGTAGCCTTGCGGGGTACCTTGCGTCACCGATAGTAGCTCTGCTTCGTTATCCTCGCAACTGCTTTATGTCGGTTCGAAAGCGATCTGATGACGCAGCGGCGCGCCAATGGAGGAGAATTGTAGCATTGCGCAAGTGAAATGCCGCCGCCAAATGCGCGTGTCAGCGACTACACGTCATTGCTTTTTCACGCGTCGTAATTGCCCTTCCAGGATTTCTTCAAACACACTCAGCGTCGCTCCACGTGGGATTGGGGTCTGTCCGATGTGTGATCCCAACTCTTGCGCCATGGGTTCGCCGCGGCGATACGCAGGCCACGGAGGAAGTCCCGGAGCCAACGGCTTCCCTGCCTTCGCGAACTGAACCCAGTAATCGACAATAGCGTTCGACAACTGAGCATCCCCAGGACTCTGCACCCAGCTTGTCCAATACTTCTTACTGAGGAACATGCTCTCCTCACTATGAAATGCGCCAAGTGCGGCGAACTCCCCTGTTCCTACATGAGTGAACACATAAAGATAGGCGTATTGTCCGGCGGCGGCCACCTCCTGCGCAAGCAAGCTCGCTCCAAATCCGAACTGATAATCCGTATCCATCGCGCGGAACGCAGCTGGAACCTGTGCGTCTGTACGTGCCGGATATGCCGCGAACACGGCATCGGCATACGAATGGAACTCGCGGGTCAACCATTGACGGTATTCGTCGACCGACTTAGGGCGATAAGAACCTCCGGCCACAAGCGGACTGGCGAAGATCGAGACCTCATCGGTATTGCTTCCGACGATGACTGGAACCCGAGCCTGGCCTCCTTGCGAAAAGGTGAGGGCAGGCTGTTGGTGGAGGACCCAACCGTCCACCACCGGATTGAAGTCGACATCCTTCTCATCCGCTGCTTTGCGCACCAGCTCATCCGCGGGTACAGTCCGCAGTTTTGCGAGCGCGTCGGGGCCATTCCCAAGTCCTAGATCCGCGGCCATTCGCACCCCACTAGCCTCTGCCCCGGCAAGCAGCGGTGCTAGTGAATCGACGCATACCCCACTCTGCATAATCGCGCGCTGAAAAAGGCCGTTTGCGAGTGGTGACGCCATTAGATCGCAAATGTCGAGCGCTCCCGATGAGGCACCGAGAACCGTCACTCGTTGCGGATCGCCGCCGAACCGCTCGATGTTCTGTTGCACCCATCGGAGCGCTGCCATCTGATCGAGCAATCCGTAATTTCCTGAGGCGTGATGTGACGACTCCTCGGTAAGTGCCGGATGCGAAAGAAAACCTAGTACGCCCAGCCGGTAGTTGATGGTCACCACGACCACCCCGTGCATGGCGAGCGTCGGCCCGAGCGGAGGCCATTCCTGTGAACCCTCGACGTTTCCGCCACCGTGAATCCACACCATCACAGGCACTTTGGCATGCTTGTCGAGATCTGGCGTCCAGACATTCAGATACAAGCAGGCTTCGTTCGTAGCCATCTGCTTGCGGCCTAGCATCTCCGGTAACCATGTGCTCGGGAGTTGCGGGCATGCAGGTCCGTACCCGGTAGCCTGGCGCACACCCTGCCAACTCGCGGGCGGCTGCGGAGGTTGCCAGCGTAAGTTGCCTACCGGCGGAGCTGCATACGGAATTCCCAGAAAAGCTGCGTACTTTGCGGACGGACCAAACTGATTTCCCTCAAGTAGCCCATCCCGCAGCACTACTCGTCGATGACTCGCCCCGAGTGCCGGGGTTGCCTCTACATAAGCAAGAAATATTGCAAATAATGCCCCTATCGCGATTCTCTTATTTTGCAGCACGCCTCACCCGCATTGATAGATATCCATCTCGCACTGTCCAGGATCCAGCATCGGTATGGTGGAGACAGCCGACGACTGGCGACTTTTACAGTCCGCACTTACACGCGACCAGACAACGCCGCCTCTGGTCCAGCACAGACAACGGAATCACATGCGTAATAATAGTGCCTTCGCGAAGGCTTATTTGCGGCTTACTGCAAGCAGGCTTTGCCAGCCGAGTTTGCTCATCTTGAGTCTCTGCCCATTCATGAGGGTTACTGAACCTTCGCTCTGCCCCTCCCGAACGATCTCTCGCACCTGATCGATATTGACGATGATGGAGCGATGAATGCGAACGAAATTCTCGGGATTCAACGTCTCCGCAAGATGCTTGATCGTCTTGCGCAGCATCAGGCCCTTTGTTCCAATGTGCAGACACGAATAGTAATCCGCGGCCTCGATCCACTCGATGTCGCCGACGTTGACGATGGACTCCTTTGCACCACTGCGCACCAGCACGCGTCTGAGATACTCCGTTCGTGAAGGCGGCGCTTTTTCGAGACTGGCGAGA
>DATAUY010000161.1:0-7926 GCA_036268025.1 Candidatus Sulfotelmatobacter sp. | reverse complement strand
GCAAGGATGCCAAGCCCGAGATAAGCCAGACGGTGGCCCATTCAAGCCCGCAGTTGGCTTGAGTGGGGAACCGTGAACTCGCAGAGATTTGTCTTTCGAATTACCAGGAGATCCGGTTGGTCCCCGCCACCAAATCGAAATGGCGATCGCGGCTAAGGAGTGGAAGAGAGTGCTGGCGGCAGAGGGCAGCGATCCAGAGATCGTTGGTAGGAATCGGTTTACCCCTCCGGCGCAGTTCGAGGATAATCTCGGCATAATACTGTGCGGTGGGCTCGGTGATATCCAATACGAAGCAGTCGCGCAGCAAACCTGCGAGCCAGTTTTCGTACTTCCCGCGGTTTCTCGACTGGGCGATCCCATAACGATATTCGCCGAGCACAACCACGGGAATTGCCATCTGGTCGGAGCGCGACAGAACCGCAACCACGGCGGGATCGCCATCGGCCGCAGCAGACAGGGCGTTTGTATCAACGATCATGATTCAGGAAAAATCAATGCTGAGGAAAATTACTTCCACACTTCCCGATCGATTTGCTCGAACGCCTCTTCCACGCGCTTTTCGATCTGCTTTCTCTCTCTACGCAGGGGCTTGAGATTTCCCATGTGTTTCATCCACGGCTTTTCCTGCGATGTGCCCCGCAGCTTTTCCTGGACGGCCTCGGTCACCAGCTGTCGAAGCGGAATGCCGCGCTCGGCGGCCACCGATTTGGCCCGTCGGAACAAGACGTCTGGGATTTCGAGAGTGGTCTTCACGGTTCCCATATTACCATATTTATGGGAGTGGAATTCACGTTACGCTCGAGGGTGGCCCATTCAAGCCCGTAGTTGGCTTGAGTGGGGGACCAGTGAACTCTCGATTACATAACCGAGGAAATGGAAAAACGGTGTTGGCGGCTACGGATTCGCCGGCGGGCTCAGCAACTCACAACGGTCGACGCACTTTACCGTGTCCGCCTCGACAGTGGCTTTTTTCTTTCCGGAAAAGCCGATGTCGGGCAGGATCAGCAGCGTTTGCGTGCCATTGGCGACGTTGAAAGTGCAATGGAAGCTCATCGACTGGACGCCGCGTTCCTTGCAGCCGGTTTGGTCGAGGGCGTCGGTGAGAGTCATGGTTTTGTCGTAGACCTGGTCGGCAAGATGCGATGGCAGCAGAGCGACCGTCAATGGGATCGGCGACTTAATGTGCACGCTGAGTTCCTGGCCGTCGTGGTCTGGAGTCATCAGGCTGTAGACCTTGGGCACGGGGGTGATCTGATATTTTTCGTCGAGGATGCGCCGCCAGTGGAACTCGGGCTGAACGTAGCTGAAGTACTGAATGTGGAGATTGTTGGGCGAGATGAATTGCCGCGCTCCGGGCCCGAGGATGGCGCCGACCGTCGTGATAACCGGCCGCTCAGGTCTGCGTTCGTCGCGGAATGTGATGATCATCGGGCGTTCGGAGGGAAGATGGCACTCGTAAATCGCGCTGGTGACATGCTCTTTTACGCAGAGGAAGCTGAAGTGTGCAGCTGCTCCGGGCTGCATGGAGGCATTCCATTCATCGGCCCAGATCATCGCCACAGTGACCGGATATCTGGAGTCGATCTGCACATGCATGTCGCCGCCTCCGACCGCGGGAGAGTAGACGCGGCCGGCGTGCAGGCTGGCGGGCTCCAAAGGGATCGTCTCGCTGTTGGCAGGACTCCAATAGAAACCGGGGTTTTGCGCACGTGAGTTGGCGGCGAAAGCGCAGAACACCAGCATGGCAAAAATGGAAAGTTTCCTCATATTAGAAGTATTTGCCCGTCAGCGCCTGCACCCCTAGCGAATTCGCAAAGAAAGGATTACGAAGGTACCAGATGGTCGTTGGAAGCAGAAAGCACAAAGCACAATTCAAGTCTCAGCGCGCGCCTTGCAATGGTCCTTCGGGATTGGGACAACTCCGCCGTTTCGACGCGCAACCTAGAAATAATGTCTCCGATCAAGTTTGCGGGTCCTGACGAGCTGCCCGATGGGTTTCTTTATCGCGACGGATTCCTGAGCGAGCCGGAAGAGGCGGAACTATTGCGGATTTTCCAGGGGCTCGAATTCGCAGCTTACGACTATCACGGATATCTCGCGAAGCGGCGCGTCGCGCGCTATGGCGTAAATTATGACCTGAATACACGCGAGCCGAACGAGAATGTTCTGCCAATTCCGGATTTTCTACTCGGCATCCGGGCTCGTGGGGCAGAAGTGGCCGAAGTCACCGCCGAAAAGCTGGTGCAGGCGATGGTTTCGGAATACTCCATCGGTACGCCGATCGGCTGGCATCGGGACGCGCCGCAGTTTGGAATTATTATCGGAATCTCTTTAGGCAGCACGTGCCGCATGCGGCTGAAGCCTTACCAGGCGACTGGGAAAGTTTTGTCGCTCTGGCTCGAACCACGCTCGATCTATGTAATCAAAGGCGACGCGCGATCTGGATGGCAGCACAGCATACCGGCGGTCGAACAATTGCGCTATTCGATTACGTTTCGTACGCTGCGCTTCAGGCCGAGGCGGGTTTCAGCCCGGAAAGTGTCAATCCCTGAGTGATGATCCCAGCACCTGTATGATGTTGGACACACTGGAGGCACAATGAACACCAATTCAGCGTCGGCAGTATTGGCAGGCTCTACGCGGCGGCAGGTGGTGGCGGGAATTATTGCTGCGTGCTCGGTTCCACTCTTCAGCGGCGCGGCCTGGGGACACGGCCAGGACAAGATGACGTCGATTCCCAGCACGGCGGCCAATAAAGACCGCACATCGCTGCATCAGGAGATCGACTACAAGGCGGCTCCCTCGCGCATTTATGAAGCCTTGTTGAGCTCAAAAGATTTCACTGCATTTTCCGGGCTGCCCGCCGAGATCGATCCGAAAGTTGGTGGGGCTTTCTCGATGTTTGGTGGACTCGTCATCGGCAGGAATGTTGAGCTGGTTCCCAACCAGCGGATTGTGCAGGCGTGGCGACTATCAACGGAATTTCCGGAAGGTACCTACTCGCTGGTGAAGTTTGAACTTCAGGCAAAAGACGGGGGAACCAGAATCGTTCTCGACCATACTGGGTTTCCCGAGGGGCACTTTGATCATCTCGATGTGGGATGGCATTCGCATTACTGGGACCCACTCAGGAAATTTCTGGGATAGCGGAGACCTTTCGCCACGGATTTACTCGGATTCCACGGATAAGACAATAGATCATGAGCAAAGTTAGAGTTGCTGCGTTTTCTATTTCGATAGATAGTTTCGGGGCGGGGCCGCGGCAGGATTTGCAGAACCCTCTCGGCGTGCGCGGGACCGAGTTGCATGGATGGTTCTTCCCTACTGAGATGTTCAAGAAGATGACCGGGCCTGCTGGCGGAACCGCCGGCGGTACAACGGGCATCGATAACCAGATGGCTGTGCAGTCCTTCGAGAATGTTGGCGCGTGGATTCTTGGGCGGAACATGTTCGGCCCGGTGCGTGGCCCCTGGCCCGACAATTCCTGGCAGGGATGGTGGGGCGATACCCCTCCGTATCATGTGCCCGTGTTTGTGCTGACACATCACGCGCGGGCCCCGCTGGTGATGAAGGGCGGAACGACGTTTTACTTTGTCACCGACGGAATCGATTCGGCGCTGAAGCAGGCGAAGCAAGCGGCTGGCGCAAAGAACGTTCGCATCGGCGGGGGAGTTGCGACGGTCCGGCAGTATCTCGCGGCGGGCGCGATTGACGAACTGCACCTCGCGGTTTCGCCGGTGTTGCTGGGAGAAGGCGAAAATTTGTTTGCAGGGATGAACCTTCACCAGCTTGGATTCAAAGTCGCGAAGACCGTGCCCGGAGAAAATGCGACGCACCTCGTGATCGCGAAAAGCTAGTTGCGAAAATGAACCAGCACCGCAGCGGCTAAAAGCTGTATCAAAACCAGCGGAGGGATCGCAGCGGTGAACCGCTGCGCACCCAATCCAGTGCGACGCCTTTTTTCCCGCAATCTGAAAAGCCGCAGCTTGGTTCGAGTTATGTTCGCTCATTGTTGCGCTTTCCTGACGAAGTCTTTCAATTCCTGGTTGAAACGTGTGGCTTCTTCCCAGAAGGGCATGTGGCCGCAGTTGGGGTAAAGCGACATCTCTGCATGGGCAATGACGGACGCCGTGTAGCGGGCCATCGCGGGAATGACGATCTGGTCCTGCTCTCCGTGGATGATCAGCACGGGAACTTTTACCTGGCGCAACGCTTCTTCGTAAGGAGTAGTCCGCCGTAGCAGATGGTCGCGGACTTGCGCGGGCGTCTGCAAGTTGTAGGCGATCATGGTCTCGAGATCCGCGGGAGCGTGCGCCTGTACGCTGCATGCTTCGAGAAATACCCGGACGTTCTGCATATTGTTGGCGGGATCATCGCTCATGAGAGCCCGGAGGAGCTTTCCTCCGGGAGAAGCAAACTCGGGAGAAGTTTTCGTCGAGGCGCTAATGAAGTTGATGGCGGCGAGGCGGGAATCTCCGCAGGTCTGGAGATAGTCGCAGATGGGGCGGCCGCCATAGGACCATCCGACGAGCACGGGACGTTCGAGATGAAGCGCGTCCATGATCGCGTTGAGATCGTGCGCCCAGCGCGGGTTTTCCTGATAGGACGGCGCGTCGAGCGGCTTGGAGGAAGATCCGTGGCCGCGGAGATCGAACGTGACGAGGCGGAAGTGCGACGCGAGATCGCTCTCGTATTGTCTACGCCAGGAGAGATGGCACTGCGAGATGCCATGAATGAAGAGGATCGCTGGACCTGAGGATTTGCCCCACTCCTGGACGGCGAGCGTGACGCCGTCGGAAGATTCGATGGTGTGGCGGGCGATGAGAAGCGAGGACATCGGGAATGATTGTAGCTCGGGATCTTGCGTCTTCGGTTCTTCAGTGTCAGTGCAGGGCCGCGGCGGCTGAAGCCGCGATTCTAATTTGTCATTTAGCGGCACGGCTGAAGGCGTGCCCTGATATGAATCACGGAAGTTTTTCCGCTCCGCAAAGTCAGCGGAACGAATCAGGCGTTGGCTTCGCCTTGCACTTCCGAGGCTTTCTGGTATTCGACTTTGGCGCGTTTGCGGCGACCGAAGATGGCTTCGGTGATGAGTTTGAAAATTGTGCGGCGGTTTTCGGCTACTACTTTCAGCCACGCGAATTTTCCCATCATGGGGAAATAGATTCCACGGAAGCAGAGGCGGGCCAGGAGAATGTTGACGCGGTATCCGAGCGGCTGGTCATCTAACGAGTCGACGGCGTGGGCCACGGCTTTGGGACTGTAGGCGTGGGACCATCCGTATTTCACTTCGGCGTGAGCCTCGTCAATGCTCATTTTGAGCGGCGTGTGGGCCATGGCGAAGGGAATGAATTCCTGCCAGTGTTTGCGGCGAGTGAGGCGTCCGGTGTTGTCGAGGCGCGTGTAGAGCGGAGTTCCGGGCAATGGCGTCAGCAAACCGAAGATGGGCAGTCCCGGAGGCCAGGTGCGGACTTGTTCGAGCGTCCGCTCGGCGACGCCGACGGTATCGTTGTCCATGCCGAAGATGAATGACGTGATGGCGTAGACATTGCGTTTGGCAAGGCGTTCGAGCACCTGAGCGTATTCGCCGGGCTTGTTGAATCCCTTGTTGACGTCTTTGAGATTGGCGGGATCGATGGACTCCATGCCGATGAAGACCCACTTGCCGCCGGAGGCGGCGATCAGGTCGACGAGTTCTTCGTCTCGCAACAGGTTGGCGCTGATTTGGGCGACCCAGTGAACCTGCGCCTTGGCCGCGATGATGTCTTTGAGCAGTGATTTGGTGCGCTTGACGTTGATGGCGAAATTGTCGTCGATGAAAAATACGGCGATCTGGCCTTTTTCTTTACGCGCGCGCTCTTTCAGGAGCAGCAGTTCGTTGACTACGCTCTCGTTAGTGCGGAAGCGGATGGAGTCGCCGAAGAATCCGGTGACGGTGCAGAATTCGCAGCCGTAGGGACAGCCGCGTCCGGACTCGACCGGCACGATGCGGAATGTGCCCCAGCCTTCGCCGACTTTGCTCAGCAGGGGATAGACCGCTTTGGGCAGAAGATTAAATTGATGAAGGTCGATCTTGTCCCAGGGGATTACAGGATAGGGCTTGAGTGGAGGCTTCGCTTCTTTCCCGGCGGCATCGACGGGCGCGTAAATTTCTTTGAGCTGGCCGTTGGCGGCGTCATTGACGATCTGGGGCCACGTGTCATCAGCTTCGCCGAGGGCGACTGCGTCGGCGTGGCGTGGGCCGCCATCGCGGCCCAGAGCTTCGTCGGCGAGTTCGGTAACGTGCGGCCCGCCCATGACGACGGGAACTCCGGTGGCGCGGATGGCGTCGGCGATGCGGTAGGCCTTGGCGATCATGCGGGTCATGGCGCCAATGCCGACCAGCCCGATTTTCTCGTCGCGGACGTATTGCGCGATCTGGGATTCGTCCATGGGCTGGGCGTTGCCATCGATCAGGACGACTTCGTGACCTGCGGGAGTGAGCGCCTGGAGAAGAAACATCCAGAGATGCGGCATGAAATTGCGTGTGACGCCATTATCAGGGTTGTAGAGCAGAATTTTCAGGACAGTTCCTTCCGAGATTGTGCCGGGATCACGCCGGGGCCGTCACGAGCGATGCCGCTGACCGGCATCTATAGGCTTGTGTCTTGCTAATAGATAGTTAGGTTTCCGGTGTCGATGAATTGTACACCTTGTCTGAAGCGGCAGTTGCCACGGCTGGTTGCCGGACGGGATTCGGGCGGACGTTCCCGGTTCTGAAACGGGAAGGGTGATGGTAGTGGGGAAAATCAAAGTCCCCACTCTAAAATCGCAAAAGCCGCGATTTTAGAATGGGGCACCCGATTCACATTGGTTCCAACTCTGACTGACTTACTGAGCGGGCGTTTCTTGTGGGGTTGGAGCCGGGACTTCTACCGCTACTTCCGGCGTCAATGGGTTAATTTTCACCGTGCTCAGGATCTGCTCCAGACGGGTGAAGACTTTGTCACGATCGACGTGCTTGACCAGGCCTTCTTCGGAGGCGTCGGTTGTGACGTTCAACGCGAACTCGTAGCAGGCTCCGTTCTGGTAGACGTGGAAGTACTTAGAGTCGCTCTGGCGGGTCCCTTCGCCGGAGACGGCTTCGGTGGCGCGGAGTTCCATGTCGCCGATCAGGAGCTTGTTCGGGTCTATGGTTGCCACAGGCGTTACGGTCTTTTCTGTGCCTGTCCCGGCTGCGGCGGACGTTGGGTCCTTCGGACTGCACTTCGTGCCGTCCTCAGGATGACAGGATTGCGAAGGCCCGGTGACTGGCGCGGAATCCTTTGCGACTTCTTTCGTGCTGTCCTTCGACGGATCAGTCGAAGGAGACACGGCTGGTTCCGGCTTCGCGTCCGACACCGTTGTTGCCTTTGGTTGCGGGACGGCGAATTCGCTGCATTGATCGACGCTGACGGACTTGTTGACGCTGACGTTGAAAAACGCCGAGGAGAAGTCGGTATTGGTGTAGTTCGTCTCGGGCAAAGAGACTGCGGCGAGCGCGACTCCGCCGGGCTGCACGAAGTTCATCGGGATTGGAGTCTGCGCGACAAGCTGCGTGGCGGCATCTCCGGTTTCGATGGCGTAGCGGCGCGGATATTCGAAGGTCACGCCGTAAGTCTTGTCGGCGTAGTTGACGGTCGCGGGCCGCTTCCGCACAACGGGCCGTTTCGCTGCGGGCTTGTTCTCGGCCTGCGTTACGGGCGCAGGAGATGGCGTCGGACCCGGGCTGGGCGGCTGGGACGCGGGAATCGGGTTGCTGCTGGTTACGGGTTTCGGTTTGTCGCTGGAGCATCCGACGGCTACGGAGCAGACGATAAGAACAGCGGCGAAGATGTAAGCATTGAGACTGCCCAGGGCTGCGTTGGCTATGTTCTTGGTCATGTTGCTTTTACCCCAGGATACTGA
>DATAUY010000160.1:0-3204 GCA_036268025.1 Candidatus Sulfotelmatobacter sp. | reverse complement strand
TGCACCTGCTCACGGAAAGATGTTGCGCTGGCTGCTGGCGCGCCCAATGAAAGTGACGACGAGCCGATGTATCCGGGCACGTGCCGGCCGCAGCGGAGCTTCGCTCCGCTTGGACAGTCGGGGGCGGCTGTCCCTACATGGCCTGATCAGCCCGCCGGATTCAACTGGCGATTTCGAGTGCCCGATGGCGAGGAGATTTCTTTCACCGACCTTCACCTCGGGCCGCAGCATTTGATCGCAGGCCGCGACTTCGGCGATTTCATCGTCTGGCGCCGCGATGACGTTCCGGCGTATCAACTCGCCGTCGTCGTCGATGACGTCGCCATGCGAATCACCGAAGTTGTCCGCGGAGCCGATCTACTGAAGTCCACCGCACGGCAGATTCTTTTCTTTCGCGCCCTCGGGTTATCCGCGCCCGAGTACCACCATTGCGATCTCGTGCGCGATGACGCCGGCGTGCGGCTCGCCAAGCGGCACGACGCCCTCAGTCTCCGCAAGCTGCGCGAAGATGGGTGGACTCCCGCGCAAGTCCGCGCGAAGTTCGAGGTCAAGCTCTGAACTTCGACCGAAGCCGACGAAACCGTTAGCCACGAAGGTCACGAAGTACCACGAAGGAAAAAGCGATGATCTTCCTTCGTGTGCCTTCGTGCCCTTTGTGGTTGATGGCTTTCGATTGCCATCCCGGAAGAGCGGAAGAGCAGTGAGGCGGAAGTCCGGGGACGATCTTCCGCCTTGCCGACTGCTCTCTCGACGGCAACTACAACAACTACTGTTACAACGACCGCAAGAAGTTCAGCAGGTCCTGCTGGTCCTGGTCTGAAAGCTTCTTGAACGCACGCACGACTCCGTTCGCTTCGGAATCCGGATAGTGCCGGTCGCCGTCGCTGGCGTGAGCTGTAATTGCCTTGATCAGGTTTTTGGTGCGGCCATCGTGCATGAAGAAGATGCGCTGGCCGAGCCCCCACAACGGGGCCGTGCGGAATTCATCTCCCTGGGCCTGGCCCTGTGAAACGTTGTCGGCAAGGTCCGGTCCCATATGATGCAGCAGCAGGTCCGAAAACAGATTCGCGGTCACGCCGCTGAGCGCCGCCGTTGAAGACTGACCTGTCTTAAACGACGGCGTGTGACACAGAGCGCAGCCGACGGTCTGGAAGACCCTGACGCCATGCTGCGTCGAAGCGTTCTGCGGACCCGGCTGCGGCTGATCGAGGAAGCGCATGAACAGCGAAAAGTGGTCGATGTCGGTCAGCTGCGGATTTCCGCTCGCATCGAAGTTGGTTGTATCCTCCGGCGTGCCATTGAACTGGCATCCCGGAGTTTCGTCGCGCTCATTCGGGAACAGTTCGTTGGTGACGCCCATCTCCACGTTGTAGGCTTCGCCTGAAAAGATATCGAGCGATTTGTTCTGCGCTTTCCAGCCGAAACGCGTGATGGTCCCGTCATTGCCGCTGGTGTTCGGGCTGCCCGCGATGCCGGCGCCAAGATTCGTGTTCGGCCGTCCGCCGATTCCCATCATCCGCTTCTGGTCGCTTTGCGAACTCACCTGCGCCAGGATCGCGGAATCCGGAATGGCCTCAATGAGTCCATCTCCATACGTCGGCGTCGGAACGCGGAAGATCACATTATTCGAGTTAAGCGCCTGCTGAAAATCCGGTTGCTTCAGGTTGCAGCCAATCGCATCGCCACGGCCCGTGATCACAAAAAGGTCGTGGACCCCGCCGTCGGCATGGCGCAGATCGGGCGTGTACGGAAAGCGCGCTTCGCGCACGGGACCGCTGCTGGTAATAAACGACGGAAGCTGATTCATGGCGCCCTGATCGATCGCCGCCGCGACCTGCGGATTCACCGCCGGACTGCTGCCGCCAAGCGCGGGCGCAGCGTGGCATTGTCCGCAACCCTCGGCGTTGAAGCGCGGCCCGAGCCCCATGCCGGTTCCAGCCACGGTGCCCTTCACCGAGTCAATCTCCATGAACGCGGGGATCGCGTTGGAAAACATTGCCTGCTGGTTTGCGTTCAAGCCTGAGATGGGCGCTCCAGCTCCGGGAGTACCAACTCTTACTCCCGGGTCGTGTACGGTTTGCGCCATTCCCCCAGCCGGCAGTAACAGGGCGACGGCGGCGAACAAGGTGATGTGGTTAACTCTTGGAAATCTCCAATCCGTTTTTGGGCAGGGGCACTCCTTCGCGTTCTGGGACATAGATTCTCCTTGGACTTATGGCGCAAGGGCTTCGGCCGGCCCCGCGCCGCACTCACGAGCGTTGTGCGGTCGGTGGATCATTCTTGTCCCGTTCTAATAATTCAGACAGATATCGAAAGGGCTGTAAGGGACAACCACAAGGCTTAGTCTCTGCGTGCCCGGAGGGACACTCTTTGGCTTGCTATCCGTCACACGTTCAGATTGGAAAACGGACAATGCCTGTGTTCAGAATTTCCAGTTACCCAACTGAATCGCGGCGGCCGAGATTGGCCAATGTGTACAATCTCTACTTCCTGATGAATGCCTCCCGCAAACTGATTATCGCGATCGACGGCCCCGCCGGAGCCGGCAAGAGCACGATCGCCTCCCGTCTCGCGCGCAAACTCGGCTACGCGAATCTGGAAAGCGGAGCGATGTACCGCGCTCTCGCGCTGAAAGCGATCGAACGAGACATTTCTTTCGACGACGAAGCTGCCTTGCTGAAGCTGGCGGAAGATTCTCGTATCCAGCTTGAGCCAACGATCGGCGGCAACCGCACTCTACTCAACAGCAAAGATGTTTCGTCGAGGATTCGCGAGCGCGATGTGACGGAGGCGGCGTCGAGGGTTTCGGTTCATCCCAAGGTTCGCGCGTGGATGGTGGCGCAGCAGCGCACGATGGGAGCGGAAGGCGGCGTAGTAATGGAAGGTCGGGACATCGGGACCAAAGTTTTTCCCGACGCCGATCTGAAAATCTTTCTGGACGCGGATCCGGTGGTGCGCGAGCAGCGCCGCCTCGCGCAGCAAAAGATCAAAGGAGAAGTCGCGGCCAACGTTGCCGAAGATTTACGCGAGCGCGATCGCCGCGACCGCACCAGGGCGGCGTCTCCGCTAATCGCAGCGGAAGATGCTGTAGTCATCAACTCAACTTCGATGACGGAAGATGAAGTGCTGGCGCAGGTGGAGAAGTTAGCGCAGAAGAGATTAACGCCTTGATACGAGGTTTCAAGTCTCAAGCCGCAAAGTTTC
>DATAUY010000159.1:0-34387 GCA_036268025.1 Candidatus Sulfotelmatobacter sp. | reverse complement strand
GGTAAGCCCGTTCCACCGCATAATCTTGATGGTAGCCATAGCCGCCGTGGATTTGCACGCCTTCATCGACAACGTAATCCAGCATCTCGGAGGCATACACCTTAATCATCGAGCACTCCGCGGCGTACTCTTCAACGGCTTGGAGCTCGGTCTGTGAATCCGCATGCTTATCATGAGCGGACTGCGCCAATTGGCTCTCGATGAGTCCCACAACACGCCACACCATGGATTCCACCGCGAACGTGCGAATCGCCATCTCCGCCAGCTTGTACTGGATGGCGCCGAACTCGGCGATCGCCGATCCGAATGCTTTGCGTTCTTTGGCATATTTCAAGCAGGTGGCAAGCACGTTTTTTGCTCCACCCACGGCACCAGGGCCGAGTTTCAACCGGCCGATGTTCAGGATATTAAAGGCGATGATGTGCCCGCGCCCAATTTCGCCAAGCACGTTCTCGGCCGGAACCCGGACGTTGTCAAAATACACCGCCGTGGTCGAGCTGCCCTTGATGCCCATCTTGTGTTCTTCGGCGCCGCTGGTCACGCCGGGAAAGCTGCGCTCCACCAGGAACGCCGTGAACTTCTCGCCGCCTACTTTAGCGAATACGGTAAAGAGATCTGCCGCGCCTCCGTTGGTGATCCACATCTTCTGTCCGTTGAGGACGTAGTATTTGCCGTCGGCGCTGAGATCCGCCCGGGTACGCGCGGCGAGAGCATCGGAGCCGGCCAGCGGTTCGGTTAGCGCGTAAGCTGCCAAGAGTTCAACCTTCGCCAGCTTGGGAAGATATTTCCGCTTCTGTTCTTCGTTGCCA
The DNA here is from genome assembly GCA_036268025.1 of Candidatus Sulfotelmatobacter sp. Lineage (GTDB taxonomy): Bacteria > Acidobacteriota > Terriglobia > Terriglobales > Acidobacteriaceae > Sulfotelmatobacter. Next base: position 33,578 of record DATAUY010000159.1, on the reverse strand, counting down.
AAGAAAAGAACGGGCAGCGTACCAATCCCGGTATGGGAGGAGTGCCATGAGCCGTAAGAAGCGTCCCGAGCCAGATGCTCACCCGCGATCATTACGGACGGCAGGTCCATTTCCATGCCGCCGAACTCTTCGGGGATCGGTATCGCGGCGAGTCCCAGCTCGGCCGCTTTGCGAAGCACGCTGAGTGCGACCCCCGGAGTCTGCTGGCGGATCGCCTCGAGATGAGGTTCCACATCATTCGTCCAGAATTCGTCGACCGTGCGCGCTATTGCAAGGTGTTCTTCGTTCAGATCTTCGGCCGTAAAAATTTCCTTGGGCGAGCGATCCTCAATGAGGAACGCGCCGCCTTTAACTTGAAGAGGAGTTGCCGTGGCAGTTGTCATCATCTTCCCCCGGGTCGAACGATCGCGACACCACACGCGCAAATCTGTGACTGCAATCCCGGTATTCCGATGTTGCGAAGTCACAGCTCGCGAACCAGCCGCGTCACGTGCAGGTCCTAATCGAGAAAATCACGTTCTCAAATTGTGTTAGTCTATATCAGATATGAGTAACTAACGTCAACATGGGTAGCCGGTCCGACTGATTTTCAGGGGTATCGGAACGCATTCATATTGATAAAGGGCTCATCCTGCGAGGCGGATGGGGAAAGGTCAGCAGCGTCGAACTCGCCATTTGGATCGCGATTTGGGAAATCGGTCGATCGAATCTCAACCTAAAATCGATCCGGTATATTGAGTACTTAACCTGTAGCATGTCCGGCAACCCTGATCAGGAGAATATAAAACTATGGTTCGTGTTGAAGTCGCCGCACCGCGAAGAAGCCGGAATCACAGAAGCTCGGTAAAGCGAAGTGCGCCAGCGCAGGTCCACCCAGCGCCGAACCACGAGGTCCCGGGGCTTCGAGAGCGCAAGAAGGCGCGACTTCGTCAGCAAATTATCGAGACAGCCATCCGATTGTTTCGCAAACAGGGTTACGAGAAAACTCGCGTCGATGATATCGTCAAAATTCTCGAAATCAGCCAGCCGACTTTCTTCCGTTATTTCCCGAGCAAGGACGCCGTTTTACGGGATGTGGGTAAGCGTGGCTTCGAGTGCATAGCTGAGCGCCTCAAATCAGAACTTTCTACCAAGGCTGACACCGCCGAGCGCTTGCATCGCCTGTATCACGCCATGGCGCTCGAAGCGGAAGCCGACCGGCCGCTATGGAAAGCGGTGGTGCTGTCGGGCGCGATGGATCCGGTGCGTTCTCCGGAGGTGCGCGGAGTCGAAGGAGTTGCAGTGAGCCGGCTGCGGGAAATCTTGGTGCAGGGCCAGGAACGCGGCGAAATCACAAGCCTGTTCCCCGTGGTACATCTCGCGGAATTCATGGAGGCTCTCTACCACACCGTGGTCCGCCAGTGGACCGTCGACCTGACGGGACCCCACAAACTCACTGAGCGGGTAGATAGCGCGGTTGAGTTTTTCCTGCGCGGTGTTAAGCCATGATTCGTTCCTGATCCAGTCTGCTCTCCCGTTCTTGCAAGGCTAGGTAAATGAAAGCCGCTATCCTGCACGATTTCAAGAAGCCGCTCTCGATCGAGGAAGTGGAGCGCCCTCGTCCCGAAGCAGATGAAGTTTTGATCCAGGTGGAAGCCTGCGGTGCCTGCCATTCCGACTTGCACGTGGCCGATGGAGATTGGACACAGCTGGCCGGAATCGTGAAGAGGCCGTTGATTCTCGGCCACGAAATTGCCGGTCACGTAGTGGAGAAGGGCCCGGCGGTGCACGATTTGCAAGTCGGCGATCGCGTCGGCGTACCCTGGATTCACTGGAGCTGCGGTGAGTGCGAATTCTGCCACGAAGGAAACGAAAACCTGTGCAGCCGGCAGAAGATCACGGGTGTCACGGTTGACGGTGGCTACGCAGAATTTGTGAAGGCGTCGGCAACTCACGCGCTGAAAATTCCAGATGGTCTTTCTGCGCTCGAAGCCGCCCCGCTTTTTTGTGCTGGACTCACAGTTTATCGCGCGCTGAAGGGTGCCGGGATTGTGCCCGGTCAACGTCTGGCTGTTTTCGGCATAGGTGGCCTGGGCCACCTTGCAGTGCAGTTCGGACTGGCCTTTGGCGCGGAGGTGACCGCGATCGACATTTCCGATGAGAAGCTTGAACTCGCCAGAGCCTCTGGCGCCTCCGACGCGATCAATGCCGCCACCACCGATGCGGCTAAACAGTTGCGCCGCAAAGGTGGAATGCACGTGTCACTTGTCGCCTCCGCAGCAAAGGCAGCTTATGACACAGCTTTTTCCTGCGTTCGACCCACCGGCACTCTGCTCGTCGTGGGCTTGCCCGCCGAAAACATCTGTTTCCCGCCGATTCTCATGGCAGCAAAAGAAGTCCGGATCCATGCATCAACCGTCGGTACTCGTCAAGACTTGCGGGAAGTACTCGTCATAGCTGCCGCCGGGAAGATACGCTGCCATGTGGTTAAGCGGCCGCTTGCTGAAGCCAACGAGACGCTGGATCTGTTGCGCCAAGGCAAAGTCTCCGGCCGAATCGTCCTGACTCCCTAAGGGGCTGGCGGCGCGAATCCGACGAGGTCGGAGTTTCGTCCTGCGCGTCGCCGCCACTTCCGAACGAATATCGCCTTACGGCGCTTGAGTCATTGGTACGCGCGCGATAGCATGCGCGCCATACCGGCTCGGGAATAATTGACATTTCACGTCTTGACGTTAGTGACTATTATGTGATATTAACTCTCGCGATCTGGGTTTCTGTGCCGGGTTGGAAAAATAATCGGAACCGATTCGTCGATGTCCTGATGCATCCGCAAGGAGAATCCTATGAAGACACTCGCGCGTGTGTTTGTGTACTTGCTGCTGGCCACCGGTGTAGCCCTGGCTCAGGGCGTCGGCACGTCGGGAGACATCACTGGAACCGTAGTCGACTCCGCTGGGGCGGTCTTGCCTGGGGTAACCATCAATGTGGTCGACGCGCAAACCGGTCTGAACCGCACGGTCGCAACCGACGGCGCAGGTCAGTACCGGATAGCAGGACTATCCCCGTCTACCTATGAAGTAAGCGCGGCTCTGTCGGGGTTCGCCACCGAAATCCGCAAAAGCGTTCCAGTTGCCGTCGGGCAGACGGTCATTTCAGACTTTCGCATGAAACCCGCGCAGGTGGCGACGGTGCTTGAGGTGACGAGCGAACCGCCGGTGGTCGAAACCGAAAGAGGAAGTCAAGCTGACAGAATTAGCCAGGAATACATCGCCGACCTGCCCATTGACCGCCGCGATTACCTCACGTTCACCTTGCTCGCCCCCGGTGTCTCAGATTCCACCAGGCTGGCAGGAGACCAGGATTTCAGAGTCAGGCAAACCCCACAAAGCGGGCTCTCGTTCTACGGCAGCAATGGCAGAGGGAACAGCATAACGGTCGACGGTGGCGAAACCTCAGGCGATAGCGGTGGGGTAAGGCTGACGGTAAGCCAGGACGATGTTCAGGAATTCCAAATCAATCGCAGCAACTACGCGGCGGACTTAGGGGGGGCCACCGGCGCTTCCATCAACATTGTGACCAAGTCGGGCACCAACAATATTCACGGCGGCTTGTATGGTTTTTTCCGTGACGATGCCATGGACGCCCAAAATCCGTTTTCGTTCACCCAGGCATTGCAGCCCGGCCAGACCTTCAATCCTGCCAATCCGGACACTCTGGGTACGCCAGTTAAGGATACGTTGACTCGCCAGCAATTCGGCGGGACCCTGGGTTTCCCGATCAAGAAAGATAAGACCTTTCTGTTCCTTGCGTTTGAAGGCCTGCGACAGAATGCGCAAAACGCAGTTCCTCTTTTGACGGATACCAATATCTTCCGTCCAACGTCGGCGCAGAATGCGATTATTGCCCAACTGGAGGCGAACCCCTCAGCGACTGCGGCGCCTTGCTTGCCCGGCTTTTCAGCGCCGCCGAGTGAATGCGGCCTTGCTCTCGAGAGCGTCTTGACGCTGAACCCAAATCCCGGTGGGACAAACCCGTTCGTGTCGCCGGGTCAATCTGCGCTGAATAGTTTCCTGTTAAACCAGTTTGAAACCGAGGGTGGACTCTTTCCTTACAACAGCCGGGAATACCTGGCGGAGACCCGCTTGGATCACCGCTTTGATCCTAACAATGAGCTCTCCGTAACCTACAGGTATGGGCACGACTTGGAAGAATCGCCGGACGTGAATTCCCTTACCGCTTTTTCGGCGGGAAGTTCGATCCGCGACTACGACAATACTCTACAAGCCACTTGGTACCGCCAGCTCAGTTCGACAATGCAAAACGAAGCCAGGGCGCAGTGGAATTACTGGAGCTTTAATGTGATTCCCAACGAGCCGGCCCAGGTGGGGATTCAGATTCCGAGTTTCATCAACAATTTGGGAACGAACATTTTCATACCCAACATCTCCATCCTGCGGCGCTACGAATTCGCCGACAATTTCACCGTGATCCGCGGCCGTCACACCCTTAAATTCGGCGTCGACGAGCTGCTGCGCGGCAATCACACGGAATCACACACCTTTTTTCCAGGACGCTTTGTCTTCGGTTCGCTTCCCGGAGGTTTAATCAGCCCAGATCTCGCAAGCACCACCATCAACCCGTTGCAATCGGCATCATTTGGGCTGCCACAGGTTTACCAGCAGGGGTTTGGAAATCCGACATACCCGTATTACACCCGGCCGCTGACCGAACTCTACGGGCAGGACTCATGGAAGATTACGCAAAACTTCACTTTGAACTATGGGCTCCGCTATTCACTGGACACGCAATTTGCTCCTTTGACGACTTATAAGAAGGATTTCGCTCCCCGGGTTTCCTTCGCATGGGACCCATTAAAAGATCACAAGACAGTGATCCGGGGCGGGTACGGAATCTTCTACGGACCCGTAGATGTCCAGATTCCCGACGTCGATTTGAGTCTGGGGGTTGTGAACGCCAATAAGAGTGCGGTTGAGAACGCCCCAGGCGCCGGCCAAGTCGCAAACCTGACCGCGATCTGCGGATTTGCACAAGGCGGAGTGACTTTTCTCGGCGGTAATGGCTCCAGCCCTTGCAACCGGGAAATTTCTATTTATGTAGATCCGATCGGCGGAGTTCCCTCGTTAGGTATAGAAGGTCCTGAGGTTATGTTCCCCACGCTCTTTAACGGGGGAGCGCCGAACAACTTGATTGGTTGCACAACCCCAACCGCAGGAAACTATTCCTGCATCACGCCGGCTTCTATAGCCCCGTTTGGCATTAATGTTGCGAATAGCGGTCCGGTCGGTCCGCTGCAGGTGGTTTTCGTGAACCAGCCGGGCTATCGGCCCCCGATCGCGCAACAGGCTTCGTTTGGAATTGAACGCCAGATCGGACCTGGGTTCTCCATTTCTCTGAGTGGTATCTATTCTCATACCCAAAGACTCCCGGTCGCGATCGACACGAATCTGTTGCCCGCGCCATTCAGCACTGTGACTTTGGCCAATGGACAGAGGGTTTCCTACCGGAACTGGAACACCAGCCCAGCTGCCGACCCGCTTGGGGGTACTGAGGGCCTGCCATGTGCACCGCCCGCGCAATGCGTTGTGAACCCGTTGGTGGTGCAGAACAACCAGTACAGTTCGGAGGCGTACGCCCTTTACGAGGGAGGCATTTTGGAAATCAAGAAGCGCTTCAGCGATCATTTTAGCCTTTTTGGCAATTACACGTACAGCAAGGCTTTTGATACCTCGACTGACTACAACAGCGACTACGGCCCACAGGATCCGACGAACCTTAATTTGGATCGTGCTCTTTCCGAGTTTGACGAGCGGCACAAAGTGGTGATCGCGGGGGTGTTCGACAGCCCCTGGAAGCAGAGTATCTTGTCTGGTTTCCAACTGGCCCCGATTTTCTCGTATCACAGTGGACATCCTTTCAACTTGCTGGCGGGAGGCGAAGTGAACGGCGACAATCACACCACCAATGAACGTCCTATCGGAGCTCCGCGCGACACCGGCCTTGGCCCCAACTATTACGATTTTGACGCACGCTTGACCTGGCGACACAAAATCCGCGAAAGGGCTCAGTTACAGATTACGGCGGAGGGATTTAACATCGCCAACCGCACAAACTTCGCCAGCGTGAACAACGAGGTGAGCCCTCTTTTCGGCCTTACCCCTGGGTTCACAACTTTCAACGTGAGTGGAGTTCGACCGGGCACAGCCCTTGCGAGTGGCGGGACAGCCACGCCTAGCACGCCGCTGTCTTTCACGTCCGCCTTGCCCAAGCGCCAGATCCAACTCGGCGTGCGCTTGTCGTTTTGAATAGGAGCACTGACCGGGAGCAGGCAATGGCGTTCGTGGAGAATCGGGGAGCCAAAATTTATTGGGACGAACAAGGCCGGGGTGAGCCGGTTTTGCTCATCATGGGACTGGCCTACCCATCCCAAATGTGGTATCGGACGCGGCCCCTTTTGGCGTCGCGATACCGCACCCTGGCTCTTGATAACCGTGGCATCGGTCGTAGTGATGTGCCGCAGGGACCGTATCCCATCGCGTTGATGGCATCCGACGCGGCGGCGGTTCTCGACGCTGCCGGAATTGAGAGCGCCCACCTGTTCGGCGTGTCAATGGGCGGCATGATTGTGCAGGAGTTTGCGCTGCAATACCCGAAGCGAGTGCGGTCGCTGATGCTGGGCTGCACCGCTGCGGGCGGGCCGACCGCGGTGCGCGCCGAACCGGAGGCTGTCCAGATGCTGATGACGCGCGACAAAATGAGCCCTGAGCAGGCCGCCGAGGCGTCCGTGCCGTTTATCTACCATTCGACGACTCCGCGTGAACGGATTGATGAGGATATTGCGATTCGCCGGCCGTGGTTTCCGCGGCCCGAAGCATACACGGCACAGCTGCAGGGAATAATTGCTTGGGAGGCGTACAGCCGCCTCTCCGGAATCGCCGCCCCCACGCTGGTGATCCATGGGGAGTCCGACCGGCTGGTGCCGCCGGGCAATGCCAAATTAATCGCAGAACGCATTCCAGGCGCGAAGCTCGTGATGATTCCGCATGCCAGCCATCTCTTCTTAACTGACCAGACGGAAGTTTCACACCACGCTATTCTGCAATTTCTTAACGACCAGGCCGGAAGCGCGGGAAGCAATGCTGAGTCGGAGAGGGAGAAGGTTTCATGTTAAAGGAGGCCGCCAGCGCCACGCGGGATTCCACGGTGAATGTGAAGCAGCTTTTCGATCTAACCGGACGCGTTGCAATCGTAACCGGAGGGTCAATCGGACTGGGTCGCCAAATGGCGGAGGGTCTGGCGGAAATGGGCGCCGACCTGGTGTTGTGCGCTCGCAAGAAGGAACGCTGCCATCAGGCCGCCGAAGAATTGCAGGAACTCGGCGTCAAAGCCATTGCCGTTGGCTGCGATGTCAAGAACCCGGACAGTATTCAGGAGATGGTGGAATCGACCCTCTCCCGGTTCGGGCGAATCGATGTTCTCATCAATAACGCGGGAATATCCTGGGGTGCTCCTGTCGAGGAGATGCGGCTCGAGGATTGGAACAAGGTCATCGAGACGAACCTGACCGGAACTTTTCTGTGCGCCCAGGCGGTCGGCAAAGTCATGATCCGCCAAGCCAGGGGTGAGAACAGCGCGGCCAAGAACAGCGCGGGAAAAATTATTAATATTGCGTCAGTGGCTGGACTGGGTGGGGCTCCGGCGGAACTTCCAGCCATTGGCTATCACGCCAGCAAGGGTGGAGTCATCAGTTTTACCAAAGATTTGGCCTGCAAATGGGCAAGTCACAACATTCAGGTAAATGCAATTGCTCCAGGCTGGTTTCCCACACACATGTCGAACCGCGTCCTGGAGCACCATGAGGAGCTTTTTCTCTCCCACATTCCGTTGCGGCGTTTTGGCAATGAACATGATTTGAAAGGAGCCGCTGTGTTTCTCGCTTCTGCCGCCTCGAACTATGTCACCGGTCACGTGCTGGTGGTGGATGGAGGTCAGTCAGCCTGGTAAACGGCGAGACAAGGCCATGAATATTCCACTTACTCCCGTACGATTCCTGCGTTATGCCGAACAACAGTTCCCCGGCAAGACCGCCATAGTTTGTGGAGACCGTCGTTTCACTTACGCGCAGTTCGGTGAACGCGCCAGCCGTCTCGCCGGCGCTCTGCGCGAAGCGGGGGTGAAAGCGGGCGACCGGGTTGCATTTCTCAGCCTGAATTGCCATCGGCTTCTCGAAGCGTATTACGGCGTACTGGAAGCCGGAGCTGTGTTGCTCCCGTTGAACTTCCGGCTCGCTCCTCGGGAACTGGCCTACATACTGAATGATGCCGGGGTGAAAGTGCTCTTCCTGGAAAAAGAGTTCGCTGAGGTCGTGGATTCTTTTCGGCAAAGCGTTTCAACTGTGCAGACTTTCTTCATGCTTGACGCGGCACCGCAGGGAGCCTGGCTCTCGCCAAGAAATTATGAAGACATTCTGGCGGCGGCGACGCCTTACCGGGCGGACGTGATGGACTTCGACGAAAACTCCTTGGCTGAACTGTTCTATACCAGCGGCACCAGCGCCGAGCCCAAGGGAGTGATGCTGACCCACCGAAATGTTTATCTCCACGCTCTCTCGGTTCTGGTGACGTTCATGACCAAGCCGGATAGCGTAAATCTGCATACCATTCCACTGTTCCATGCCAACGGTTGGGGGACCGCCCATTCAGTCACCTTCGTGGGAGGGAAACATGTCATGCTTCAGCGCTTTACCTGCCCGGAAGTCTTCCAGTTGATCCAGCGCGAACGCGTCGACTCGCTGAGTCTTGTGCCGATTATGGCAACGGCATTGGTCAATTCGCCAGACCGGCAAAAATACGACTTGAGCAGTCTGGAGTGGATTTCGATCGGAGGAGCGGCTTCTTCTCCAACCTTGGTGCGCGAGACCGAGGAAAAGTTTGGCTGCGCGTGTTTTGCAGGATACGGTCTGACCGAAACTGCGCCGGTTCTTTCCACCGCCAAACTGAAGCCGGGAGAGCAATTCGATGGTGGAGAGCTTCACGTGGCACGGGCGATGACCGGGTACGCGATTCCGGGTGTGGAGCTTCGAGTCGTGGACTTCGAGGGCAACGATGTTGCCCGCGACGGAAAAACCATGGGGGAGATTGTCGCTCGTTCCGACGGCGTTATGCAGGGCTACTGGCAACAGCCGGCGGCCACAGCGGAAGCGATGCGCGGTGGCTGGTTTCATACCGGAGACATGGCCACCATCAGCGAGGATGGACGCATCCTCATCGCTGATCGCATGAAAGACATTATTGTCAGCGGCGGCGAGAACATTTCATCGCTCGAGGTGGAGAAGGCGCTCCTGGCGCATCCCGCGGTTTACGAGGCTGCCGTCATTCCAGTCCCAGACGACAAATGGGGTGAAGTGCCCAAGGGGCTGATTGTAGCGAAACCCGGTTCAAACCCAACGGAAGCGGAACTGCTCGAATTCTGCCGCTCTCGTATCGCGCACTTCAAGTGCCCGCGGTCGATTGAATTTCTGGAGAGCTTGCCCAAGACTGCTACCGGGAAAATTCTGAAAAAAGGATTGCGCAAAAACTATTGGAGCGAACAGGAACCCAACGCGCACGAATTTACCGCGCGCAAGTGAACCTTTGAACATGCTGGAGAGAGTTCAGTGCCATGGACGATCTAGTTCAACTTACCAGAGATAAAGATGTCGCAATTATCACCATCAATAACCCGCCGGTGAACGCTTTGAGCCCCGGGGTCGCGAAGGCGATTGCACAAGCTATTGTGCAGGTGGGCCATGACGACGGCGTCAAGGCTGTGGTGCTAATTGGTGGAGGTCGTACGTTCATCGCCGGCGCGGACATAAAAGAATTCGGCAAGATCACGTCCGGCAAGACCCAGCGCGGCGCGGGCCTGCTTCCGCTGCTGCTTCAGATAGAAGATGTGCGAAAACCAGTGGTGGTGGCCATCCATGGCTCTGCCTTTGGCGGCGGGCTGGAACTGGCGATGGCCGGCCACTATCGTGTGGCGGTTCCGAATGCCCAGCTGGGTCAGCCCGAAGTGAAGCTAGGCATTATTCCCGGCGCAGGTGGCACCCAGCGGCTGCCTCGGCTGGTGGGCGTCGCCAAGGCGGTCGAGATGTGCGCGGAAGGCAATCCGATTACCGCTCAGGAGGCGCTGAAACTCGGTCTCGTCGATCGGCTGATCGAAGGCGATCTGTTGGCGAGCGCCATAGCTTTCTCCCGCGACATCGCTGCGGAACCACTGCGCAAAACTCGCGAGCGGAACGAAAAAGATAAACTCGGCGTTCCCGAGCAGAACGCATCGGTCTTCGCTGCCGCGCGCGAAAAGGCCCGCACCAAACAGCGTGGCATGATGGCGCCGCTTGCGGCCATTGATGCGGTTGAAGCCGCCACCAGGCTCTCTTTTGAAGAAGGATGCCAGGTGGAACAAAGACTGTTCGGCGAGTGCCTTTTCTCGGATCAATCCAAGGCCCTCATTCATGCGTTCTTCGGCGAGCGTGAAGTAGCCAAGGTCGCGGACATTCCGAAAGACACCGCGATCATCCCGGTGAACTCGGTTGCGGTAGTCGGCGCCGGAACGATGGGCGCTGGAATTGCCATCGCGTTTGCCAACGCCGGATTTCCCGTGTTGCTGAAGGAGGCCGACGAGCCGGCTCTTCATCGCGGACTGGCCACCATCCAGAAGAGCTATCAGAGTTCGATTAAACGCGGCCGGCTTACGCAGCAATTCGTGGATGAACGCCTGCAACTCATCAAGCCGACGCTCAGCTACGACGATTTCGGCAAGGTCGATATGGTCGTCGAGGCCGTGTTCGAGGGCATGGCGCTCAAGAAAGAAGTGTTCGGCCAGTTGGATCGCGTGTGCCGGCCAGGCGCAATCCTGGCGAGTAACACATCAACGCTCGACATAGACGAGATAGCCTCAGCTACTTCGCGGCCCGATGCCGTCATTGGCACCCATTTTTTCAGCCCGGCGAATATTATGCGCCTGCTCGAGATCGTGCGCGGCAAGGCGAGCAGCAAAGAAGTGATCGCGACCTGCATGCAACTTTCTAAGAAACTGGGAAAAGTCGGGGTGCTCGTCGGCAACTGCCGGGGCTTTGTGGGAAACCGCATGTTTGGCCCTTATCGCCGTGAAGCGCAGTTTCTGGTAGAGGAGGGCGCCAGTATCGAAGCCGTGGACAAAGCGTTGTTCGACTTCGGAATGGCGATGGGACCCATGGCTACTGGCGATCTGGCAGGCCTCGACGTGGGCTGGCGTATCCGTAAAGAGTACCGGCACCTTGAAAAGCCTGGGGTGCGGCAGCCGTTCGCGGAGGACCGTCTCTGTGAACTTGGACGCTACGGCCAGAAAACCGCTGCGGGTTGGTACAAATATGACGAGAACCGGCGTCCGATTCTCGATCCTGAAGTCAACGAGATGTTGCGCGGGTGGGCCCGCGAAGCCGGCATCCCGCAACGCAAGCTTTCATCCGAAGAGATCGTAGACCGCTGTATCTATGCCCTGGTGAATGAGGGTGCCCGCATTCTTGAGGAAGGCATCGTAGGGCGCGCCGTCGACATCGACATCATTTATCTAACCGGCTACGGATTCCCGGCCTATCGCGGCGGTCCGATGTGGTATGCGGATACCGTAGGACTGGATAAGGTCTACCGCCGCATCTCAGAATTTCATCAACAGCACGGCGAACTCTGGGAACCTGCCCCGGTGCTGAAGCGTTTAGCTGAGGAAGGCAAGACCTTCGCCGAACTGAACCGGGAACAGGGCGTGATGGCTTAAGAATAAGAGCGCGACTGCGAGCTTAGTAACCCGATCGCCACGGATACGATACGCGTTGCGGATTTTCGCTGGTAGCGTTTGATTGTCTGCGCGGGAGAAGATATGCGAGAAGCGGTAGTGGTTGCCAGTTCACGGACCGGGTTGGCGAAATCTTTCCGCGGTTCGTTCAACATAACTCGCCCCGAAGATCTGGCAGCACATTGCATCAAGGATGTCCTGCGCAAGGTGCCGCAGCTTGACGCGGCCGAAATAGATGACGTTGTGTTGGGATGTGGACAACCACACGGTCCGCAGGGTCACAATATCGCCCGCACTTCCGCGATGCTGGCCGGCCTTCCCACTTCGGTCGCGGGTACGACCATAAACCGGTTTTGCTCGTCGGGATTGCAGGCGATTGCCGTGGCCTCGCACCAGATCATCAGCGAGGGCGCGGAGGCGGCGATTGGCGGCGGCGTTGAGAGTATCAGCATGACGCCAGCTGCCGGCAATCCTCACCCGGAACTGCAGAAACGATTGCCAGGGTTATACATGGCCATGGGTGACACCGCGGAAATCGTTGCCAAGCGCTACAAGGTAAGCCGGAGGGTGCAGGACGAGTACGCACTGCTGAGCCAGCAGCGCACTGCTCGCGCTCAGCGAGAAGGTTTTTTCGAGGACGAGATCGCGCCCATGAAGGTCACGATGGCGCTGCTCGATAAGAAAACTGGCGAGAAGGTTGGGACACGGGAGGTCTGCTGCGACCACGACGAATGCAATCGGCCCGACAGCGCGTTGGAAGGCCTGCTCGCGCTGAAACCTCACTTTGATCCGCACAGCGGCGAGGGCAGCGTGACGGCCGGCAACTCCTCGCAACTTTCCGACGGCGCTTCGGCCACCCTGTTGATGTCGCGCCAGCGCGCTGATCAGCTGGGTGTGCCCTACAAGCTGGTGTTTCGCGGATTTCAAGTTGCGGGTTGTGACCCGGACGAAATGGGTATCGGTCCCGTCTTCGCGGTGCCCAAGCTGCTCAAGCGCACCGGCCTGGAGATGGATGATATCGGCCTCTGGGAACTGAACGAGGCTTTTGCAGTGCAGGTGATCTACTGCCGCGACCGCCTCGGAATAGATCCGGAAAAATTGAATGTTAATGGCGGGTCCATCTCCATCGGTCACCCGTTTGGCATGACCGGTTCGCGCATGGTCGGAACACTCGCCAATGAAATGGCGCGCCGGAAAGCGCGCTACGGCATCGTGACCATGTGCGTCGGCGGCGGGCAAGGTGCTGCCGGATTGTTCGAAGCGGTTCATTGATTTGCAGAGTCCTACTCTTGATGGAGGAATCAGAGATGAAAAACAGCGAAAAGACGAACAAGCGGCTCGATCACTGTGGGCTTACTTCCGGACTGCTGTTTGGAGCGGCGGCTATCTGCATCTTCACGCTGATCTCGCCAGCGACAGCATCTGCCGACAACTCATCCCACCGCCCGATTGCTTTGACCGAAAGTGGATTCGTGATTGGCTCAACCACGGCTGGGGGAACCCAATTTCTCGGCATCCCGTACGCCGCCCCGCCGGTGGGAGCGCTGCGCTGGAGGCCGCCGAAGCGCTACGGATTCTTTCCCAAATTTATCCTCCAAGCGACTCAATTCGGTAGTGCGTGCACGCAGCCGGGAGGGATTGGCAGCGAGAATTGCCTGTTCCTGAATGTCTACACGCCGCAGACGGAACCGCGTGATAGAAGAGGCCACGGACTACCTGTGATGTTTTGGATTCACGGCGGCGGACTCATTAACGGGAGCAGCACCCCTTACAACCCCGAACAACTCGTGAAAAAAGGGGTGATTGTTGTCACAATTAATTACCGCCTGGGTTATTTGGGATTCTTTGCCCAGTCCGCGATAGATGCCGAAGGGCATCTTAACGGCAACTATGGGTTGATGGATCAGCAATTCGCACTCGGGTGGGTCCGCAGGAACATCGCGAGGTTTGGCGGCAATCCGAATCGAGTAACAATCTTCGGCGAGTCGGCAGGCGGACAAAGCGTCTATGCCCAGCTCGCATCCCCTCTGGCATCCGGCATGTTCCGTGGAGCGATATCGGAAAGCGGATCCTATGCGGAATTTCAAAACTACTTTTCGAACATTGTTCCGCTGATCGTGGCGGAAACGCAGGGCACTACATCCGTGCCGTCCGGCGCCGCCATTGCGGATAGCGTGGGATGCACGAACCAGACAGCTTCCTGTCTGCGTGCCGTGCCCGCCTCGACCATGGTCGCAGCAGAACCTTTTCCTTTGTATCCGTTCGTGGACGGAACGCTGCTCACACAGACGATGGGCGCAGCATTTGACAGCGGCGAATTCAATCACGTGCCGGTGATCTCAGGCACCAATCACGATGAATATAGATTGTTCGTAGCTCTGGACTACGACCTCGTAGGACATCTAATACTGACTTCGACGCAGTACGATAGCGCTGTTGCTACTTTGTGGGGACCGGCCCTGACGCCGCCCGTCCTTGGTTTGTACCCATTTGCCAGTTACCCGTCGGGCGGCGAGGCATTGGGGGCCTCGGGTACGGATGGAGTCTTCAGCTGTTCGGCGCGTATTGCGGACCAGTCACTGGCGAAATTTGTGCCGACCTATACCTATGAGTTCAACGATGAGAACGCGCCTCCGTCTCAATCTGAGTTTGGCGGATTGTTAACGTTCCCGTTGGGCGCCTACCATTCTGCAGAGGTCCCTTACCTATTCAAGACCGGCAATGTTTTCGGATTGCCGGAGTCACTCTCGCCCGATCAACGGCGGCTCTCCAATGCGATGGTCAGTTACTGGACGCACTTCGCGAAGAAGGGAAACCCAAACTCTTCTGATGAGCCGCTCTGGTCTCGGTACAGCACGTCAACCGACGAGTTCCAATCTTTGATACCACCGGTGCCAGTGGTCGAGTTCAACTTTGACAGCAGTCACCAATGCTCGACGTTTTGGGACACTTTTTAACAGCGAGCAATAGGCGGGCGGTGCCTTACGGGAGGCTTCGCGCGTCCGTCCGCAGGATTATTGCTCTCACTGTGCGGAAAGCCGGAACTGGTGGTCCCGTCAATCATCTGAAGCAAACGAAATTACAAAAAGATGCCCGCTAGCGAAGCCACAACCGCCGCTGATAAGACCACCGCTGACTCTACGGCGCATTCATTGCGGTACGCGTGGTACGTCGTCGGAGTCCTAACACTTCTTTACGCATTCTCGTTCATCGACCGCCAGATCTTCAGTCTGCTGGTCGGCCCGCTGCGTCGCGACTTACACATCGGCGACGCTAAGATGAGTTTGCTGATCGGATTCAGCTTCGCAGTTTTTTATACATTCTTCGGAATCCCTCTCGGCAGGCTGGCCGACGTTTACAGCCGCAGGCTGATCATAGCGGCCGGCCTGGTACTGTGGAGCGGGTTCACAGCCAGTTGCGGACTGGCGCAGACATTCGAAACGATGCTTTTGCTGCGCATGGGCGTCGGTGTGGGAGAAGCAGCGCTTTCTCCGGCTGCCTATTCGCTGATCACCGATTATTTTCCTCGCGAGCGGCTGGCAACGGCCCTTAGCGTCTACTCGATGGGCATCTATGTTGGCTCTGGCATGGCTTACTTGCTGGGCGGACTGGTTGTTGCCTACGCATCGACTCAGGCCATGTGGACGATTCCCCTGCTCGGAGCCGTGCATCCCTGGCAGATCATCTTTCTTCTGGTTGGCCTTCCCGGCATTGCAGTAGCACCGCTACTCTTCACAGTGAAGGAACCTGCGGTACACCGCGGATCCAGCCGACGGTCGACTGTTCCGATGAGGAAGGTATTCTCATATATCTTCGAAAACCGGCAGACGTTCTTGCTCCACAATATTGGTTTTGGGCTACTCGCGCTCTCTTCATACGCCAGCGCCGCTTGGGTGCCGGAATTCTATCGGCGACACTTTCACTGGAGCATTGGAACCACGGGCGCAATTTACGGTTCCTGCGTCGCGGTCTTTGGCTGCATTGGAATCGTCAGTGCTGGACGGTTCGCTGATTACTTGCGCAGACGCGGCCGAGGCAACGCGACCTTGTTCGTAGGTGCGCTGATCGGATTGGTCTGGCTGCCGGTCAACTGTCTTTTGTACCTGGCGCCCTCTGCGACTTGGGCCACAATTTGGCTGGTCCCCGGATGCGCACTGGCGGCCGCTCCGTTCGGCATCGCCCCCGCCGCGATTCAGCAGATGATGCCGGCCACCATGCGCGGACAGGCCTCGGCTGTGTATTTGTTTTCCATCAACCTCATCGGGCTCGGAATCGGACCTACCGCTGTGGGAGCATTAACGCAATACGTATTTCGAAGCGACGACGCCGTGCGATACTCGCTGGCGATCGTGACATCTGTCGCATGTGCACTCGCTGCGGTACTTCTCTATGGTGCTTTGAAACCGTTCGTTGCCAGTCTCGAGCGGGTGCGGGTTTGGAATGCCGCACATGCTGGTTGAGTTGACGCCTCGTGGGAAACACTTTCCGTCGGAAAGGCTTATCTCGATTGCATATTGATCCTGGCCCCGTTCGCCCAGGGGAAGAACTGAATCTACGTTCGCTTGCCGACTGGCTGCGCGGACGAATCGCAGGCGCTGAACGAGGTATCACGCTCGAACAGTTTCCTAGCGGGCACTCGAACCTTACCTATCTGCTGCAGATGGATGGGATCGAGTACGTCCTGAGGCGCGGACCTCTGGGGCCAGTCGCCCCGAAAGCTCACGACATGGGACGTGAGTTTCGAGTGCTTCAGATGTTGCATCCGCATTTTCGAGAAGCTCCAAACGTCTTTCACTTGTGCGAGGATCCAGCGGTGCTGGGGTCTGTGTTCTTCCTTATGGAGCGGCGGCACGGGCTTATAATGCGGGATGAAATTCCGCCACAACTGGCGAAGATGCCGAATTATGCGGAGCGAGTCAGCAAGGCATTTGTCGATTGCCTGATACGCCTGCACACCATCGATATTTCCCGGACCGGTTTGATTGCTCTCGGTAAGCCGGAAGGATTTCTTGAGCGCCAAGTGCAGGGTTGGGCAGATCGTTGGAAACGGGCCACCACGGATGACATGCCGAAGATGGATTGCGTGATTCGATGGCTCATCGATCACCGACCTTCTTCTCCCGCGCCTACCCTGGTGCATAACGATTACAAGTTGGATAACGTTATGCTCAGCGAACACTCTGCCGAGGGCATCGAGGCGGTGCTCGATTGGGAGATGGCGACGGTTGGAGATCCATTGGCCGATCTGGGCTTGACGTTGGGTTACTGGGCTTGGGTTGAGGCGCCGCAACTGAGCGCTCGCGGAGTGCCATCGCTCACATCGCAGCCCGGTTGGTACACGCGAGATCAGTTCGTGCAGCGCTATGCGGAGGGTACCGGACGCGACCTCTCGCAGATTGATTACTACGAAGTACTTGGCATCTTCAAGCTGGCAGTGATTCTGCAGCAGATTTACTATCGCTTCCGGCGTGGCCAGACGCAAGACACACGATTTCAGAATTTCGGAGACCGTGTGAAGGGATTGGTGGAATTGGCGGATTCGCTCGCGGGGAAATCCACTTGAGCACCGTCTATCTCGTGCGCCATGGGCAGGCGGGCACGCGCGACGCTTACGATTCGCTTTCCGAGTTGGGAGAGCGTCAGGCACGGCTGTTGGGCGAGCACTTCATTTCACAGGGAATCCGATTTGCCTCCGCCTATGCAGGAGCACTTACGCGGCAGCGGCAAACCGCCGAGCAGATCCGTGCGGCCTACACCGCCGCGGGAGTTGGTTTTCCCATAGTTCGCGTCGATTCTGGATGGGACGAATTCGATCTCGGGCGAGTGTATCGCGAGATTGCTCCGCTCTTGGCTGCCGAAGATCCGGAATTTCTGCACGCATACGACGAAATGCGCGAGCAGGTTCGCATTAGCCAAGGCGCGCACGGGGCGCGAATTCATCGCAAATGGATGCCTTGCGATAGTAAAGTGGTAGAGGCATGGCTTGCCGGCCGTTATCCCTATGGCGGCGAAACCTGGGACCAGTTTCGTGAGCGTGTTGCGGCCTGCCGGTTGAAGATGCTCGACGCGCAGCAAGACAACATTCTCGTGGTTACATCGGCGACGCCGCTTGCGATTTGGACTGGCCTGTCACTGGATATCTCCGACGAGCGAATCATGCGGCTGGCCGGGGCAGTGTATAACGCATCCTACACAATCCTGCGTTTGCGAAAAGAGCAGCTGCGGTTATCTACCTTTAATGCGATGCCGCACCTCGCCGCCCCGGGGCTGTGCACCCACCGCTAGAAGGATTCCGCGGTAGTGTCAGTTTGTGAGCAGCCCGTTTTTCAGGGGCTTCTGCGATCGATTCACACAAGCCGACTTCCCGGTACCGATCCGCATATCCCAATCTCCGTTACTTCCGGTTTGCCGACCATACATCCAGAATGTCGTTTGACAAGCGATAGGCCTAGGAACGAAGTGTGGATGCAGACCAGCGGGAAGCTGCTTGTTGGCGCAAGCGCCGCTTCAGGCTACTGCATGCAACTTACAGCCACTGGATTCAGGCGGGACCATGCTGGATCGTCCGATTTCGGCTGCGCGATGCCGCGCCAGAACTTAGCTTCAAAGTTCTGGCCGTAGAAGACTTCTTCTGCGGGGGTCATCACCTTCTGATAACCGTTACTGAGGCACTGACAGTAGCCTTCGGGATCGGACGGGGCGTACCTGGAGGTCTTCGGGGCCTTCATAAAGGCATTGCAGCCTTCTGCGAAGGGACTTTGGCGCGCTTGTGCTGCGGTGTACCTGGCGTAAGCGTTCTTCTCGTAGGCAGAGATGATGCGCTGGCTGGGTAAGCGGCAGCTATCCGGCGCGTCGGAGAAGTAGAGGCAGTCGGGCACTCCATTTTTGAACGTGACATTGATGCGTCCCTGCTGGCCGCCGACATAGCGAAAGCGAGCCATAACGCGGGTTGGCGAGCCAGTGGGATCATGGGAGGCGATGGGATCGGATATGCTGCCAGCCTGATAGTGATTCATGATCCATCCGCGGGAATTGTCAGCAACGAGGTCATCCAAAAGGCGAGTGAAGTCGGCATCTCGAACGCCTGGCAGGACAGCGACCGGGGCTGAGACAACCGCCCCCGAGTACTTTATTGGAGCTGCTCCGTTCGCGAAACGGATGAGGTTGGATTGGAAATTTTTGAGGCCAACGCTGCCGCAACCGTTCGCGGAGATGAGTTTCGTCGTCTCGCCAGCTACGGCGACGAGCTGGTCGGTGAGCTGCCCGGGGTTCGTGAGAGGATTGGCTGCCCGTCCTCCCTTTCCCGCTCCCAGCATATTTTGGATCAGGTTCACCTGGGACTTTGCGGTTACGGTGTTGACGGCGTTGTAGAGGTTGGGATCAGCGTACACGCCGGTGCCCTCGGTGTGGTACCCGGAGCAGCCGGTGGTCATCGGGAGGCGATTGCCGTACGCGTCATGTACACCGTCAGGGCTGTATGGCACCGACGTGGAGGGAGGATCGTTGCAGACCTGGACCGTGATCTCGACTTTATTGGGCGGAAGGAACTGCTTGCAGGCCCTACCGAAATCCTCCATGTAACCGGAGATGATCATCATGAACTCGGTACCGCCGCGATCGAGCCGGATGGACGGGAAGTCGCCGGTGTAGACGCGGACCAGGTCGTCCTCGTTGTTGAGGCCGGCGGCCGTGAAGTGCGCTGCAGCAGTAGAGGAGGGTTTGTCCGCCGTTGCGGGAGTGGCAGGAACCGCCGCGCTTCTCGTCGCAGGGGTAGCCGCTCGTGGGACAGGCCTGGAGTTCTGAGCAGCCGCTGAGGCGGCCAGGGGTGCGATGAGACAAAGGGCGAGCACTCGCATGGTGTAGCTCCTTAGTTGCGTAGGTGGAGCAAGAGCCGGGCCGGCTGGTGTCTTGGATTCTACTACCCCGCCGCTTAATAATCTGGTTCCCTGCGAGGAGGTTCTGCGGATTCAGCATTTGTGGCGAGTCACGGGCTAACCGGAAGTAATCCATTCGTGCGTTCAGAATCAGTACCGATAAACGCGCTTGTGTTGACCCATGCGATCAACTCCCGGTTCGTCGGCTACTTGGAAACTGACCCACTACCGATTCCGCGCACTGCTTAGAACGGACCGCTACCTTTATGTATAGTAGCGAACTACCCACTCAGCCACGCAGCACGGCTTGTCGCTACCCTGGACTTCCACTCTCGCATCAAAGATTGCTTCCAGCGCATCAGGCAAGTCTTTTAGCGATTGAAGAGTGAAGCGAACCCGAATCTTAGAGTCGGCCCGGACAGCGGAAGGGAATCGAACTCGATTCAAGCCGTAATTGACGCTCATGCGGACACCGCCTCGGAACTGAATTGCCTCCTTCATAAATCGGCTCAGCAGGGATAAGGTCAAGAACCCGTGGGCGATTGTGGACCCATAGGGCGACTCACGCTCGGCACGTTCGCGGTCCACGTGGATCCACTGGCGATCCTCGGTAACTTCAGCAAACTGCTCGATTCGTTCCTGGGCGATGGGAAACCAGTCCGTCAGGGCGAGTTCGCGACCTACCAAATCTCTTAAGGAATACGGTGTTTCGAGGACAAGCGGCACTGTGTCTCCTAACCGATTTTGCCGCATCTCTTGTCTCTGTTCTCTGTCGAAAAGATTCGTACGAGAGCTGCGGCAGGAACTCTACTTCCTGCGTGAGGGACGCGTAACACGACGAACACTCGGCACAGCACTCAGGACGCGGGCGGAGGCCTGGGGTCCGAGGTCCGACGTCCGAACGGCAGGAGGGTTGATCAACATATAAGTAACGATGGCGGTTCCAACCGCGCGCCCTTGTTCATCGGTGAGATCCACGCTGCCCACACACAGCGTGGAGCCGATGCGAAGAAGGTGCGACCGGGCAAAGATGCGGCCTTCCGTCACTGGTAAAAAATAATTGATCTTTAACTCCACGGTGGTGATCAGACGGCCCCCACCGAAGTGGCGCTGGATGGCGCCACCCACAGCTGCGTCGGCCATGGCTGCGGCGACACCGCCGTGGGCTACCCCAGCTCTGTTGCGCAAGTCATTGCGAAGCGTGCAGTAGATCGTAATGCCGTCGCGGTGCACTCGGTGGAGTCGCATCCCGAGCAAGGCATTGAACGGCACGCTGGTTAAGGAATCGCGGAGTTGTTGAAGGGTCATTTCTTGTCACCCAAGGTCTGCGCTACGCTCCACTTTTTGAGTTCCAGCTTCGCGATAGCTTCGGTGTGCACTTCGTCCGGGCCATCGGCCAAACGCAGTGTGCGCACATTCGCCCAGGCACCGGCGAGAAAAGTATCCTGAGAGACGCCCGCACCTCCGTGAGCCTGAATCGCGCGGTCCAACACTCGCAGACAGGCATTCGGCGCCACGACTTTGATCATCGCGATCTCGGCGCGCGCTTCTTTGTTTCCGACCGTGTCCATCATGTAGGCCGCTTTCAAAGTCAGAAGACGTGCCTGCTCGATCTCCATGCGGGACCGCGCAATGTCGGCCCGAAGGGTGCCTTGCTCGGCCAGCGGCTTACCAAAGGCCACCCGCGCCTGCACTCGCTTACACATGGTTTCAAGGGCCCGTTCGGCGACGCCGAGGCAGCGCATGCAGTGGTGAATCCGCCCCGGACCCAGCCGCCCTTGGGCAATCTCGAAGCCTCGTCCTTCGCCGAACAACATGTTCGAAACGGGTACGCGAACATTTTCAAAAGTGATCTCGCCGTGCCCGTGCGGCGCATGGTCATAGCCAAACACCGTCAGCATGCGCTCAATCTTGAGCCCGGCGCTATCCATCGGCACCAGCACCATCGACTGCTGTTTATGGAGCGTGGCCGACCCATCTCTTTTTTCTGTGTCAGTTGGGTCTGTGTCAGTTCGGCCCATAAAGATCGCGACCTTGCAGCGCGGATCGCCCGCTCCAGAGGACCACCACTTGCGGCCATTAATGACATACTCGTTGCCCTGCCGAACAATACTCGCCTCGATGTTGGTTGCATCCGATGAGGCGACCGCGGGTTCCGTCATCGAGAAGCACGATCGAATCTCACCTGCAAGCAGAGGCTTAAGCCAGCGCTCTTTTTGTTCCGCGGTGCCGTAGCGGGCGAGCACTTCCATGTTGCCGGTGTCCGGCGCCGAGCAGTTGAACACCTCAGGAGCAATAAAACTGCGTCCCATAATCTCGGCCAGAGGTGCATATTCGAGGTTCGTCAACCCCGCCCCAAGCTCTCGATCCGGCAGGAACAGATTCCACAGGCCGGCGGCGCGGGCTTTGGGCTTGAGTTCCTCAATTACGGCCGGCGGCAACCAGCGGTTGCGCTCGATCTCATCGTGGTAGCGCTGCTCATTCGGATAAATGTGTTCATCCATGAAAAGCTGCAAGCGCCGTTGCAGGTCCTTCACTTTGCTGCTGAACGAGAAATCCATGTCTGCCGCCTGTCTCCTATTTGCCAGTGAAAGCAGCGGGGCGCTTCTGCACAAAGTGCGCGACACCCTCTTTGAAATCCTCGGTGCGGAAACACGCCATCATCTCGCGCACGGAAATGTCGAAAGCTTCCGCGAGCGGTTGCGACATGGCCTCGTATACCTGGCGCTTGATTATGCGCAACGAGCGCGGGCTCACCGTGGAAGCCAGTTCCTCGGCAGACTCCTGGACTTTTTCGAGAAAGGTTTCCTGGGGAAGAACTCGATTCACCAACCCCATGCGCATTGCTTCGGCGGCATCGATGGTCCGGGCAGAAAACAGCAGGTCGAGCCCGTTTGCAATTCCAATGATTCGAGGCAACATCCAGGCCATTCCATACTCGGCAATCAGCCCGCGCCGCGCGAATGTGGTGCTGAAGCGGCTTGCGTCGGAGGCCAGCCGCAGATCGCAATAGAGCGTGATGACCAAACCAAGGCCAACCACCGGCCCGTTGATAGCGGCAATGACCGGCTTTCCGATCGCCGGGAAATACGAATATTTCTTCTGAAAATCCGGGGCCACACCTTCACGGCGGTTGGCGCCGTCGCGCAAAACCTGCTCGCGGCCCCGGTCATCCAAATCCCGGTTATCCATTTCCCGGTTACCCCCGCCGCGTTCTGCCACCGCGGTCAGCAGCGACATATCAGCGCCTGCGCAAAAGCCCCTCCCCGCGCCTGTCAACACGATCACGCGGACCGAGTCGTCCTGCTCGGCGTTCTCCATGTGCGAACGCACTTCGCTTTCCATCAGCGCCGTCCAGGCGTTGAGTTTGTCCGGCCGATTCAAAGTGATCGTGGCCACTCGATTGGCTACGTGATAGAGCGTCTCCTGAGTTGGCATGACGCGCGATTATATAGAATCATCTTGCGTTAGTCACTATCATGTCATAGCGACTATCGAGATACGGAAGAGAGGAGTTCGTACGTGCTGGCGTCAGGATCGCCGAGGAGTGCAAGCAAGCGTGTGTTGGTTAGATGTGCGTAGCCGCACAGGTAGGGGATGATGTCCGCGGCGAAAAGCCGAGCTTCTCGGTCATCAGTAGGCAAGACTATATGGAGGCAATTTTCGGAGATTTTCCAATTCACAATCCATCCCACCGAATTGCGTGTGTTGCAACGATGTCGAATGATTTAGGCGGCCCCTGGCCGTCACCCGCGGGCTTGGAAGTTATTGAAATTTAGTTCTTACCGCCCGCAGGTCTATGACACAATTACGACACAACTCCACTCTTGACGAAATGGTGCCAGTCGTAATTAACTGAAAAGAAAGGTTTCGGGCGCGTAGCTCAATTGGCAGAGCAACTGACTCTTAATCAGTAGGTTGTAGGTTCGATTCCTACCGCGCTCACCAACCTTTTCAAAGACATGGAGCCGATTTCGGCTTCGTGCGAAAACCGCTGTAGACGATTTTGTAGACGGTGAAAGCCTCAGAGTTCAATCAAAAGACGAGCACCTGGTTCGGGACCAGGGGGTCGGAGGTTCAAATCCTCTCTCCCCGACCAATTCTTTTCGCTTCTGCAGTTTGTGGAGGCTTCGTCGACCACGTGGTGTTTCCGTCTCAAATGTAGACGAATTTGTAGACAGTGGAAGTCTTATAAGCGATTTTGTTGCTTGCCACTCCGTGTTTGCGGTTTGTTCTTCCTGATTCAAAGAATAAAAGTCGTCCGAACGCGCGGAACTTTTGACTATCTATGAAACGCCTCTGTGGATAATGTGGAATTGACAAGTGCGTCTCATGTGCTTTGCTTCAGACATGAGAAGTCGAAACGTTATCTGGGGCGCACTGGTTGGGTTCTCGATACTCGCGGCCTCTGGACTCGCAAGGCTCCATAGTTCCCATCCCGCTAATGGGAACGGCGATAAAGCTTACGAGGCCGTCACCAAAGGCTTGGGATCGTCCATCTTAGGCGAGGATCGATCAATAGATTCGACCGACGGAACCTATCTAAACGAACGATTCGACTTTTCCTTCAAAATGCCGGCTGGTTATCGACTGGCAACCGAATGTATGAGCTTTCTGAATTCAATCTCTGGATATCCGATCCTCGACTGGTCCGCAACAAACACCCAGCAAGTCGTGATCGCACCGAGTACTTCCTCACAAGACAATTTGCCTTGTCAGAACAACGGAATCGGGTTGGACCCTGTTTCAATTCCGGGGAACATATACTTGGCTGTGGTGGCCGATTCGCCGAGTCATATCTGAAACCAATACTTGCGCCATTCGGATATGCAGTGCTCGTGAGATTGCCAGCCGGATCGTAGGAGTACAAATTCACGAAACGCTACATAATCTGACTGGTTTAGAGGACACCGTCGATTTGGGTCAACGACAAAATGAATCCACTCCTGCTCCATACGACCTAAAGACATTTGTCGGGATCGAGACAACGCCGGGCACAGATCCGCATCCCGGTATAACGTCCGACATTTCAGATAAGCTGAAAAGTGAAGGATGTACGAATCCGAACTAGAGATTAAATTAGGAGGCCGACTGTCGTGCGAACCGTCCCATGTATTGTCGTGATTGTGTTGCTTGGAATATCCAGCTTGGCACAATGCCATATGCCTGATTATCGCAGGCTGGACGACATGAAAGTACGGCGTGGGTTGGTTAGAATTACAATTCGGCCAAATGACTTTACTCTAAAGAACCTTGTCTGCTTAGCTCAAACTCTGAAACAGCGCTACCCTGATTGGGAGAACATCAATGTTCTGATTTTCACGTCACGAGATGCAGCCAAACACTTTGCTGCAGGTCCCCGCGTGGAGCTTTCCGCCGCTGCTGACAAAGCGCAACGGGAGCTACATGCGATGTACGAGTTTAATCGGAACGAAACAGTAGATCAGCTCTCGATTCTGCCCCTTGGGTATCGGACAGATTCTTCCGACGCAACTGTGATTAAGCTACCGCTTGTCGGAGATTTGCACTGCCGGTATGAGGTCAGAACCCGATGCCTTATTGGAACGGACAATCTGCAATACCCATACGAATCGCTAAAAGCGGGGGCTACCGGGAAGATTACCTTTACTGGAACAATTGCTCGCGACGGTCGGATTGTAGCACTGCAGGCTTCTGGAGCGACGGTAAGCCCCAGTGCTGAAAAGACAGTATTGCAGGATGCCGCGCGACGAAATTTGTCATCTTGGAGATTCGAACCCAGCAACGTTGAGGACCCTATACGTATTACCTTTGAGTACATGACTGATCGTTTATTGGGTCACAATCTCACAGATATTAGCTTCCAATTACCCAATCAGGTCACAATAAAGGGCAACCCTTAATAAAGGTCGACTCTTAAATAAAGGTGTCGGCTCCAACCTTCAGTGCAGCGTGGCCGAAAGCATAACGACCTCTCCATCACCAGCAACCCCAAAGCTGTTGAAGGACATTCCTAGTGCCTTTCTAAGGGTTGACGAACCGCACTACGGAACGGCTCATTGGAGAGAAGTATTTCGCGGTAACTCAGACTGTGACGCAAACATAGCTCTCGCTAGCGCAAAACATCCGCCGCCGTCTACATTGTGCCAAGAAAGCACCGCAGCGCCTTCAACAACAATCAAAAGCCGCCGAGCATCTGACAACTCGGTTCAAATAGCCGTCAAAATCCGACTCTTAATCAGTAGGTTGTAGGTTCGATTCCTACCGCGCTCACCAACACCCATACAGCTGACATTTTCATGCGATATTTTCCAGTTTGGGTTCAATTGGGTGGGCGGCTGGCCCAGCCTTTGGGCCACAATGAAGTCGGGTGCCCCAGCCCGCCCGTTTCGTCTCTTTTCGTCAGTGAACTAGCGTCGGCGAGGGAGTCCCTTTGCCGAGGCCTCGGATCCAGGTGGTTCACGGAACGGTTCCACAGAAATGCGCTCGTAACGCACTTCCAGCACGGTCAGGTTTTCTGTGCCGCCCGGCAATTGCAGGACTACGCTGTCACCCGCTGCCGACTTCATCAGCGCGCGCCCTAGAGGCGACACCCAACTGATGTGGTTGCGGTTGAGATCGACCTCGTCGGTGCCCACGATGCTCACCACTCGCGATACTCCCGCGGCATTGGCATAGCGCACGGTCGCTCCGAAAAATGCTCTCGTCGCCGCCTGCCCCGCTCTCGGAGTTTCCGGGTCCACCACTTCTGCGGCTTCAATTCGCTTGGTGAGAAAGCGAATCCGCCCATCGATCTGCCGCAGCCGCCGCTTCCCGTACTGATAGTCGGCGTTTTCACTGCGATCGCCGTTGCCGGCAGCCCACGTCACCACCTCCGTCACAGCCGGGCGTTCCCTCGTGAGCAGAAACCGGTGCTCATCTTTGAGGCGCTGCAGCCCGCTCGGCGTTATGTAGTTCTTGACCGGCGTCGCGGGCTCGTCACTTTGTGGTTTTCTCGTAAACCCTTTTCGCATCTCGTAGTCTTTCCTGGGCGAATCCAGTGGGTGCACAGATGCCATAGCTTACACTCAAACAACATGCTCAACCGGGGCTATGCCTTTACCACAATCATCAGCAGCGAAGATCATGGACGGACCCTGCTCTCCCACTTGGCAAGCCTTTACCCACACTCGACCCCACAAGCTTGGCGACAAAACCTGAACAACGGCGAAGTCACTGTCAACGGCGTCAAGGCCACCGGAAGCGAATCGCTTACTTCAGGCCAAACCCTTGTCTGGAACCGTCCACCCTGGATCGAACCAGACTCTCCCCAGCACTTTGCAGTCCTGTTTAACGACCCGCACCTGCTGGCCGTCAACAAACCCAGCGGGCTGCCCACCCTTCCCGGCGGCGGTTTCATGGAAAACACCCTCCTGCGCCTGGTGCAAAAGCAAACCCCCAACGCAAATCCTGTCCACCGCTTGGGCCGAGCCACTACCGGCATCGTCCTCTTCGCGAAAACATCGCAGGCGGCCTCTAGACTAGAGGCAAACTGGAACACACCTAGAATTCAAAAAATCTACCGAGCGCTGGCTCAAGGCATCGCACAACAAGACGCCTACGAAATTCTCACACCCATCGGCCTTGTACCGCACCCGCGCATCGGTTCGGTGTGGGCCGCCAACCCAAGCGGAAAACCGTCAAAGTCATTGGCGAAGGTGATCTCACGCACTGCAAGCACCACAACATTTGAGGTAAGCCTAAATTCGGGCCGCCCTCATCAAATCAGAATCCATCTGGCATCCATTGGCCATCCCCTGGTAGGCGATCCTCTGTACGGCTTAACCGGCCAGCCTCTTGAAAATCTCCCCGGCCTCCCGGGCGATGGAGGATATTTCCTGCACGCCCAATTTCTGAATTTCCACCACCCCATCACCGGAGAACAAATCAATCTTGAGGCAGCCTTGCCGTGTGGATTCTCATTGCATCAGTAGGTTCACGGCGGGAATCAAATCAAGAAATTCGGGGACAGAGGAAGTGATTCCAATTCGGACACCTACCAGATACGGCCCACGGCGTCTACAAAGATCGGGGAAATCTGCTAGGAAAAAAGAAATGGCGTCAGTTCCGTCAGTCCCCTATTTATCCGCCACGATGCCCCGTGGATGAAATCGAGACAGGAAGCTTTAGAAGTGGCGGTTAAAAAAGCCTAGGCTTGAGCCGTTACGCTGATGTTGCCTCAAAAACGAAAGGCGTTTGAAGTGTAATTTCTTTTTGCTTTTCTTCTGCAACCGGAGCGAGATATTTTTCAACGTCGGCGTCCAGCCTCAACACTTCCGCGATTCTTAGCACGTCTATCTTCCTCAAGAGCTCAATCGTGAGCGGCCTCTTAGCGTCCCAGAAGATGAAAGCAGAAAGAAGCTCTGCGGTGACAGAGGAATTGAGGATGGTGGCGAGAAGGTCGGCTTCTTCCTCCGTTGTGCAGGAAATAAAATTAACGGTGTCATCGAAGACGGTGGGCTTACCTTCGGTGGGGCCAACCTTACGAAAGGCAACGCTTTTATAAAAACCAGAGATGGCGACCTTCCAGGGAAGGAATGAATAAGGGCCAACGCCGAAGATGGAAAAGCGAGGACGTTTTTTATAGATACTGCTACCCCGAAGGTCGAGCAATTCGCCGTGCTGTTGCAGATAGCTCCACGTAAGGGGCAGCCGTTCGGCGATTGATTCGGTCTCCTCGCCGGTCGTCATTTGGGGAACAAGCATGAAGCGGTCGGTCATTCCGGTATCGCCCCGTGCGACGTTGGAGCTCTTAAGCATGGGGTAAAGACAGTCGGGTTCGAGGGATACCAAAGCCCCGAGGCCGTTCGCATATTGGTCGCCTACCCTTTTGAGTTCCATGACGGGTGAGCAGTCGTGCTTAATCCCGGAACGCCATTTGTATCGTTCGGTGCCTTGAAGATGTTTCGAGCGTTCATAGGCTTCCACATTCGCTACAAGCTGCCCATCCTGGTATCCAAAAATATTGATTGGTTCCGTAGCATCGAAGGAATCAAATACTTTGCAATCGAAGCTTTGTTGTTCACCGATTGTGCAAATAAAAAAGCACGCGTCTACTGCCGCGTCGAAATGTTTGAAAGCGTCAATGCGATAGATTGAAGCATCAGTGATTGAGAAACTATGTTGCCACGCATGGTGGAGAACCTTCCGGGCGACGGCGGTCTTGCATAGCATCGCGAGCGTTGCTTTTTTGCCCTGGAGCCATTTGAGCTCGTGGATCAACATCCATTCTGAAATGTCAAAGTTGCTTTTCCCGGTCACGGCGTCGAGCCCTGTTCTGTTCTGGAAGTTCTGTTTGATAGGAAGGTTCGCACTTGCCATGAGTCCAAGGTCGGCATTGGTCACCCAGGGAGGGTTCCCAACGAGAAGGATAGGTTCGGGAAGTTTCGAGAAAAGTTTATGCCAGTCGGTCTTAAAAAAGTCCTCGCAACGGAGTTTAGCCCGTGAAACTTTCTGCCGGGACAGGTCGATATAGCCTGGATTGATGTCAGCGCCGATGACCTCTTTTACGGAAGGAAATGATTTAACAGCTACGCTTAGGAAATTGCCTTCTCCACAGTTTGGCTCGACAATTGAAGCAGCCTCGATTGAGAGGTCGCGGAGGAGAAGGCACGCTTGCTCTGCAAGGTCTTGAGGCGTCTGGAAGTCACCGAACTCGGCTTTACGTTTGTCTTTTAGTGTATCGACCACTCATCTCACCCGTATGATGCCATCCGTCTTCCCGGCTTCCATGATGACTCGATTGTATTGTAATCGCCATTGGAGCGCATTGGAGATCGTAAGGTATCCGACCGTTGGGCGGTTCTTTAATATTTCTTCGGCGAGCTGCCGCCCACTGATGTCGTCAACGGGGAGCATCCGTTCCTCAAAGAAGGCTAGAAGATCGTCAATATTTCCTTTGGTGTCTAGGATCTTGAGAATGCCGGTTGTAGTTTGAAAGTCTCCGGTCCGCTGCGGCTCGACGAAGACGGTGTGGAGAATATTGAGGACTCCTGTTTTTGCCGTGGCATCATCGGTCTTTTCATAAACGAAGATCAAAAGCGAATAGCCAAGGCCATAGACCTTTTGTCGTGCGGCTTTGAAGGGACATGATGACTGGGGCTGTTTGATGCTCGTTACTTTTATGTCTACCGCGAGTTCCGGGAAATCAACACCCCGCGCCGAATTGCCGGGAGGAAAACTATAGTTGTTCCGGAGATACGCTTGGAACTTGTGTTCCAGATAGGTTCCTACCGCTTTCCCGTCCGTTACGCCATAGAGCGCTGGTTCACTGTGTTTGGATTCGACCTTCGCAAATTTACTCGCTTCTTTGCGGAGCCTTTCTAGTGTGAGAAGTGGCTTCTGTTCGAGTCCAGGCATATATCCTTTCCGTGAAGGATATACGAGCTATCCAAGGAAAGGAGTTTAGAGATTAGGTTCTAATTGGACGCGGCGATCAAAAACAGGTTGGAAAAACCGGGGCAGACGGAACGTTTCCCAGTTTTTAGGCGAATGGAAATTGGTGAACGTCCCGTCTGGCGGGTAGCCCATCTTTGCATTGCACCATTCCCACAGAGGGTGCCCTATCCTTGCGTTTTTTGCAAGGGTGGGCGGCGATGCTGCCGGCGCAACGCTTGTCCGTTCTACACACCCGCTGTGTATGCCGTCGTCGTACCCGCCCTTCGCCTACGCGAAGGACGAGCATCCGCATCTGTGGTGGCTTCTGCAGTTTGAAAGCCGCGCCACCCGCCCCGCCCAAACTTAGGTTTCCGGAACGGACCGGCGTTGCGTTACGTTCAGATCTCGCGCATGGCAATCATCAAACTCCAACTTCTTATTTCGCCTGCGCTAGCTTCGTAACAACTGCGGCAACTTTATCGAGTATCTGGTTCCAGCCCTCCAATTGACCGCTATCTTTTGCGCTCTCCATGGGTTCATTTCCAATGAAGGTGAGTTTCGTCTGGCCGTTTCCGAGATCCTCAAAGATGGTCACGTCGTGCGCACCGTCTATGGCCTCATGTTCTATTCCTAATTGGGCTGATTAGATAATCGTGTCGGCTCCTTTCCTCCGAGCCTTGATACGTTTGAGCGCACCAAGTCTACTCGCCCGCAAGGAGCCGACACGGTTATCTAATCAGCCCTCCGGAGAAAGAGACCTCTTTAGGTCTCTATTTGGTTACTTCTTCTGGAGAAAAGTCCGTAGAGATGGACAGTTCTCGCCATTTCTCGTCCGAATGGCTTCTGGCGATATCATTTTGGGTTGCAAATGTAAACGCGTCGCTTCCCAGCAGCAATCGAAGCGGCGGTTGTTCGTGACCGGCAATGCGGATGATAGCGGCGGCGGCTTTAGCAGGATCTCCTGGTTGCTTGCCGTTGTAGTCCCGCTGGAATCGAATTGCCGCGCCGACAGTGGCATCGTATTCCGGTCGCCCTTCACGAAGAGTGGTTGAGGTACCGGCGAAGTCTGTGCGGAAGCCGCCTGGCTCGACAATGGTGACTTTGATGCCGAGCGGCCCGAGTTCCTTGGCGAGAACTTCGGAGAAACCTTCGACACCCCACTTTGCCGCCGCATAGGCGCCGCGACCAGCAGGTCCGATGCGGCCGCTTATTGAGCTGATTTGAATAATGTGGCCTGACCGTTGGTGGCGAAGTGTTGGGATCGCTGCCTTCGTCAAGTTGATCACTCCAAAAAGGTTGGTTTCGATCTGAGATCTAAAATCTGCCAGGCTGGTATCTTCGATAGAGCTTACGTCCCCATAACCCGCATTGTTGACCAGGACGTCGAGCCGACCGAATCCGCTAACCGCGGCGTCCACCGCATTCATTGCGGCGCCCTGGTCGGTCACATCAAGGGGGACGAGGCGAACGGCATCACCGAAGCGACGCGGAAAGTCATCCAACTGCGAAACATCTCTCGCTGTCGCGATCAGCTTTTCGCCTGCGGCGAGCACGGACTCCGCCAGCGCGCGACCAAGTCCCCGTGAAGAACCAGTAATCAACCAAACCTTTGATCCAGTCACTCGAACACCTCTATCCAGATAATACGAAAATGATATTTTCGTTTTTATCGCTGCCATGCCAAATTGTCAAGATAAAACGAAAGTGCTATTTTCGTATTGATAAGAGGATTTGAACGATGGGGAAAGCGTCAGTCACTAGTCGTCGTGCTCGAGGCCGGCCAAGGAGCGAGCAAGCCAGGCAGAACATTCTGGAATCGGCTTATAAGCTCCTCAAAAAGAAAGGGATTAGTGCTGTCTCAGCCCAAGAGATTGCAACCGGCGCGGGGGTAAGCACCGCAACCCTGTATCGCTGGTGGAAAACAAAAGAGGCGCTCATGTTCGACGCCTGCTTTGAGCATGTCCTGCCGGACCTGTCGGTCGGAGAAATGGGTAGTCCAGTAGCGCGCCTTCGTGAATTCCTGGTTCGCGGCGCTGCCTGGTTCCGCTCCGAGGATGGGAAAGTAATGGCTCGCCTAATCACAGGTATTCATGGCCACAAAAAGCTCCAACGAATGTACCTGGAGAGGTTCTATCTCCCTCGCCGTCAAATCCAGCTGGAGGTCATTGAAGAGGCTATCGCATGTGGGGAACTCAAACCGGATACCGACCCGGAACTACTGCTGGATGCCCTCAGCGGGCCCCTATTTTTCCGATGGTTGCAAGGCCACGCTCCAGCGGACAACAACTTTGCTGGAGCCCTGGCCGACAAAATCATTCCCGCGTTTATGGTGAAGGGTAGTTAAGCAGCAGACTTTCGAAGAAGATTCTCGACTTTAGAATCCAGGTCTCGAGTTGCTCTTTCAAAATAATCTCCTTCTCAAACATCAATAAGCAGTATGGCAAGCAGTTGCTCTTCGTGGATGCTTCGTTTCAGTTGAACCCCGGCGAAAAAGTCAGCCCGCTGGGCGTTATGTAGTTCTTGCCTCGCGTCGCGGGCTCGTCCGCTTGTGGTTGTCTCGTAAACCTTTTCGCATCTCGTAGTCTTTCCAGTGTGAATCCAGTGGGTTGCCGACTAATCGGGAGTTGACTCGCGCTGCACCACAACCAAAAACACCAAACCGACAACGGTAAACATTCGGAACGCCTCTTCCTGCCCATTCCACATTTTCGACTGCCACATTAGAAACCATTCGCCCCCGACATCAAGGAATGCCACCATCCACATCAGCAGGCTCGTCGTCAGCGCAATCACGGCGACGTTCAGCGCAGCGCGAATTCCGCCGTGTCCGCGCGATACGATTTCAGCAACCGAACACCGGCCCACCAGCATAGAAGCATAGTGACTGATTCCCAGGCGATGATGCCGATGTAGAAGACCGTATGTACCAGCGGCGAATTGACGGCGCGCCACATGAGGTGGTTCCCCGGAAAGGTCGAGTCCATCATCAGGACATGGCGGACAAACTCATAGTTGGAGCCGTAATCCGTGATGTTGTTGAGGACCAGAATCGTGTAGAAAAGTGCGATTGCAAAAACGAGAACCGCTTTGGAAAAGCGAAGCGCCATTACAGGCAGCATAGGTCGTCGCACCAGGGAATTATGCCATTTTTCCTATTTGTCGATCCCCTCGATCAGCGAACTCGTGTGATGTCCTGCACCCAGTTAGTCTCCCAGGTCTTGCCCTCGTCTGGCGAATCCGCTTGCTCCCAGTGGCACGATGTCGGAGTGATGTTGGACCAGATGAAGCGCGCCCGAACTCGCTTTCCCTTGACCGTATCATCCCCATAGAAGGTGCCCACGCCATTGTGGAAGCCTCCAGTCATGGGCGGATCCAATGGTTCGGATGGTGTCCTGCTGTCGAGCCACCAGATTGACCACTGCTGGGTCTTCGGGTCGAAGGACCGCAGAGCGACACCGCGATAGGGAGCACCGGGAACGCTGAGCACTGTATCGTCCACAT
>DATAUY010000158.1:0-7849 GCA_036268025.1 Candidatus Sulfotelmatobacter sp. | reverse complement strand
TCTGTGAACCTTCGTGGCCTCTGTGGTGAACCATTCTTGTGGACGCAACAGACGTTCGAGACGAAGTAAACTCAAATCATGCCGCTTCACGCCGCCACCAGACATCTATTCGAATCGCGGGACAATCCGCCTGCCCAATATCTCGTAGCCCACAGCGATGGTGGGGCTCGCGGCAATCCAGGCCCCGCGGGCTACGGCGTCGTGATCAAGGACGAAGCAGGCAAGAAAGTCGGCGCGCTCAGCGAGTACCTGGGCCACCAGACCAACAATTTCGCGGAGTATCAGGGACTGATCGCCGCTCTCGAATACGCTCTAAAGCATGGACCAAAGGCACTCAAGCTGATCAGCGATTCAGAGCTGCTCGTCCGCCAGATCAAGGGCATCTACAAGGTGAAGAATGCCTTGCTTCAGGACCTGCACGCGCGCGCAAAAGAATTAATCGCGCAGCTCGACTGGTTCTCAATCGGCCACGCCTTGCGCGAGCACAACCAGGAAGCTGACCGACTGGCCAACGAAGCCATGGATCGAGGTACAGGCCGTGTGGCGCGGGCGCCCTCGCCCGCGAATGCCGGCCCGGTCACAACTCGTGCAGCCGCGGACTCCTCGTCCGCAGGGCCGGCGGTTCCGCAGGAATTCGAAGGCATCGTGCGAAACGGGAAGATCGAATTACTCCATGGCAGCCTGCCGGACGGCACCCGCGTGCAGTTGCGAGTGAAGAAGTAATTACTCAGCTGCCGACGTATGGTCGTGCACAATCTTCCATCCGTCAGGAAATTTCCGGAAGATCAACGTGAACCTGCCGTGAGGCATCTTGCCGTCGGAGATCGTTAGTTGCCACGCACCCCGAACAAACGCCGCATCAGTTCCGAGCGTCTCGATCCGCAACTCTGAGAAATCCAACTTCCCCATCTCATGCCCGGGACTCGCATACGTCGCTCGATAGCGATCGAGCGTAGCCTGCCATCCGTTGGTCTGCTTCGCGCCGGAAAAGAACGTCAGTTCCGGGGAATTCCAGTACCCGGCCATGAAGCCATCGAGATCATGCCGGTTCCACGCCTCCTGCTGCGCGCGAAGCACTTGTTCAACCGCCGATTTGCCGTCCTGTCCCATGGCGCAAGTTGTCAGCAAACAAACCAACACTGCAGCTCCAAGGAGCGCTTTTTTCATCGTCCCCCCATTCGACCTTGAAAGCTAATGCGACTCTTCCGCCGCCGGTGCAACATCCGGGGTGTCGAGTTTCTGGGCAACCGCATGCGGCATCATCGGAGAAGCCTGGAAGTCTCCAACATCTTTCCCAGCCATCGCGACCGTCATGAAATTCATCCAGATCGGCAGCGCCGCGTGCGCGCCGGTTTCTTTTGCGCCCAGCGATTTCTTTTCGTCGTAACCGATCCACACGCCGCAAGTCATCGTCGGTGAAAATCCCACGAACCACGCATCCGTAAAATCGTTCGTCGTTCCGGTCTTGCCCGCCACCGGAAACGGCAGCTTCGCAGCAGCGGTGCCCGTGCCATGCAGCACGACCTCCCGCAGCATAGAAGTCATGATGCGCGCCGTGCGCTCGTTGATCGCATCCTTCACATCGGGAAAATCTTCTTCCAGCACGCGTCCTTCGTAGTCCGTCACGCGTGTAAGGTATCGAGGAGTGACGCGCACGCCGCCGTTCGGAAAGACGCTGTACGCGGATGTCTGCTCGATGAGGGTGATCTCCGCCGAACCTAGCGCCAGAGGCAGATATGGCGGCAACTTCGCCGTGATGCCGAAACGACCAGCGTAGTCAATCACATTCTTGATGCCGATTTTGCTGGCCAGCCTCAATGCGGGAATGTTTCGCGACTGGGCTAGCGCCCTCCGCAAGCTGATAATGCCCTCAAACTTTTCGTCGTAGTTGTGAGGAGTGTACGGCCCGGAAGGCGTTTCAAAGCTCACCGGCTCATCCAGAATTGTGTCGTCTGGAGTCGCGCCACCCTCGATCGCCGCCGTATAAACGTAAGGCTTGAATGACGATCCTACTTGCCGGAGTGCTTGCGTGGCGCGGTCGAATTTCGAGAGATTGAAGTCCCGCCCCCCTACCAGCGCTTTGATCCCTCCGGTCGCGTTGTCGATGGCCAGTAACGCGCCCTGCGCCCCCGAATCCTGTTCTAGGCTCACGCGCGCTGCGCCATTCGAGCCGAGCGAGACAATCTTCACGTAACAGATGTCGCCCGTCCTGAGAATGCTCGGGAGTTTCTGCTGCGTCCAGGCAACATCCGATTGTCCGATTGCTGCCGTGTAGCGTCCGAACTTCAAGGTCGCGATTCCCGGGCCGGCAGAAGTCACTAGCGCATGAATGTATCCGTTCATTTCCGGCTCGTCGTCCCAATCGGGATGCGAATATCTTTCGAGCACGCCGCCTTCGTCGAGTACGTTTTCCAGACGTCCCTTCCAGCCGTGACGCCGCTCATACGCGGCCAGCCCGTCGAGCACAGCCTGGTTTGCGGCTTTCTGTAACTCCACATCGAGCGACGTGTAAACTTTCAGTCCACCCTCATGCACTTGGTCCGTTCCGTACTTGCCTTCCAGATAGCGACGCACTTCTTCTACGAAATTCGGGGCCAGAGAGTTTGGATCGTGCGCGAGATGAAGCATGAGCGGCGCAGAGCGCGCGGCATCGGCCTGCGCGGCGGTAATCTTGCCGTCTTCGAGCATGGCGTTGATCACCAGGTTCCGTCGCTTCTGCGCGCGGTCCGCATGTGTAATCGGCGAATACACCGTCGGTCCCTTCGGTAAGCCCGCGAGCAGCGCCGCTTCGTCGAGCGTCAGTTCTTTTGCCGGTTTGCTGAAATAAAACTCCGATGCCGATTCAAATCCATAGACGCCATGCCCAAGAAAAATCTGGTTAGCGTAGAGCGTGAAAATCTGCGGTTTCGTGAAGCGCCGCTCGATCTGGATGGCGAGCATCGCCTCCTGCACTTTGCGCTGCCAGCGCCGGTCGGGGGACAGAAAAAGATTGCGCGCCAGTTGCATGGTCAGAGTCGAAGCTCCCTGCACCTTGCCGCCTGACTCGATGTCGCGATAGGCCGCCCCGACGATCCGCCAGAAGTTGATGCCGGAGTGTGCGTAGAAATCCTTGTCTTCGATGGATACCAGCGCGTCGCGCAGTACCGGAGGGAAATCGTCATAGCTCGCCACAACTCGCCGTTGCAGCGCGAACGAGCCAATCACGCGGTTGTGATCGTCATAGA
Source organism: Candidatus Sulfotelmatobacter sp. (assembly GCA_036268025.1). GTDB lineage: Bacteria > Acidobacteriota > Terriglobia > Terriglobales > Acidobacteriaceae > Sulfotelmatobacter. Next base: position 4,625 of record DATAUY010000158.1, on the reverse strand, counting down.
GTTCCGTGATCGAACTCGGCCGGTAGGCTTCCAACGCATCCACCTGCGGAAGATCGGTGGTGTATACCAGCAGCAGGCCCGCCGTCGCTCCGACAAGCACAGAGATCAGCACCAGCAGGCCGAACAAGACGCGGCCCACAACCCGGCGTCCGCCGATTTCTACCGGCGGAAGATCTTCGTAGAGCGACTTCATTGGGAGTTAGAAGCCAGAATAACATCTGCATCAAACGTGCGGAGCAATGATGGAGGAACTGTTATCACCGAAGTTTATGGCTGGTGAAAATTACATGAGGATGACAGTGGCAAGGTCGCTTGTCATTCGAGCAAAGCGAGGAACCTGCTTTTTGTGTGCCGAGGCGCTAGCGAAAAATAAAGACGGCCCAACTGGGCCGTCTTCTACGTACGCTCACAAAAAATCTAGCTATTGCGGCTCTTCAACACCTCCACGGCCTTGTTCAGTTGATCGTCCACCGTGTTCTTCGGTTTGGCTTCCTGGTCTGGAGCCTGCGTATTCCCGTCGTCATCATCGGGGCTGATCGAGTCGTCGCTCGAATCCGCCACCAAAACGTTGGGAGTGATTGCCGCATCCTGGATCGCTTTCCCGCTCGGCGAATAGTATTTCGCCACCGAGAGAATCAAAGCGCCGCCGTCTGGCAAATCCAGCGTCTTCTGCACCGAGCCGTCGCCGAAGGTCTTGTCTCCCACAACGTCGCCGCGGGCATTTTCGAGAATCGCCGCCGCAACGATCTCAGCCGCCCCCGAAGTGCTGCGGTTCACAAGCACTGCCACGGGCAGAGATGTGATCGCCTTGGAGGGCTCGGCATTGAACGCTTCGCGCGGAAATTTCTGCCCTTGCAGATACGTAATCGTTCCGTGATTCAGGAACAGATTCGCGACTGCAATGCCTTCACTTTCCTCACCCTCGGCACAGTTGCGCAGATCAAGCAAAATCTTCTTCGCCCCGGATTTTTCCAGAGACTTGATCTTCGAAGCGATCTCCTGCACTTTGCCCTTGGTCAGCGCCTCGACCTTCACATATCCGATGCCGTCCTCCATCATCTTGTCGGCCACCGGCGGAACGCTTACCACATCGCGCGAAATCGCAAGTTTCTGCGGCTCTGCCCGGCGGGCGCGAACCACCTCGACATTGAGGGTCGAGCCCGGTGTGCCGGAGATCAGATTGCGAATCTCAGGCAGCGACATATCCCGCGTGCTCTGCCCTTCAATCGATTCGAAGATGTCCGTAGCCTCGATCCCGGCCTTCTCAGCCGGTGATCCGGGCAGAACGGAAACCACGTCGGCATATCCGAATCGCTTGGAAATGACAGCTCCGATACCCGCCTTGCCCTCCGCCTTATGAGCTTTGAAGGCTTTGTAGGCGTCCGCCGACAAGTAACTCGAATTCGAATCGAGCGACTCCAGCAGTCCGTGCAGCGCTCCATCGGTCACCTTGGGAATGTTGGGATCTTCGACATACTCGCTTCGTACCCGCGAGAGAACTTCGCTGTAAACCTGAAGTTGTCGGTAAGAGCCGTCGTTCGACGAGGCATGCACGCCACCCATCGAACCAACGACGACAAAGAGAAGAACGGCGAAAGAAGTGACGAGAATCGCTGCTTTGGTTTTCATGGACATCGGTTTGTGGTCCAACTTCCGGAAGGAACTCGAGCTGAAGCTGTTCCCATTATATCTCTAGATGCTGGCGGCGGAGCCTCGGCTGCTTTCCATTTGTGCCTCTTCGGTAACGCGGAATCCGTAAAAGCGGCCGCGCGAACTGCCCAACATAACAGGCCTAGGGAGCCGGCTTAAACGTTAGCGTGAGAAGCGTTTGCACGGACACCGTCCGTCCGTTCATGAGGTACGGCCTGAACTTCCATTGTTTGACGCCGTCAATCGCCGCTCGCGCAAAAGCCAGAGAACCTTGCAGGAACTTGGCATCCTGCACTGTGCCGTCGCGCCCGACCAGCACCTGCAAAAACACCGTGCCCTGCTGGTTCTTGATATTGGATGGGTACGCAATTGCCAATTGTTCGGTTAAGAGAGCCCGCTCTGCGCTCTCCGCTACCACGACGGGCTCAATCGAAGGCATGGCTGTGTCAGGAGACCTCGATCCGCTCAGGTCGGGCGTCGACGAAGCCAGCTGCGACTTCAAGCTGGAAGGAATGTTCCCCGAACTAAAAGGCGCGGCCATAGGCTGCTTCTTGGCCGGAACCGCAGTTGAAGTAGCCGGCAGTGGTACCTGGGCCGCCGCATCGGGATGAACTGTAACAGGCATGCTCGTGGCCGGTGCAGGGCCAGGTGCTGGAGTTGCCATCGGACTTAGAGGAGGTTCACTCTGTTGCAGCCCAGATGCTGTTTGTGATGCCTGCGCCTCCGGAGCTTGCACCGTTGGCGTTTGCGGCTGATCGGCCGGAGTCACAGTGGTTCCGTCTGGTTGCGTGCCAGCCTGATTTTCCGCGTCACCGGTCGGCTTCTTAGTGGGATCGACAACCGGCACAACCTGAATTTGCGACGGATCGGTCGTCGCATCGGGAATCGCCTCGGCTGCAGGCAATTTGTATTCGTCTCCCGCTCTGGCAAAGTTTTCGTGCGAGGCGGGAGCTTGCGCGGGCGTCATCGGTTGGGGATACAGCCAGGTGTGCACCGCACGCTGCCCCTTGCCCCACAACAGCTGCATTTTCGGATGCCAGGGCATCCGCGGTGCGGCCGAAATCGCGCAAATAGCGAGAACCGCCGCAATGCCGATTGTGCGCTTGCTAAGCCGGAACGATAGCGTGGCCTTTTCTTTGCCCTCGGGGCTGTCGCCTTCCATATAGGCAAACAGCTCCGCTTCTTTCTTTTGCTCGGCAATACTCGAATGACCCGCCGGAGTAGACGCAACCGAAGCCTCGTGATCGGAAGACACCGAGGACGCTGATTTCGAAGGAGTTTGATCGAACCCAAGCAACTCCGCCTTTTCCGGTGCGGGCGCCGCTGCTGCGGCGGAGGCAGACGAATTCGGCACAATCAAAGGCTGGCGATTAATCCCCCGTTGTTTCAAATGCCATTCCAGCCCGCGCGGTTCATCCCTTGGCTCCGGTGGCGGAGGCTCGGCCGGTTTCCTCTCGGCTACACATGCGGCGACCGGTTCCAATTCTCTTAGCGGATCCACCGGCTCAGGAGCCGCTTCGTGCATCGAGGCCGAAAGATCCGACTCGGTCTCAAACGATCCGCCCGGTGTGGCTGGAGCAGATTGCAGAAACTCGCCCGCGCGCAAAGTTTTCTCCTTGCCGTGCTCCATGTTTGCGCGCAGGGTAGACAGTGAATCTTCGGCCGCAGCCGCGGCTGCCGCCTGCTTTGCCGGCGTAGGCGGCGCAGGTTCGCGCTTCGCCCGCAGCAGATCGCGAGCCGTCATCAAAGTATCTCTCGCCTGATTGACGACAATGGGTTTGCGCAAAATCGAATTCGCGCCGGCCTGCAACGCCTTTGGAACGCTGGCGTCATCGCTCACAATCGCCAGCGTGATGGGGCGTTCCGAAGCTTTCCGCTGGCGCGCCGTGGTCAGAAGAAGTCCGGCCTCAGGCTGCTTGTCCCAGTCGATGATGACGACCTGAAACGCCTGATTGGCGATTCTTTCTGCCGCCGAGACCGCTTCGGAGCAGAATTCGCCCTGCACGTCGAGACCCGCCAGCACCAGACGGATCGTACCCGCAATTCCCTCGTCGGACGTGAACAGGAAACACTGGAACCCCATGTTTCCAGCCTAGGGGCAGCCAGTAACCGCAGCAAGTTACCGAGGTGGCCGCGATGAATTTGCCCCTGCCGAAGCTGACAGTACATGTACCATCGCGTTCGGCTGGGCTAAAATGCTCGGTCGCAAACGATGATTCGCTTTTCCTCTGTGTTCCTCCATTTCCTTTGTGGCGAAAGGTTTGTAGATGCAAGAACACAACTACTGGCTCACCACGGCAGAGTTCCCGGAGACCGACGCTTCCCGGCCCATTCCGGATGTCGCCGACGTCGCCGTGATCGGCTCCGGCTTCACAGGGCTTTCCGCAGCGCGCACGCTGGCCAAGCACGGAGCGCAAGTCGCCGTCCTGGAGTCCGAAACCATCGGATGGGGCGCAAGTTCCCGCAATGGAGGCATGGTCCTCACGGGCATGAAGCTCGGCGTGAGCAAGTTGATCTCGATGTACGGTCGCGAGCGCACGAAGCGTATGTACGCGGCGTCGCTTGCTTCGATTGACTGTGTTGAGCAAATCGTCCGCGAAGAAGGAATCCAATGCGACTTCTCTCGCAGCGGACATCTCGAAGTCGCTTGCAAGCAAAAGCATTTTGATGACTATCAGCGGCAAACCGAAATCATCGAAGTCGAGTTCAACCATAAACTGCGTGTCGTTCAGAACGGTGAACTGCCCGCGGAAATCGGCTCGAGTATTTACTACGGCGGCATGGTCGATGAAGTCAGCGCCGGATGCAATCCCGCACGCTATGTCAGCGGGCTAGCCCGCGCCGCATTGAAAGCTGGAGCAGAAATCTTCGAACATGCCCGGGTACAGGATATCCAGCGCGAGTCTCGCAACGGAGAAACGGGATGGCGTGTCTCTACCTCCCGCGGTCCGGTCTGGGCGCACGAAGTCTTTGTC
>DATAUY010000157.1:0-5721 GCA_036268025.1 Candidatus Sulfotelmatobacter sp. | reverse complement strand
GCCAGCGGCGGGATGATGCCGCGCGTGTGGCCCGGCACGTCGGTCATCTTGGCGCCGATGGTCTTGCGGCCGAAGCGCGCATCCAGCGAACGCGAGAGGCCGAGCGCCCCTTCGATCATGGAGCGGTCGAGCATTTCGCTTTGCCAACTGAAGGGCAGCGCGTGCCAACTGATGTCGCCGGCCGCGATCGCCTGCTCCATCGCGCGGCGTTGTTCCGGCGTAGCCTGCTCCAGGTACTCATAAAGCAGCCACGAGCCCGTAGTCCAGATGTAGCGGTCGCCGCCGGCCTTGCGGAGCGCGGCGCCCGTCTCGATCGCCTGCGGATAATAAACGTCGAAGTACTTCCGCATCACCGCCGCTTGGGTGTCTGTAAAGCCGACGTCGAGGTGGCACTTGAAGGCGACCAGGACGTGGCGCACGTTCGGGTTGGGACCGTCCGCCGGTAGCAGAGGGCTGCCCAGCGCGCGCTGCGCCGCCGTTGCTCCGGCGGTAAGCGCCGCAAATTTCAGGAGATCGCGTCGCTGCATGTGCTTGCGTGGCAGAGCATTTTCGGGTATCGATACAGGCTGTCCAGCAGTGCTCCAGCTTGTGCGATCGAGTGTAGCGTAGTTCACGCACGGCGGCCCAATCCAGCGCGATGCACGGTCCATATCGGTGGATACGAACAACATTCACGACCTGGAGACGCGAAGCGACAACAGCGGAGACGTGCAGACCATTCGCCCCGTTGCGTGAAGATCGGGATGCGCTGTTCGGTCAGCGGAAGACCCCGGTCATTCGTCCGAATTTCTGCTTACCGGCCGCTCAGCGGGGCTACTTTGCTCTTCATGTAGAGTGACGTGTCGCCGGGTCTATCGGGCGTTCTATATACCTGCGAAGGTGGAGGGCCGTACCTGTTGTCCATCGCTTCTTGAAACACCTGGCTTGCGATGGCGAGCGGTTTCGGATCTCTGCACACATAGCCTGCTTTCGCTGCGCAGATGGAGGTCATCAACGAATCGTCTGATGGGAGCTTTACCACGTCGTATTCCTGGTAAGACCCTTTAGCTGCATCGGATATGGCGAACATTGCTATGCAGCTATCGCGTCTGCTGCTGTACGCCACCTGAGTCGTGTCGGCGATCAGCTTCTCGGGCGCAACCGTCTTTCGCTTGTCGCTCCGAAATTGCTCTGCAAGTGCCAAGCAGTGGAGTCTCGTCTCATAGTCGTCCGGTCCCTGTTGCTTACAAGCGATCCCTGATCCTGCAATAAGCATCAGCCAACCCACAACGACCACTGTCATGATTCGCATGGCGCAGCGAAGCATACCAGAAGTCGAACCGGCATCTTTTGTTGGTGTGGAGAACAGCCGGTTTGAAAAAACTTGATTGCCGCGCGAAGCCAACGCAATGCCGTGGCTCCAAAGGTAAAGGGAAACGCCGTCCGCTCTTCGTTGGCGATTTTGTCCTGCACTCGCTTCGTCATACCATGCTGACTAGGCTCGGTGAATCGTGTGTGGACGCCTTCACCATCATGCGGATCGCCGGGCGCAGTAGCATTGTCGTCTCGCACCGGTACATCCATCCCACACCTGAGGCAGTGGAGCGCGCTTTCATGCGGCTGCAATTGCATGGCACGGGGCCGGAAATCGAAACGAAACGACTGCCACCCGCTACAGTATCCGCTACACTAGCGCCGGTGGTTGCCGTAAGTCATTGAAGGGCCTATAGCTCAACGGTTAGAGCAGGGGACTCATAATCCCTTGGTTGGGGGTTCGAATCCCTCTGGGCCCACCAAGCTACTTTTTCAGAGCGAGAGGTGCGCAGGCGGTACAGTGCCGATCTGCCAGGCGGCTAATTTGAGGCTGAGCTAACCGCACGCCCTTCTTGGAATACTGCGGAAGCTACGCTGGGCAACGAGCAACCTGGAATCGAACTGGAGCAGCTTCAAAAGCTTGCGCGCAGATGAATTTGCAGGCTTCGCGCAGGCAGTTGGTTGGTCGCATGGCCGAATAACGAACTCGATAGGTCTGAGGTGACGTTGGTGAGATTCGCTCGATTGAAAAGATTGAACACCTCACCCTTTCCTTCGATCTGCATCTTCTCGCTAAAAAACCACGGAGCGTGGAAGACCTTCTCGAAGGTAAAGTTCAGGTTGTTATAGCCGGGCTGATCGTAGGTGTTGCGACCAAGCGTGCCTTCCTGTCCCAGGGGCGGAGCCGGGAACGCGGACGCGGGGAAGAGTCCGGTCAGGAAGGCCTTTCTGGACTGGCCAGGAAGATGGGGTCCAAAGGACGGAATGTTTGGCACATCGTAGTTGGAGCCGTCAGCGTTGTAGTCCCCGCCCGCGTTGCCGATGACCGTGCCCGTGGGACCAAACACTGCGCTGAACGGCGCAGAGGTGTAGACCGAAAATGGAAGACCCGACTGCATGATCCACACGCCACCAAACTGCCATCCGCCGAGCACGTAGCGCTCCGCGCGATGTGCATAGGTGCTCGGTACGGCCCAAGTGCCGTCAATTGACAATTGCTGACGGATATCGAAGTCTGAGCGTCCGCGTTGCGCCCCGAGCGCTCCATTCTGGATTACATTGTCGAGGAAGGTTGTGGCTTCTCCAGAGTCAAGAGAGCCGGAAGTGCTGAAGTAATCTAGCGCTTTGCCAAAGGTATAGATGCCACGCATCGAAAGGCCATGAGCGAGGCGTTCCGCCAGAACGGCGGAGCCGTAGTGTCCAACGGAGTTGCCATCGGAAGAAGCATAGGTGATGTCTCCGAAGTTTGGATTGAGCCGTGTGAGACTGCCGCGGTTCACGATCAGGTCACCCGAGAAGCGGTTCAGATCCTGATTAAAGATTGGCAGATGCCGCGCAGCCGATCCGGAATAGTTCAATTCCAGGATGAGATTGCCCGGTAACTCCTGCTGGAGGCTGAGGGTCCAGTCGGTGACAGACGTAAACTGATAATCAGGAGTGTAACCACCCAATCCGGCTCGTTGTCCATCGATGCCGCCGCTTGGATTCAGCACAACATGGCTTGTATCCACGACCGGACACGAGATAGTGAATCCTGTGGGCGCGGCGCAAAGCTGGAAGGCCGGAGTCTGCCCGGAATACACGCTGACCGAGGGCGTGTAGGCATTGGGAAGATTGCCTGCCGTGATGTCGGTGATGTGGATATACGGCGGCTGGTCGGAGAACATGCCGACACCGCCGCGTATTGCGGTTTTGCCATTACCAGCCGCATCCCAGGAGAACCCAATGCGCGGCGTCAATCCCCAGAGATTGTGGTTTAGTACATGGGCGTTGCGGGTAAAACCAGTGATGCCGCTCGCGATCTGATCGTTCAGCGTCGAGCCCGAACCGAGCGTGAAGTTGGTGAGCCTGGGGGACAAGATGGAGAAGAAATTTGACATCTGGTCGTAGCGCACGCCCGCGTTGATGGTCAGCCGGGGTGTCATCTTCCAATCGTCCTGCACAAACACGCCACTGTAGAGTCCACGATACCGCCGGTTGTAAGGAGCGGCCTGGTGTGTGAGCAGGTCCACGGGCGTTCCTGATTCAGTAGTCGGTGCATCCTGCACAAAATCAAGCAGATTATTGAAGTTGTAAGTCGGGCGATCGTATGCACCGCTCTGCTGATCGTTCTCGCGGATATTGAACTGGTCGAAGCCGAACTTCAGGGTGTGGTTTTTGACCGTGGCAGTCATCACGTCGTGCCAGCCGAGTGTCTGCTGGGTGAAGTTCCCGGGACCCCACACGGAAAAGTTCTGCAGTCCCACCACGTTAATGAAGGGAATCGCCATCGTGTCCGCAGGCAGATCTGCCCCGTACGGACGGATGATGTTGATGGCAGCCTCATTCAGCAAACGAGGCGAAAAAGTATGGGTCCAGTTCGCACTGGCAAAATCGGAGCTGTTGGCTTGATCGTTGTTGAGCGTGGATCGGGGAGATGTCCCCACAGAGGTGACATAAGTGCGGATCGCAGTCACATAAAGCCGATCACTCTGCTTGATATAGTAGTCGCCACGCACGCTCCACTGATAACCATTCTTGGGGACGGAGTAGCTGATGTTGGCGTTTCCCACTGCGGGTAAATCGCCGGGAATGCCCGCAGGCAGCGGATAGTATCCCGGAGTGGACGCAGCAAGCTGGCTCACTGTCTGGATATCGGAGGTAGGAAAGCTAAGGGGCGGAGCTAGCGTCAATGCTTGAGTCGCAATATTATTTGGGAGGTTTGCCTTCGCCCAGTTGTCAAATTCCTGTGTTTCCACCGTGTATTGTCCGGCGCTGGTCGTGCTGGAACGCAAAACGTCGATCGCGCCGAAGATAAAGAACTTGTTCTTGAGGATGGGGCCGCCGAACGTCGCTCCCACTTCGTTGCGGGTGTACGTAGGCACTGTCGACTCGAACTCCGTACGCGCCGTGAGATCGTTGTTCAGGAAATAGTAGTCGAAGGTTCCGTGGAAATCGTTCGTCCCTGATTTCGTAAATACATCGACAGTCGCTCCGCCATTCCTACCTTTGCTGGCGTCGAAGTCGTTGGTTCGGATGTCGATGGACTGAACTATTTCAGGGTTCGGCGAAATGGACGTGCCACCTCCGCGAGACGGCGTGTTGGTGTACGCGTTATCTATCTGAAACCCATTCTGCTCCTGACGGAGGCCGGCGGCATTGATGTTAATTGCATATTCATTGGTGTAGTTGTCGCCTGACGTAACCGCGCTTCCTGTCATCCCCGGGGTTAATGCGGAAAGTCCGTACACATTCTGGCCGGGCAGCGGCGTTTGCTGCACCGTCTTCTCGCCGATAACCGTACCGGTGGTTGGTCTTTCCAAATTTAGCGCTACCGCTGCGGCGTTCACGGTAACCTGTGTTGCCTGCGAGCCGACTTCAAGCTGAGGCGTGATTGTGCGGATCTCGCCAACCTCAAGCGTGAGCTCTTTCTGGTGGTAGGTCTTGAATCCTGCAGCTTCAATCTGAAGGTCGTAGGTAGATGCCGCAATGCTGTCGACCCGGAAATAGCCGGTGTCGTTTGTTGTCGCGGTTTTCGCTACGCCGAGACGTGTATCGCTGATGGTGACCTTAGCGTTTGGAACGGCAGCGCCTGACTGATCCTGAACTGTACCTGTGATTCCGCTTGAGAACTGAGCGGAAGCTGTAGCTGCGGACAATCCCATGATGAGCATGAGAAGGCAAAACACTCTGAACGTTTTCATTCCGCGCCCCCGGGTCCCGGTAAACGTTTTCTATTTCTAGAAAAAGCTTATTCGGGAAAGCACATGAACTATATGCAACGTTGATTTTGACTGTCAAGAAGCGCGCTTCTGTCGGATCAAAATTGCTCGGCGTTTCGCACCTGTTTTCCGTCAGCGCCTGTCATTCGGTCGTTCTTGCGCGTGATGAGGGGTTCCAGATGACGGCACCGTCTGCTCCAGATATTCGATCCAACCCAGAAGGGCGCCCCAATGGTAGAACCGATCGCTGTTGGCCACGTCATCGCCGGTACCGCTGATTGCGTTGTAGTTCTCATGCACGTGTCCGTGGGCGCGCCACTCTTTCGCAAACAGTGCATACGACTTCGTTGCGAATTCGCGCCGTGTGTCCGCATCGTCGTAATTGCGCAATCCGAGATAAACCAGATAGTTCATCGGTCCCCAGATGCGTCCGCGCCAATAGTTCTGGTCTGGGAAGGAGGGATCGTTGCGTGCGATGGAGGGCAGGATCCATTCGCCCCAGAACTCG
>DATAUY010000156.1:0-24525 GCA_036268025.1 Candidatus Sulfotelmatobacter sp. | reverse complement strand
GGCTCGGTCATTTTATCAGCGATTCAGAGTCGGCACAAAACGCGGGTCCCGCGTCTCCAGTCGCTGGTCCCAAGACTCAAGACTTCTACTCGGAAACTTCCGCGGTACCCTTGACGAATCCATTTCCGAGGCGTCTAACTAAGGAATACGGAGTTAGCGGAATTCGTGTTTAGCCAACTCAATCCTGCAACTGGACGGCGACAGCGCTGGCTGCTCACCGCTTCGGTTGTGTTGCATGGAGCATTGCTGGCCTGGCTGCTGTATGCCCCTGAGCCACAGTTGCTGAATCCCGTTTCCGTGGCTTTAGGACAGAATGGCAGGTCTGTAACGCGGCTGTACTGGTCGAGCAAGAATCCCGACGACAGCGACCACAGCTCCTCCGATCTCGCGACCCAACGATATCGTCACGAGCGGTTCAGCCAGAAGACGACATTCAAAGCGTCTACGCAAGTGCCAAAGCTCCCCGCACTTCAAACGCCGCTGGCCCGAGCGGAAGCCGAAGACACTTCCAAGACGCAAACGCTTTCTGCCCTGGGCCACGGCTCCCAGGCTGGACTTCCCTACGGCACACTCAGCAATGGACAGCTCTACGGTGACGAGATTCGCCCGGCGCTTCCGGTTATGACGTCCGATCCAGTCGTTTGGCCCTGGCAGTTGCCTGAGGCTCCCGGCAACGAGGTCATTGAAATCACAATCGACGAGCGCGGAGAAATCGTCCGCAGGACTGTTTTACAAAGTCTTGGGCCCGATATTGACACGAAATGCCTGGCAGCACTGGAAAACTGGCATTTCCATCCTGCCACCAAGAATGGATCGCCGATCTCCTCAAAGCAGGATGCGATCTTCCCCTTCCGCGCCCGAGGGTAGTGCGACAGTGGGGATGGTACGAAGCCTTCGGCATCTCTGCGGCATCTATAATCAACCAGTGAGCAATTCATCGATCCAACAGGTCGCGTCCGCGGACTTTCCCACCCGCTGGGGACAGTTTCGCATCTACGGATTCCGCGGCGAGAGCGGTACGGATGGCAACAAGCGTATCGAAGAAGCCGTGGCGGTGGTGATGGGTGATGTGCAGTCAAAGCCTCCGTTGGTGCGCGTGCATTCGCAGTGTCTCACCGGCGATGTCTTCCACTCCCTGCGTTGCGACTGTCGCCAGCAGTTGGAACTGGCGCTCTCGATGATCGCCGACGAGGGTGCGGGAATCGTGGTCTATGAACAGCAGGAAGGCCGCGGCATCGGACTGATGGCAAAGCTGCAAGCCTACGAACTGCAAGATGCCGGACTCGACACTGTAGAAGCCAACGAGCGCCTGGGCTTTAAGGCTGATCATCGTGATTTCACTCTGCCTGGCGAGGTACTGAAAGCGCTGGGGGTGACGCGAGTTCGGCTACTCTCGAACAATCCCGAAAAGGTCGAAGCGCTCGAACGGTCGGGCGTACACGTGGTCGAGCGCGTGCCCTGCGAAGTAGTTCCGAGTCCCCACGCTGAGGAATATCTCAAAACCAAAAAAGAAAAGCTCGGGCATCTCTTCACCTCAAGCTAGATTCCAGTTGATCATTGCGCGGCCTTCTGGCGCATGCTCTAATCGCAGCATTCTCCGCCGATGGCCACATCGCAATTCGGAACACGCCCCCTTGCCCCAGCACTTGCACTATTTCTCGCGCTAACCGCGGCCGGCGCGATGGTCTACTACCACCTTGGATTTTTCATTCCCAGTGTCCTCCAGAACCGCGCTCTTCATGGAGGAGGCAGCGGCTATTCCTTTGGGGATGACTTGTACCCGGTCTGGCTTACGACGCGGCAGTGGCGCGCCCAGCACCTTGATCTCTACGGCACAGAGATGACCCGCGAGATCCAGACGGGATTGTTTGGACGTCCGCTGGATGCCCGAAATCCAAATGATCCCGCAACCGACTACCGGCAGTTTGCCTATCCAGCGTTTACCGATTTGATTTTATGGCCGACGTCAGTGGTGGAGTTCCCCAAGCTCCGGCTTGTGCTGGCGATCCTGCTGCCCCTGCTAACCGCCGTCAGCATTAAGTTCTGGATCCTTGCGCTCGACTGGCGCATCCGGCCGGTGTGGTTGGCCGCCATTGTGCTGCTCGGACTTTGCAATTACGAGCTTCTGGAGGCTTTCTTTGCGGAGCAGCCGGGCTTGCTGGTGGGCTTTTTTATGGCAAGCGCCGCGCTGGCTCTCAGACGAAACCGCCTGATGCTTGCGGGAATGTTGATGTCGTTAACGCTAATTAAACCGCAAATGACACTTCTGGCGACACTCTACATGCTTCTTTGGAGCGTGTCCGATCGACGGCGGGCCCGGTTCTGGATCGGATTTTTCTCCGTCACAATTTTCATGACAGTGGCGTCTCTATTGATCTGGCCATACTGGATCAAAGAATGGATTGGGATTCTTCTCGGCTACCATCGCTATGCGATGCCGCCTCTTATCAGCGTTCTCCTGGGGCCTGCTTTGAATGCAGTGGCAGGTCGCGCCATCATTGCCCTGTCACTTGTCGCTAGCGGCGCTCTGGCGTGGAAGAATCGAGGAGCATCCCCCGAGACTGAGAAGTTTTGGCTGACTTTGAGTCTCTTGCTTGCGGTGACGACGGTTGCGATTCTGCCCGGCCAGGCAATCTACGATCATGTAGTGCTTTTCCCTGGAATATTCCTGCTAATAAAAAATCGGCGCGAATTTCTCAGCGCCGGAAAAATCCCTCGCACACTGCTGATGGCCGGAACTCTCGTGCTTTTCTGGCCTTGGATATCTGCAGCTGGCCTTCTCATCGTTCATCGCTGGCTTATGCCCAACATCTTTGGTTCGACCGCCATTTTTGTCCTTCCGATTCGTACGGCGGCGTCACTTCCCTTTGCGGTGCTCGCATTGCTCGCCTGGAGCTGGCGGCTCAGGCTCGCCTCGAATCAAGCACCCGCTTAAGGGATTTCTTGTTTCTTGCAGGCAAGTACTCGAGCGCCGCGTTCGCCAGTGCTATATAGACTTTTCTTGCTGCCCGATTTTTGCGCAACACGCGGAGATGTTTCCGGATCGTTTCCACATCGCCACGAATAATGGGCCCGCTAAATGCGCTCCCTGCATCGAACGCGGAATAGTTCACCAGAGTCTGAAAAAGAATGGGAATCATCCGCCGTTTTGCTACCTGTGGCTTCACTTCCGCCAGACGCGCTACCTGCTCAGTAGTCACAAGCAATGCCGTGAGAAGCGGCGACGCGAATGTACCCCACGCGTGATACGCAGCCTTGTCTTCTTTTCGAATTGGATACGCTTTCCCGCCCAGCGCTCGCACGATTTTTCGAGCTATTCGAACCGCCAGCGTATCTCCCTCGATGGTAAATGGCACGCCCTTTAGTTCGGGACGCGAGCCGCGCACGAATGTCATCAATGGATGTGCCGATGCAACCGTGGCTCCTTCTTGCCGCAAGGCATCGAGTTCGTCGCTCGTCAGCGCACCGCTGGAGTGCAATGCGACTCTTCCCTTCCACGAAATCTTCGCAAAGAGACGGACTGTACGGATGATTTCCGAGTCGGGCACACAGAACCAAACAACGTTTGCTTCGAGGTCCCGGGGCGAAGTCAGAACACGTGCTCCGAGTTGCGTGGCCAACGTTCGACCTTTCTCGTCTGATCTTGGACGCGAGAGCACGACATCAATCGCGTAACCAGCCCGCCGAAGGGAAAGCGCCAGCGCCGTCCCCAGGTTGCCCGGCCCCACAATAGCGATTCGCGGCTTCTCCGGCATGGCGGGCAGCATAGCAGAAATGGAATTCGGACCTCGGCCCTGAGGTACAACGCCTGCTTTATATTGTCTGCATGCCGAAATCTCTCTCGACCAAATCGAGCTCGACCAAATCAAGCAATAAGAAAGCGCGTCTCATTTCTTCAAAAACTGTTTACCGCGGACCCGTCTTCTGGGTCAGCACTGACCAGGTGCGCGAACCTGGTGGCATCAAAGTTCGCCGCGACCTCATCCATCACTCTGGATCCGTCGTCGTGCTGGCGGTCGACGTTTCCCACTCGACACGGTGCGTCCTGCTCGAACGTCAGTACCGCCATGCCGCCGACGATTTTCTTTGGGAACTGCCCGCCGGACGCATCGACCCCGGCGAGAATGAACTGCAAGCCGCAAAGCGTGAGCTGATCGAAGAAACTGGATACCGCGCCGCCCGCTGGCGCCGCATCCTGAAGTTTTATGCCAGCCCCGGATTCGTTGCAGAGAGGATGGCGGTCTATATGGCAATGGGCCTGCGCGAGGGCGAAGCCGAACCGGAAGAAGATGAGGTCATCTATAAAAAATTATTTCCCTTCCCGGCAGCAGTTCGCATGGTTATGAACGGCGTGATCCGTGACGCCAAGACCATCTCGTCGGTGTTATGGCTCGATCACATGTCACGAAAGAAAAAGTAGGACGACGACCTCACACGAACTCGCAGTTGAAGTATTTTGTTGACTGGACTCTCCCGCGCTGTTGCCGCCGATCTTTCCCGAATCTCAGTTCACATTTTCTTGACAGCCTAACCCTTGCGCCCCAAAATGCATCCTAATGACTGCGGGCACGTCCATACCCCCAAACTTTGGACGTGCGGAAGAAGGGGGCTCAGTGGAACGACTGAAAGGAACCGTCAAGTGGTTCAATAACGCGAAGGGATACGGGTTCATCGGGCGCGCAGATGGACCAGACGTATTTGTTCACTACAGCGCGATCACCTCAGAAGGCTACAAGAGCCTCCAGGAAGGCGACCAGGTAGAGTTCGAAATCACCGAAGGCCAGAAAGGTCCGCAAGCAGCGAACGTAACAAAAGCGGCGTAGCGCACCTTTCAAGCGAATCATTCTTCGTCTCCAGCGAGCACGTCCAGCGCGCCCAGTCTGAACGTTTGCCCAGATTAGCCCCTCATCTCGCCTCACCTCCTCTTTGTCTATTGGCTCTGGTGAACAATCTTGTTTATCTTTAGTCAGTGGACAACAAGGCTATCGCCAACATTCTTTACGAAACTGCCGATCTGCTTGAAATTGATGGGCAGGATTCGTTCCGCATCCGCTCCTACCGCAACGCGGCGCAGGCGATCGAGAATCACTCGCACCAGATCAAAGACATCATCGGCGATCCTAAGCAGGTCCTCGCTATTCCCGGCGTCGGCAAGGGCATGCTCACCAACCTACGAGAGCTGTTCGATACCGGGAAGCTTGCAGTTCAGGCGGATTTGCTGCAGAAATACCACCCGTCCATGCTTCAGTTGCTGAAGATTCAGGGACTGGGGCCAAAGACGATCGCCCTGATCTGGAGCGCCTACAAAGTCAGCGATGTCGATGGCGTCGAAAAGCTTGCTCGCGAGGGGAAGATCCGCGAACTGCCTCGCATGGGCGAGAAGCACGAGACCAAGCTGCTAAAGGCAATCGAAGACTATCGCCGCATCGGCGGACGATTCCTGATCGATGCGGCGGAACTCGAGTGCGAAAAGATTACCGCCTACGTCGAGAAATTCCCGGGCATCGACAAAATAACACCGGCAGGATCGCTGCGCCGCGGCCGCGACTCGGTCGGAGATCTGGACATTCTGGTTACGGGGAAGGCCTGCACAACCGAAGCCGGACGCCAGGAAGCGATCGCGTATGTCGCGAAATATCCGCCGCTAATGGACGTGATTGCGAGCGGCGACAACAAAATCAGCTTTCATGTTCGCAACGGCCTGCAGGTCGATGTTCGCCTGCTGCCGCCGGATTCTTTCGGCGCGGCCATGCAATACTTCACCGGCTCAAAGGCCCACAACGTCTCTCTGCGCCAGCGCGCGCTCAAGATGGGATACACGCTCAACGAGTACAGCCTTGCGACTCTCGAAGACGAGAAACCTGTCGCTGGAAAAACCGAACAAGAGATCTATGGCAAGCTGAAGCTCGATTACATTCCGCCCGAAATGCGCGAGAATCTCGGAGAGATTGATCTTGCCGAAAAACATTCTCTCCCCCAACTGATCACCCATGCCGACATCAAGGGCGATGTCCACATGCACACCGTCGAAACCGACGGGAAAAACACAATCGAAGAGATGGCCCAGGCTGCCAAAGAGCGCGGCTATCAGTACATGGCTATCACCGATCACTCCAAGAATCTTGCTTTTGCCAATGGCCTGGACGACAAGCGCGCCCTCGAACACATTCAGCGCATTCGCGAGGCGAACAAAAAGATTGATGGCATCAAGATTTTTGCCGGCATTGAGGTAGACATCCTTGCCGAGGGCGACCTTGACCTATCCGACGACGTTCTCGCGCAGATGGATCTCGTCATTGCCAGCGTTCATTCTGTGTTTAATCAGGAATCCGCAAAGATGACCGAGCGCCTGATCAAGGCCATTCAAAACCCGAACGCGTCGATCATCGGCCACCCCACTGGGCGTATCCAGCTGCGGCGTGACTCTTATCCGTTCGATATGCATGCCGTGCTCTCTGCTGCAGCGAACCATAAAGTCGCGATGGAGTTGAACGCCTATCCAGATCGGCTTGATCTGAACGATGCCAATCTTCGCCAAGCCAAACAGCATGGCGTGAAGATCGTCATCAATACCGACTCTCACCATATTTCTCATATGGAAAAGATCCGCTTCGGAATCCTCCAGGCGAGGCGCGCGTGGCTCACAAAAGAAGACGTGCTGAACACCATGCCCGCGGACAGGTTCGCCAAAGCCATGAAGCATGACTGGTGATTTGCAAACTGGCTCCTCGACAACCAAAATAAGCTGGTAGTCCTCACAAAGCGTAGAATCGCCCGTAAAGTGAATAATTCTATGTCTGAATCAACTCCAGTTCCTGTCCCTCCTACCAAACCCGCGACGCCAGTGGAACCGAAGGGACCGACTATCAACATCGGCGAAGAATACGGCACGGCAAAGAAAAATCTGCCGCCTGCCAAGATCGTACTGATCGCTGTTGGAGCCGTGCTCATCGTGGTTTTGATTGCATCTTTCCTCAAGCGCGCCAAACCCCAAGCTGGAGGCTCTCTGGACAACGTCGTCGCGGTCGAGATTCCCGGGCAGCCTTCGACAATGGTTGCGCTTACGTTCACGCTGCACAACAGCAGCCAGAAGACTTTTTATGTGCGAACAATTGGAGGCTCTCTTAAGACTGCGAGCGGCGAATCCTCCGCAGATGCAGTTTCTGCCGTGGATTTCGACCGTTATTTTCAGGCTTTCCCAACACTCAAGAACGGAGCCCTGCCGGCTCTTACGCCGGAAACAGAAGTTCCCGTGGGCGGTTCGGTCAAAGGCACGATTATCGTGGCTTTTCCGGTCACTCTGGATGCCTTCAACCAACGGCAGTCCGTCAGCGTGGTGATATGGCCCTACAACGAGACCGTGCCGGTAACGCTCACCAAGTGAAGCCCTGCTGCCCTTGCACGATTGCCGCAAATGCGTTTCTATAGCGGCATGAACTTTTCTCGATGGGCACTTCGCTCAGTCGTCCTTTTGGCTGCAACCTGCTTCTTCCTCTTTCTGGATATTCCGTCCGCCCGCGCCGCAGATGGAAAATATCTGTTCTACGTCGGAACTTACACAAACGATAACGGGAAGAGCACAAGCAGCAAAGGCATCTATGCCTATCACTTCGACCCTGCGACGGGACAAGTCACATCCCTCGGCCTCGCTGCTGAAACGACAAACCCGTCCTTCGTGGCCCCCCATCCCAGCGGACGTTATCTCTACGCTGTCAATGAGATCGGGAACTACAATGGCCCGAATAGCGGAGGAGTGAGCGCTTTCTCCATTGACCAAGCGACCGGCAAGCTCACCTTCCTGAACGAAGTTCCCTCGCGCGGAGCAGACCCTTGCTACATCACGGTTGATCGCACGGGAAAATACGTGCTTGTGGCGAACTACACTGGCGGCAGCGTCGCGGTATTTCCAATTCTGCCAGGCGGGAAACTCGGCGAGGCCTCGGCATTTATTCAGCACACTGGCCACGGCGCCAATCCTCAGAGGCAGGAAGGTCCGCACGCTCACTCGATCGACCTTTCGCCCGACAACCGCTTCGCTTTCGTGGACGATCTGGGCCTTGACGAATTGCTTACCTACAAGTTCGACAGCGCGAAGGGAACGCTGACTCCCACTGATCCGCCATTCGCTAAACTTGATGCCGGATCAGGCCCTCGCCACTTCGCGCTGCTTCCGAACGGAAAGTTCGCGTATGTCGTCAGCGAGATCAAGGGCACCGTGACGGCCTTCGCTCACGATGCGAATGCGGGAACCTTCCGGCCTATGCAGACGCTTACTACTTTGCCCAAGGACTTCAAGGGAGAGATTGAGGATGCAGAGATCGAAATCCATCCATCGGGAAAGTTTTTGTATGCCTCGAATCGCGGGGACGATAACGAGATCGCCATCTACAAGATTGATCAGGACAATGGTACTCTGACGCCAGTCGGGCACGTTCCGACGGGAGGAAAGACTCCGCGCAATTTTGAGATTGATCCGTCGGGCAAGTTTCTCTTTGCCGAGAATGCCAATTCCGACAATATCGTGATCTTTCGGATCGATCAGGCAACCGGAAAGCTCACGGCCACCGGAGAGAAGGTGGACGTACCATCCCCGGTTTGCATTCGGTTTCTAATGAAGAAGTAGCTACAGGGGAAGGTTACTGCTTCTTTTGAATAAATTTACGGCGCACGAGATGGGTACTGGCGTCCTGCTTGATCTCATCATACTTCAGGCACGAGATCGATCCATCCACTTCCAGGACGGCCAATGCCGTCTGGTCGATGCAACCAATTCCGTGTTCGCGCAGGGCGCGATGCAATTCATCCACGCTCACGTGCTCCTTTGCCATGTGTGACTCGATGCTCTTGCCGTCATGGATCAACAGCGTGGGTTGTCCCTGAATCAGCCGCCTGAATCGCCGGTTCCCTCCAGAAACCTCGGCCACCAGATAGTTGAGGATAAGCAATGTACATGCAGCGACCGCGCCGCCCGCAAGCGACGTATCCGGGCCAGTCATGGCGTTCTGCACTGAATTGGAGAGTAAAAGCAAAAGCGTGAGATCGAACGGGGTCATTTGCCCGACCTCACGCTTGCCGCTAAGACGTACACCGATCAGAACCAGCAGATAGATCACGCCCGTGCGTAGCACGATCTGCAAGAGCACGTGGCTGCCGGGAAAAAACACACTTGATCCTTAGTTGGCCGTGACCGGCACGGGCGCGCTCTTCGGCGTGCTCAGGTATCCCGTCGCTTTGCTCTTGTCCACGCTCCATACGACCAATTCGAACAACAGGTGGTCGCGTCCGGAGTAGAACTGAATCGGCTCGGAGATATTGCGGTCTTTCTTTTCCAGCGTCTTATCGTCCGAGGTCACGTTCAGCGTGAACTTGCCTTTTTTCGGGTCGGATTTTTTCAACTGCAGGCTCACCGTAGAGACCGGCTGCGGCTTTGCCCCCTTTAGTAACGTGAATTCGTAGTAGTTCCGGTCTCCCCTGTGCTTGAGGACTTCGAGATCGGAACGGGTCGTTGCGATGAGTTCGCTTTGGCCGGTCAGATCGCCGACGGCCGTGGACAACTTCGCCTTCGTCGCCTCCAGATCAGCCCTGGTCGAGGCAACGTCAGTCTTCACTCCGCCTACGTCTGTTTTCACCCCGTTGATATCGCCAGTAACTGCGGTAATCTGCGCCTTCTGCTGTTCTTCCAACCGTGCGGCGGAGGCCTTCTGTTCGGCCTGCAACTGCGAAGTGCGCTGTGCAAGTTCTTTCTTAGTCATGCCAGCCTGGCGGGCCAAGGTTTCTTCCTGGGCTTCGGAAGTCTGCATGCGGTTTTGGAGTTCCTTCACCTCGGCCTGGCTGGCGTTCAAATCCGCGCCCAGCTTTTGCAATTCAGTATGGGTCATGTAGTGGGCGTATCCGAAACCAGCCACAACCAGGATCGCCACAATAATCAGCACCCATTTGCCGGCATTCGACTGACTCTCCATCGGTACTTGTGTGCCTTCATCGGCCATACACTCTTCCTCCTCAGGAAGCGGACTAATTCAATTGGATAAAGATGACTAAATTGTTCAGCACTACTTCTACAGTGTCAATTAGCTGGTGTGATGCGGTGATGCGCTCGGAATGCTGCCTCTAGCGCCGGAGTGTCAACGCCTCCTGCGCTGCTGGTTCCGGATTGCGGCGAAGGGTGGCAGCTTGTACTGCTCCCAGGCTTTGTTTTAGCCGCTCGCGGACCTCGATCGCGGGTGAGTGACGGGAATCCTGTCGTGACTGCACCAGGGATTCCGATTTTGCGAAGCAGGCATAGGCCAGGCGCGAGGGAAACCCAGCCTCGTCCAGAAACTGGCCGTACGCCTGCCAGTCCAAAGCGCTCGCAGAGTCGTCACCAATCGTGCTGTCGAGCTGAAGTGTGCGTTGATAAAGCCGCAGAGCCTCATCCACCTTGCCCGCCTTGGCTTGTAGCTGCGCCTCATTCACATCGGCGACGCTTTCCAGCCTGGGTTGATGCGTCTGTACCGCCAGTGTTTCAGCCATTTGGTACGACTTGATGGCAACGGCGGTCTTTGCGGAATGCGCCTGACAATCAGCCATGCGCAGTACGAGGCCAATCACAAATTCTGGCGCGGGGCGTTCCTGCCCGCGCAGCCGCGCCAGAGTTTTCAGGAATGCCTCGTAGTGCATGGCGGCCTCCTCCGGCCTGTTTTCGCGGTCCAATTCATGCGCCAAATACAAGTGGGCCAAAGGCTGGTTGGAATCCGCTCTAAGGGCGTCATTCCAGCTCGTGATGGCCTCATCCCCATGGCCCCGCTGCAACTCGAGCAACCCGCGGTCTACGAGCAGGTTGGCATCGTTTGGCGTGTATTTCAGGGCCGCTTCCGTGGCCATGAATGCTTCCTCAAAACGCTTCTGATCGACCAGCAACTTGATCAATGCCTGGCGCGGCATGGGGTCTGCTGGATTTGATTGAATGGCCTTTTTCCAGGAATCTTCGGCTTGCTGCCGTTGGCCAAATTCGATTTCCTTGCGGGCCAGACGCATCTGCAAAGGACTGTCGAACGAATCCAGGGATGCGGCTCGCTGTAAGTCCTGCAAGTTGTCGCTTCGCAGCGCCAGGTAATAACGCGCCTGATCCACTGTGCCCCACGCGAGGAGGGCGAGGGCCGTACCCACGCGGAGCCAGCGCGCTCCCGTAGTGTCCCCGATCGTCCACCGCCCCGTCGCGCCAAACCGCCCCCCAGCGCTAGCGGCAGCGTCCGCAATCCGCTCACGGGAGTTAAGCAGCAGAGAGGCAATCCGGCCGTCGCGCAATTTCCAGATTGCTCCATCGAGAATAAAGTGATGAATATTTACCAGCGCGGTGAAAATCAGAAAGCTGGCAGTAAAGTCATGATGGAAGGCCCGGCTCGCCAACCATGGGCCCGGCACGAAAAGCGCGATACCACCGACGATCAGGACGCCAAAATAAGCCAGCGGACGCCAACTCCGAATGCCCTTGGATCCCGCTTGGTCCGTCGCCTCCCGGCGCGCATAGTAACTGGTAATCCATAGGTATTGCGCCGAATGCATAACCGCCAGAATGCCTGTGCTGTAGCGACTCTGCGGAATCTCGAGACCCTTGATGAGAGAAATGGCAGAGGGTAAGAGGAACCACAGAAACTGCGAAGAGAACAACGTAAGCGCAGGAACTAATTTTTTCCATCCCGTCTCGCGTGTCAGGCGCGAAAGTCCAAACGTTGCCAGCACCACGAATGCGGCCATCAAGACAATCTGTTCCCATCGGCTGACAAACGCAGGGATTCCCAGGGACAAAAACAACGGATCGGACGACGCTCCCGTATGAAATCCGAGGAACAGCACCAGGTACGAAACCACAAATGCGCCGTATAACGCCCGTCGCTCCGCTTTGCCCGGATTCGCTCCGGCCCGGCGCGCGAACATCATGAACAGCCCGTAGTTCTGGCCGCTATAGTGCCACGGGCTCCACGTGAGATAGATGGTGAAGATCCACGGCAAGAGCCGAATCCAGAAATGCGACAAGAACAGCGTCAGCAACAGCAGCGCCGTAATGTGAACGGTGAATACGCGGTACTTCTCAAAATCCTCCGCTCGATGATAGGCGCGATAGATTGTCGCCATATAGTGCGGATAGTTGAAGAACAGTGCGAGTGCATAGAAGAAGACGGCCCAAATCCTGGTGCTGAAAGAAAGCGAGGAATAAGAGATCAGCAAAAGGGGCGCCGACCACGCCCCGCAGCCGACGATCAGGTCGAGCCACGGGTTGTAAATCCACAAACTTCTTGCTTCCGGGTTTTGGCGAGATTGCCCCATGGATAACGGAAAGGACTGCACACTTTTATTTCCCACTAATCAATGATTCCTGGCCGACGTGGAGCTGGGACTACAAAAATTATAGGTGGGAAGATCAGGAGAACGCGTATCTAGAATGACTCAGCGGCGGTAACGAAGGTAACGAGTCGCGGAAGCATGTTGCGGAAACGTTTATGGATGCGAAGGACTGACCGGGGATGGCTTTTGGAAGCATAATACCCAGCACGTCAAAGCGCCGACCGCCCCTACCCCGGCCGCTCTGGCCCACATTGAGTTCAGGATTGGTCCCGATCCTGGCGGCGGGGGGCCATTCGTATATCCGGCGCCGCACTTGTCTTCGCGCGATTGTTGTTCCCCTTCATGCACGATTGTCCGTTGCGAATCCTCCGTCTGTTTCACCTGTTTCCGATTCTTTGACTGAGAATCCATGTAGGTGTCACGCTTCAACGAAGAATCGGTTATACGCCCGCTTTGGTCCACTACCTGATAGTGCGTGAGGACCGCGTCATCGACAGGTAGAATCGTCACGCAGCCAACTCTCACACGCAGCCCGCGACTGCTGTCCACAGCCAACCCACCATAGTCCAGGACAAGCTCATCGCCGTCGAACTGCACCATGGTCTGCGGGGCGACGTCCACGGTTGACCCTGTAAGCTCAATCCTCGCAACCGCACCCTTGCTGGTTTCAATGATGTCACCCCGGAACAGGGCGATGGAAGCTGGAACTGGATTTCGGTTAACGAGAACTCCACTACTACTGCTTCGCAACATCGCGCCCGCAGATTCCTGCGCGGTCAGCGACACGGGCAGAATTCCTAATAATCCGATGCAAACGGTATGTCGCCATATGGACAGACTCCGCCTCGATCCGCATTCTTCGCTGGTGCAAGCGTAACGAATGCGTTCGGGAACAGCTATTGTCAGCCTTGGTGACCGTCGTCGTGAAACGCTAGGCGCGGGCAAAATCGATGTAACCCTTTTGTACGTCCGTGCGGATTAGCTTGACACGCAGGTTGTCGGCTACATCGAGCCCCTGCTGGCCCTGGGCAAGCAAGCCTTCAATGTGCGGTTGCAGAACCCGGACGAAAGTCCCGCGATCGGTGACGCCAGTTATGATCGCGTCAAACACATCGCCAATGCGATGCTGCATGGCCACGGCAGCCAGCCGCTTCGACATCTCCCTCTCAACTTTTCTTGCTGCATCCCCCTTCTGCGTACAGTTGGCGGCGATCGCGGTCAATTCGTCGTCGGAATACGGATTCCTTTGTCCAGCCAACTTGGCCTTGATCAGGCGTTGCGTGACGATGTCGGCGAAGCGGCGATTGGGAGCTGTCGAGTGGGTGTAGTCCTGAACTGCAAGCCCGAAATGTCCGGCGGCGACTTCGCCGGCACGCTCCAAAACGTATTCTCCCGGCCCGATGAGCTTGATCACTGCCAGGGAAAGATCGGCAAAGTGATCTGGGTCGGCAGCTTTGCGACGCAGCAGCAAATCATTCAAAGCTTTCGAATCTGGCTGCGCTGGCAGTTTCTCGCCCTTCGTTGCTGCCAGCTGCACGATCCGGTCCCAGCGTTTCGGAGTCCGGACGATCCTCCGGATGGAGGAGACATCTTCAAGAGCCCGCGCCACTACTCCATTCGCGGCAACCATGAAATCCTCGATCAATTCGGTAGCGCGGTTCTTTTGCTGTTTCACAATGTCAACGACCTGGTTGTTGAGCACCAGAGGAAGAACTTCATCGGTCTGCAAGTTAAGCGCACCATTTTGCTGCCTTTTGGTCCGGAGCAGCTGAGCGACGCTGTCCTGCAACTTCAGTTGCTGTTGTAATTCGCTGGAAGCCGCCACCTTAGGCGGAGCGGACATTTCCCCCTCCAACCATCCGCCGACGCTGTTGTACTGGAGTTGCGCTTTGTTGCGCACCAACGCGCGATAGAGATTGGAAGCTTCGAGGTCTCCGGCGGAATCCACGACAAACTCGATGACCACGCCGAGCCGGTCGACGTTTTCGAGCAGAGAAGTTGCTCCGGTTGAAAGGTCTTCCGGCAGCATGGGAAAGTTGCGGATTCCTGTATAGACGGTGGTTGCCTCGCGCGCGGCATGCTGGTCGATCGGCGTCGTTTTCGGCACATAGGCATCAACGTCCGCGATTCCAATCATGACCTTGACGGCGCCGTCGGGCAGGATCTCGGCGGCCTCGATCTGGTCAAGGTCCCGCGACGTATCATTGTCGATTGAAGACCAGAGAAGATCCCGCAGGTCGCGGACGCCGTCCGCGACCCCAACTTTCGGAGGATCCTGTTTCAGAACGTTGAGCTGGGCGGCGACCTCTGATGGGAAGTCTGGATTGAAGCCATGTTCCTGCATGACTTGTTTCGCCGTTGCCCGAAGATCGATGCGCGGGGAGCTCTGGCCTTGCATGGAGTGAGGCTATCACGAGATAGCGGTCGCAATTTCGCGTGCCAGACAAGCAAATCCACCAAGCTACGGCAAGCCGCTAGCGGCGGGGAGTCTTTCTACGTCGGCATTGGAGTAGAGGCGCGTGGCGATCCGTCGTGAGGCTTTCCAGTTCGCGACTGCCTCACCGAGACTCGTTTGGAGGCCGTCCAGCACTGACGCACTTGGAACATTGGCCGTCCCGGTGTCGGCGACACTCGCGGGCAGATTATTGAGGGAATGACCCGGTGAGATGATTTCCACGACATTCAGTCTTGGATAGCCGTAAAAGATCGGAAACAAGTCCCCCTGTCCTTCGACGGGACTATTCGAGACATACGGCACGCCTTCGACCGCAGGCCCAACCTCAGGCAGGGTGGGAAGCGGAGGCAAGGGCGAATCGAGAGACAGAGTGGGCGTCGCGAGTGGCCGGAGTAGATTCGGGGAACTTGTGGTGATCAGATACTGTGGCCCGACCGGGAAGTTCGTGCTTTGGGCCACCGCGAATGCTGCCAGGAGGAAAGGCACACAAAACCATACGGAGCGCATAACCACCTCCGCCACCTAAGATGCCTTTTCGTGGCATTTGTAGCGGGGAAAAGTCTCGAGAAATATGAAATATCGACCTGTTCTCAAACCCAGGCTAACTGCCCGGCGATGAGGAGGGTGATCTTTCGAGCCGTCTGGCGCGGCGGTTTTCAAGAATAACGTAGAGCATATAGAGGACAACTGCCACATTGCCAAGGAGCAACGCGCAGCGTATCAGTGTGACACCTCGAAAAAGCTCGCGCACTTCCATTGGCAGCAGCAACGTTCCAGACAGCAGGGCTACCCACTCGGCCCAGGTGCGCCCTTTCCACAACCCATAGGCCTCGGTAAATCGTAGTGCAGCGTAGGCAAACGCAATGCGCGCCGCTGCCCACAGCCGCGCGTCGGTGATGCTATCGGCAAAGTCGAGAAACATTACTGCATAGCGCTTGTCGGTGCTGACGTGCAACCGGGCGAGAAGGCTCTCGGCAATCAGCCACACGTCCCGGTGCACCAGCGCAACCGCGCAGACGCCCATCACTAGAACGAAGATGCCTTTAAAGAATTCGAACCCAGCGACCGCCCGGAGCACACGCCGCTGGGTGAAGTGGAGGTCAGGCTTGGCTCCAGGCTGGTTCATGAACTGAAAGCGATCCAAGGCAGATTATCACGAGGCTATTAGGCACGCTCTCCGGGGGTTCGTGGATGATCGATGATCAACGACTGATGATCGATGACCGGCGATCAACGATCGACGCTCGACGGTCTGTGCCTTACCTCGGTAACTGGAGCAAGGCCCCACTACATGCCACGATCAGCACGGAGATCGCTCATGCGAAGAGTTCCTGTTTTCTTGCTGTGCGCCATTTCACCGGCCCTATGCGTCTCGACACAGCAAGCTACTGTCCCGCAAACCGCCCGCCAGGCTTTGATTGAAATGTTCTTCGGCAAAGCTTCCGGAACATTTCTGAAGCATCTGCCCACGGCGACACGCGACGCTCTTCTAAAGTCCGGCGCGATGGCAAACATGCAACAGTACTCGCTTATGGTAAATCAGTTCCAGGCCCAAGGTCAGACTGTGCAGACGTTCGACACCGGATCTGTGCTATTGAGCGGCGACAATCCCAAGACAGGCGACAAGATCGAAATCACGGTTGAGAATGATGCGCTTCGCGGCGACCAGGACGATCTCGAACTCTCATTTCAGCTGTATAAGAACGGCCAGCGCCAAGCCGCACCGTTCAACACCCAGTTCACTTTTTCGATGAAGCAGGAGGACCAGGTCTGGAAGCTGAACGAGATTTCCGTAACGATCCATTTACCACTGGCGGACCCGGAGTTCCTGAAAGCGATCACGGAAAAGATGAAACCGCAAATGGCCGGCGGCGCGTTCACTGCTCGGCCGGAAACATCTGTTTCGCCCGCGGGCAGCGATGCGATGGTGCTGGCTGCAATGCGACAGATCTTAACGGCGGAAGCAACTTACGCGACGACGTATCCGACCGTTGGTTTCACCTGCACGCTGTCGAACCTGGACGGCTTTGGAGGCGGCGAACCGAATGAGCACCAAGCCATGCTGATCAACAGCGGATTGGCGAGCGGCAAGCGCTATGGATTTGTATTTACACTTTCGGGCTGTGGAAGCTCGCCTGCCAGCAGCTTTCATCTTACCGCCAAGTCCAACGCAGGCACCTTCGGACGACAGACTTTCTGTTCGGATCAATCAGCAGTTATTCGCACATCTCAGGACGGCAATCCAGCAACCTGCCTGGCAAGCGGAACCCCAATCCAGTAACGCTGCCAACTTCAGTGCAGTACCACCCAGGCCATCCCATCAGGTACCGGGCCCACATCGATGTGGCCCGTTACCTCCAACGACTTGAGGTCAATCACCGCCACGTAGTTGTCCGGCGAACACGCTACAAATGCCCGCGAACCGTCCGGCTGCATCAGGATGCCGGCGGCTCCATGCCCGAGCGGAATTCGTTTCAGCTCTTTTCTGCTGTGTGCATCGAGCACCACGAGATCAGGTCCGCTCAGACTGGAGACAAATATCTTCATTCCATCTGGAGTGAATTTCAGGCGGTTGGCTCCCCGTACATTTGCAGCCAGTGTGTCGATCACCCTCTTATCTGCAAGGCTGATGATCGAGATAGTGCCGTCATGAGCACTGGCAACCCAGATTTCTTTGCCATCAGGCGACACATCGAATCCCTCTGAACCATTGCCCACGCGCACGACGGTTTCATCCCAATCAACAGCAGGGCCCATTGGACGAAGTGGCGGGGCATTCTGACCAGGTTGCACTGGCGGCGGGCCACCCGGAGGCCCAGGCTTCCGCTCCGTTTTCTCAATGATGCTGACAGTGCCTGAACTGACGTTCGTAGTCACAATCCACTTCATGTCTTCCGAGACGAAGATCATGTGTGTCCGGTTCTGGCCCGTACCCAGAATCCAATCCACTTGCTTTTTCGCAGGATCGTAGCTGCCAATGGCCTTGGCGGCCTCAGCAGTAAACCAGACCTTGCCGCCGACGAATGTCAGTCCATGCGGACCGCGCAATGCGCCGAGGTCTACCTGGAGTAAAGCTTTTTGCCCGACAAGGTCTATCACGGCAAGCGTGTTGAAGGCTCCGCCGCCATAGTTGGAAACATAGGCAGTCTTGCCGTCGGCGGATGCAATCACCTCGTGCGGATCGTTTCCCACAGGAGCTTTGGCGATGACTTTCAAACTCACCGGGTCGACAATGGCGAGCGTGTGGTCCTGCTTGCTCAGAGCAAGCAGCGCCTCCTTAGGGGTGCTTTGCGCGTTCAATAGACAGGACAGAATTAGAACGGCGGGAATGAGCGAAGCGATGGTTTTCATGCGCACAGGTTAACTTATTGGGATAATTCTGGAGCGAAGGTTTCGATATTCGGCTACCGCCCGTTCTTTGCGCGTATCGCGGCACGTAACTCCGCGACAATCTCCTGAGAGGCCTTGATTGCGGCCGCATGTTGATCCACGTTGAATGAAATCGCTCCCACTCGCGCGTGACCGCCACCGCCGTATCGTTCGCAGATTCGAGCCAGGTTCACTTCCGGTTCCTGGGGCGCCCAGGGATTCGATCCCACCGAAACCTTTACGCGAAAACTGCTTTTGCTCAGCCCGACGCTATAGACCGACTCCGGATGCAGGTAGTACGGAACGAACTTGTTGTAGCCCTCCAGATCATGATCGGTGATGTCGAAAAAGATCGTTCTGTCTTTGCACTCGGTGCGTTCTCTCAGGATTTCGATTGATAGCTCGTGCCTTTTGAGCAGAGACGGCAGAAGCGGCGCGACAAACGACTCTTCAAGGATTTGCCCTAGCGGCTTGGTGGCGAGCAACGGAATTAGATTCGGCACAAATCCGTGGTCCGGCGCCGATTCAATCACCATCGTGAGCTTCATGGCCGGGGCAGCCATCTCAACCGCGGTCTTGGCGTCGGGATAAAGAGCGCCGTCAATAATATCTGTCCAGTGCACGAGATCGGCCACCGGTGCGGGATCAAATCCAAACCGCTGCTGTGCGATCATCGCGATGAAGCTTGTGCATGATTTAAAATCCGGATCGTAGAACTTGCGATTGCTTTGGTCCTGCTCGAAGTGCTCGGCATCGTCCGGAGAAAGAAATGCGCTTTCATGATGGTCGAACCACCACGTAATTTCCGGCGAACTCGAATATTTGAAATCGACGATTACATTCTCATCGCCGTCGAATTGTTTCTCATCGAACAGGGCCCCCGCGCGGTGTACCAATCCCGTGAATTCAAATTCCACGTCCGCGCGAATTCGCTCGCGGTAGAAGCGGGAAAACAACGCGGCCGAAGACGCCCCATCGAAGCACTTGTCGTGGTAAAAAACGCGGACTCGCAATGTACTCCCCAATCGATCGAAGAATTCCTGCCTCTAGCCCTGCGCCGGAGCCGCGAATGGAGGCAGGTAAAAGCTAATAGGATTGCCAGCTTGGAAGAAGAAAGTCAAGCGCAGGAACCACATTCGAAACAAAAAATGCGAGTTCGCCGATCCAGAACGAACCCGCACAGGAAAGAGGTTATCGGACGCGGGATTACATCGCGTTGGCCTGCTTTTCCGCCAGATCACCGATGAAGGGGAGCTTGTACATCTGCCCCGCATTCGCCTTGATCAGCAGGATGATCCAAACCACGACGAAACCAACCCACACCACAAACCCGAGCAGCATCACGATTAGATGCCCGATGATTGGGATGACGCTCGCTACCATCGTGAGGATGATCAGAACGATCCATGTAGCGACCGCGGCCACGTGAAGAAAGATGTTCTGCCACGCGTGGAAGCGCACGAAACGGCTCTTGTTATATGGCTCCGCCACGAGAAAAATGATCGCCGGGATGATGGTGATATAGGCGAGCATGCCGGCAACATTGTCGGCCATGCCACCGGTACTCGGGGCAGCGGCAACTGCCGCGCCGCCGCCGACCGGTGCCCTACTCGCGCACGCCGCGCAAGTTGTGGCGCCATCAGGAATCTGTGCACCGCACGTACCGCAGAACGCCATAGGGATCCTCCGTGTTAGATCAGAACGCCCTTGGATCGATCGCGAACCCTCGCGCCAAGCGCGTCCGCAAGTTATCAAAAAGCTCAAATCAAAGCAATTGCCATTTTTCTTCCGGTCATAAGACTCCTGTGAAAGCGGTTGCCGGGTCCGCGGCGGCCGATATCAGGCGGAATCAACCTAAAGCATTGACGCCAGAGCGCGCGAATAGTATGTTTCGTCGAAATTGATATCAGAGTCGATCCGGAGATTCCGGCCCAGGTGCTTGTAGAACTGCAGTCCGATACACTGACATTCTTTCCAGGGAGGCGTTGAATGTTCTGTCCTCAATGTGGGGCCAGCAATCCGGATAACTCGACAGTATGTGTCCAGTGCGGTAGGAACCTTCTGGCTGGCACTGCATCGCCGGCGCCGTTGCCCGTGCAGGGAGTTGTTCTGCCTCCCGGCCAGACCGTTCCCAACTACCTTGTCTTCGCGATTCTCGCTACGGTTTTCTGTTGCTTGCCGGCCGGTATTCCGGCCATTGTGTTCGCGGCACAGGTCAACGGTAAGCTACAGGCCGGCGACCTTGCGGGAGCGCAGGCGGCTTCCCGCAATGCCAAGACTTGGTGCTGGGTCTCTTTCGGCGTTGGCCTCGGTTCGATTTTGATTTGGATCCTCTTGATGGTCCTGGGCGTCATTGGCAACCTCGCCCATCGCTGAACAACTCACGATGAACGAAATACGCTGGCAACATGTATTTGCGACAGCATTGCTTACTGGCCTGGCAGGATTGATTCTCTTGCGGCTCTACGATCCTGCCACGTCCGGCATCTTCCCGCCCTGTCCTTTGCGCTACTTTACCGGCCTCTATTGCCCCGGTTGCGGATCGCTGCGCGCGATTCATCAGTTGCTTCTCGGAAATGTGCACGAGGCTTGGGCCCTGAATCCGCTGACCGTCATTTTCCTGCCGTTTGTCACCTACGGTTTGGCCTCAGAAG
Source organism: Candidatus Sulfotelmatobacter sp. (assembly GCA_036268025.1). Taxonomy (GTDB): domain Bacteria; phylum Acidobacteriota; class Terriglobia; order Terriglobales; family Acidobacteriaceae; genus Sulfotelmatobacter. The sequence goes on along the minus strand of DATAUY010000156.1, from coordinate 3,723 downwards.
CGCTCATTCAACTCCACGGACGCGGACTACCACACCTATTTCTGCCTGCAATCTGGATTCGGCTACTGTGCGCAGTAGTTGTTCTCTTCGGGGTGGCGCGGAATCTTCCCTTCCATCCGTTCAACCTGCTGGCGCCAGGTGCGATGCTTCACTTGTAACCTGAAAGTTCAGAGCGGGCGAGACGCGTGGTTCTTCTTCCGGCATTCCTCGCACACGCCATAGATCTGAAACGTGTGCCGCGTGGTGAGATAGCGGAACTTGCTGCCGATCTCCTGCTCGAGCTTTCCGACTTCCTGAGAGAAAAATTCGACCGAACTTCCGCATTCCGTACAGACCATGTGATGGTGGCTGCGCCGGTTGTACTGGCGTTCGTAGCGGGCGATGCCGTCATGAAACGCGACTTCGCTCGCCAAACCGCACTCCGCGAGCAGCTTCAGGGTGCGGTAGACGGTCGTATAGCCGATGCGGGCGTCTTTTTTCTGGACCAACCGGTGCAGTTCGTCGGTCGAAAGATGGTCGCGCGTTTCGAGGAACGTGCGCAGGATCGTGTCCCGCTGGGCGGTTTGTTTCAGTCCCACACCTTTCAGATGCCGGTGAAGAATTTCTTCCGCCTCCTGCACCATTTGCCGGGATAGCGTGGGCTGGTCGTCAATGCGATTCTGCAACATAAAGGCTGGAACAGCCAGTCAGGATATCACCGCGATATTGAAAATGAAATTCATTTTCAATACGAAGCAACCTGATTACCACAGGGTTCACGGAGGAACACAGAGATCGTTTATCTGTGCTGCCTCTGTGTCCCCTGTGGTTATGGGTTTTGAAATCACCGCCCCTTTGAACGATACGTCGTCACTCTGCTCTGGAATACAATCAGAAATCCCCATGAGCACGATGGCCGAAGTACGCATTCCCTCCGTCCGCAATTCGTCTTTCTTACGGATTCTTCTATGGCTGTTGTTGTTCTTGGTGATCACGCTCGGCGGAATCGTTGGATATGCCTATCACGCGGCCCGCGCAGCGCTTCCTCAGCTCGACGGACAAATCCAAGTCAACGGAGTATCAGCCTCGATCACGGTTACGCGCGACTCTCATGGCGTACCTGCCATCGAAGCGGCCTCGCTCGAAGATCTCTTCTTCGGTCAGGGATATGTCACTGCCCAGGACCGCTTGTGGCAGATGGACGTGATGCGCCGCTTCGCCGGAGGGGAACTCTCGGAAATCCTGGGAGAGGACACGCTCAAACTGGACCGCGAGCAGCGGATTCTCGGGCTGCGAGCGGCCGCGAGAAAATCACTTTCGGCGGCCAGCGCCAGGGACCGGAATTATTTCGAAGTCTATGCGCGCGGCGTGAACGCCTACATCGCCGAACATCGCAACCATCTGCCGATTGAGTTCCGCATTCTTCGCTATACGCCGAACCCATGGCAGCCCGACGATTCACTCGTTATCGCCAACCAGATGGTCAAGGACCTGAATTTCGGATATATCTACGACACTCTCGCGCGGGAGAAAATCCTCGCCAAACTCGGCCCAGATCTCACAGCCGACTTGTATGTGAATCGTTCCTGGCATGACCGGCCGCCGACCGTCATGCGCGAAGACTTGTCTCAGCCGGATGCCAACGCCAATAGTTCCGACGACGACGATGATGATGAAGAAGACTCTCCCGACAATTCGGTTACGCGAGCGATATCTCCATCAGGCTCTAACGCGATTCCGGAAGACGGCATTCCGGTCAACGGATCGAATGACTGGGTTGTTTCCGGCGCGCACACCGTCACCGGCAAGCCGCTGCTCTGCGATGACATGCACCTCGGCCACCAGATGCCGAATTTGTGGTACGAAGCGCACCTGCGTGCGGGATCATTCGATGTCGCCGGCGTGACCCTGCCCGGTATGCCTTACGTGATCGTCGGCCACAATCAACGAATCGCATGGGGATTCACGAACGTCGGCCCGGCCGTCACTGACCTCTACATTGAGAACTTCAACGCGCAAGGCGCATATCAGACCCCGAAGGAATGGTTACAGCCTGAACACCGCACAGAAGTGATACGCGTCAAAGGCAAGCCGGATGTAACCCTCGACGTCAAGATTACGCGTCACGGTCCCATCATCAGCGAACTAATTCCCGGAGAGAAACGTCTGCTCGCCTTGCGTTGGACACTTTACGAAGGGCTTCACATTCCGTTCTTCGACGTAAACTCCGCACAGAACTGGGACGAATTCCAAAAGGCCTTTTCGCAACTGGATGCTCCGGGACAGAACGTCGTCTACGCTGACGTAGATGGCAACATCGGCTATCACGCCACCGGAAAAGTCCCGATACGTACCGCGGGAGATGGCAGCATTCCCGTCAACGGCGCTGACGACACTCACGAATGGGCCTCTTACATTTCATTCGACAAGCTGCCCACCATCTACAATCCGCCGTCTGGAATCATTGCCACTGCCAACGGACGCATTACTCCGGACAAGTATCCGTATTCCCTTAGCATGGAGTGGGAAGCACCCTGGCGTACGGCCCGCATCTATCACGTGCTCGAATCCGGACGGCAGTTTTCGCCTTCCGACATGCTGGCCTTGCAGACGGACATTCACTCCGAGTCTGACCAATTGGTTGCTGAACGTCTCGTCTATGCCGTGGATCACGCAACGAAAGCTTCGCCTCGCGCGAAGCAAGCGGCCGATCTTCTCCGCAGTTGGGACGGCCTCATGCAAGCTTCCTCAGCCGCACCAACCATTACCGAGAACTCGATTCTCCATCTTCGGCGCCTGCTGCTCGAGCCGAAACTCGGCAGCGCCCCTGCGGATTCCAAGAAAGACGACGCAACTCTCAGTTGGAAGACGTACTCCTGGTCGATGCGCTCCGTGTGGCTGGAAAATATCCTGCTGCATCACCCGAAGCGCTGGCTGCCGGACCAATTCCCCAGCTATGACGAGCTTCTAGCCGCGGCAGTTGAAGCCGCAGTCAACGACCCACTGGCGCCGAAAGATCTCTCGACCTGGCGCTGGGGAGCGTTCAATGCGGTCGAAATCCAACATCCGATTCTCAGCAAGATTCCGCTGATCGGGAAATGGTCTGCACCGGGCATTCAGGAACAGTCTGGCAGCGGGTACACGGTAAAGGCAGTGACTCGCCATCATGGTCCATCCGAGCGCTTTACGGCGAACCTCGCCGACCTGGATCATTCAACCCTGAATATCGTCACCGGTCAGGGCGGAAACTTCCTGAGTCCCTACTACATAGACCAATGGCCCGCCTGGTATGGAGGCACGACGTTCACGCTTCCCTTCAGCGCGAAGGCTGTAGAAGAGACGAAATCTCACAAGCTGGTGATTGCGCCGGTACGATAGAAATCACCGACCTTAGAAGAAGTCGATGGCCTTCACATCCCCAATGTAGCCAGGAATGTTGATCGAGCCCTCGGGGACAAAGTCATTGATCAGCAGAATGTCTTTTGTGATGTCGTAAACGCGCAAGTTTCCGCCCTGCGCGACATATTCAATGGTGCGAGTCGTGAACCCCTGCAATCCGTTCACGTCGCCATTGTCGGGAGGCACGAATACGGATCCGTCTGCTGTTCGATAAATGGACAGGCAACCACGCACTTCTCCGCTGGGATTATTGATTTCACCAATGTTCGTGCAATCGTGTGATCCGATAAAAAGTTGTCCGTTCGTGGTCATATCCATGCGGTCGTGGTAGCCGTCGGTGATGAC
>DATAUY010000155.1:0-3984 GCA_036268025.1 Candidatus Sulfotelmatobacter sp. | reverse complement strand
GGATATCCCTTAATCTGCACATCGCCTTCCTGCATGATGTTGAACAATCCCACTTGAATCTTTCCCGCAAGATCGGGCAGTTCGTTGATTGCAAAGATTCCGCGGTTGGCACGCGGCAGCAATCCGTAGTGCACCGTCAGTTCGCTCGACAGTTCATGGCCTCCGCGAGCCGCTTTGATCGGGTCGATGTCGCCGATCAGATCGGCAATCGTCACATCCGGCGTTGCCAACTTCTCGACATAGCGTTCGTCCGGAGTCAGAAAGGCGATGGGCGTTTCATCTCCGAGTCGGGCGATCTCTTCCTTGCAGCGCTTGCAGAGAGGCGTGTACGGATTGTCGTGAATCTCGCATCCGGCCACGTAGGGCATCTTCGGATCAAGAAGCGTCGTCAACGCCCGCAGGATGCGGCTTTTCGCTTGTCCGCGCAATCCCAGCAGAATGAAATTGTGACGCGACAGGATTGCATTCACGATCTGCGGCACCACCGTATCGTCATAGCCCACGATGCCGGGAAATACCGAAACATCGTCGTGCTCGCGCAATCGCACAACAAGGTTGTCACGCAACTCATCTTTGACGCGGCGCGTTCGCAGCCGCTCTTCGGAAAAATTGCTGCGGCGCAGATCGCCGAGCGTGCGAGGAACACTCATGGAAGGAACCCCCAGGAACTACAATGGTCTTGATTATACGCCCGCTTCCGACGCCGCAATCCGGCTCAAGCGTCGCGGCGTTGAGACAAATCATCAGGAAATATTTGTGGTTGCGTCGAAAGACGAAGCCCATTTCCAAAAGCGCGTTGCTGACTTACGCCACAACTGGTGCCATTCGTCAGTGCACATGACCGTTCCCGCCGGCCTTCTTGCGGGACTGGGCCACGCGATGCAGTTGAGGCAGAATATGTTCCAGATATGCGGCCACGGTTTGAAGCCGGTCCGCCTCTGAACGCATGTCCAGCAGCTTCTGCTTGAAATCAAGATCGAGCGGCAGCGATCCCGCCAGATAGAATGAAAGCTGGTTCTGATCGGCCGCGGAAAGGTCTTGCACTGCCCCAGCCAACGACAGAATTTCCAGATGAAGCTGGATCGCACGTAGCTTTTCCGCCTCAATGGTCTTAATCGGTTCGTCGGGGACGAGCAATACTTCCGCGCGGAGAAATGAGCGCTCTTCATTTACTGCGAGGACCTCAAATCGCTGGCGCCCCTCGGCGATCAGATCCATCCGGCCGTCGGGATACTGTTTCGTGACCGTAATGATCTCGGCGGTGCATCCGACCTCCGCAATACCCCCTTCCAGCGCGCGCACCACGCCAAACGGCGCTTCCTCAGCCAGACATTCGCCGATCATTTCTTTGTAGCGCGCTTCGAAGATGTGCAGCGGCAGGGGCGTACCCGGAAGGAGCACGACTTCCAGCGGAAATAACGGAAGCAGGGCCACAGCCCGATTGTACGACAGATAGTTATCTTGACTTGCTTCGTCGCACAGCATACAAACGCGATCATGGAACTCGATGGAAAGGTAGTCGTGGTGACCGGCGCCTCCATGGGAATCGGAGAGGCGATCGCAAAAGCATTCGCGGAAAAAGGCGCCAGCGTGGTTATGTTATCGCGCGATACAGCCCGCGCCGAAGCCGCGCGCAATCGCATCGGCTTTCCTGATCGCACCGTCGCCTTGTCCTGCGATATTCGTCACTCCGAAGAGATTGACCGCGTTTTGGCCCTGACGCTGCATCACTTCAAGCGCATCGATGTCTGGATCAATAACGCCGGCCACGGACTGTTCGATTCTGTCGCGCAAGTTGATATGCATGCCGTTCACGATCTCTTCGAAACCAATTTGTTCGGTGTGGTATCGGCAATGCAGGCCGTAGTCCCGGTGATGCGCCAGCAAGGCGGCGGAGCAATCATCAATGTCTCGAGTGTCGCCGGACACATTCCTCTGCCGTTTCATGCGATCTACAGCGCGAGTAAGTTCGCGCTGAATGCCGTGGGCAAAGCGGCGGGAGTCGAATTGAAGAAGGAGGGTATCCACGTGCTGACGGTTTGCCCGGGATACGTCCGCACGGCCTTCGGAGAAAATGCCATCCGCGGAAGTGAACTAAAGACCGTCCGTCCCGGGCGCGTGCGCGGAATCACCGCCGAACGCGTCGCCCGCGCCACTCTTCATGGATATCTGAAGCAAAAGCGCGAAGTAATCGTCCCCTGGACAATGCACGTGCCGATCAAGATTTATCAACTCTTCCCGGGATTGGTAGAAAAGGCGATGGCGAGAATGGCGAAGTAAGAAAGTTTCAATGTTGCAAAGTTTCAATGTTGCAAAGTTTCAAGGTTTCAAAGTCGATGTCCCATGGGATTGACCTTTGCAACCTTGCCACTTTTGAAACCTTGAAACCTTGAAACCTCTACCTTAACTCTCCCAGCATCGCTTCCATCTCCGACTGAGCATGTAGATTTCCGGTTCGCCGTGCCGACGCGATGCCGTTGTGCAACATTTTCTTCGCATCGTCCGCCCGTTCGGCCTTTGCGAGAGTTTGCGCCGCCATGAAGTATCCCGCCGTGTAGTCCGGATGGCTCTCAATCAGGATCGAGAACTCGGCGAGCGCGCGATCAAAGTCTCCCTGCTTGGAATATTCCATGGCAAGGCCATAACGCGCGAAAGCATCCTTCGGATTTTCAGTCAGAATCTCGTTCAGCGCAACAATGCGATCCATGCCGGGGCAACCTTCCAACGAGATTACTACAAACAAGCTACATCAGTTTTGATCAACGTCCCAACAACTGATGCTGAAATCTTCCTCCCTGGCTCTGTATCATCTGCGGTTAATTGCTCCGAAAGTCGCACATCCACGTACGAAGCTGGTCACGAACCACGCAAATGATTACAATGGCGATTCCCGAAATCCTCGAGCGAGAGAAGAATTGGCCTGTCCTTACTTCATGCCGGTCGCAAAACTGGAAAATGGAAACTGGCAGCATCCCGGCCGCTTGCCGCTCGGCTGCGGCTGGAGCGGCCATTGCACCGCACCCGGACATGAAGGCGAACTGCCTTCCCAAAGCACTCTCGAATCTTTTTGCAATCTGGGCTACGCCCACGGATGCGCCTGGTCGCCCGAGCGCCGCGACTGGGATGCTGTTCGCTTCGCCGTTTCCGCACCCATGGCATTCGGCGATCGCGAGTCGTGTGGGTCACCATCAACCATGCCGGTGCGAACGCTTCGCTTGCTCTATATTTGTGAGCGCGATCATCATCCCATCGCAAACGGCGATCTGGAGTTTGACCTCTCCCAAGCAGCCTGGATGCGAAAGCATGACGACGCCCGCATCCAGAAAATGGCGGAATGCTTCCTGGATTCGTATCTAAGAAAGAAATCTTGAGGTAATCTCCCCGCGTAGGGAAAGACAGTCAATGCTTGAGGATGCCCAAAGTCCCCGCCCCGTGCGGGATTCGCAATCTGAAATGGCTGAAATTGTACTGCCCAACGATGCCAATCCTCTCGGCGCTCTGCTCGGCGGCCGCCTGATGCATTGGATGGACCTTGCCGGAGCCATGGCCGCGCATCGCCATTCGCGTAGCTACGTGGTTACCGCCTCGGTAGACCATATTGATTTCGTTGTTCCCGGCCGCGTGGGAGATCTCGTGATTCTCCGTTCGTCGGTGAATCGCGTCTTTCATACGTCGATGGAAGTGGGCGTGAAAGTGTTCGTCGAGAACTACATCGCCGACACGTCAAAGCACGTCGCTTCCGCCTATCTGACTTTTGTAGCTGTGGATGATACTGGTAAACCACGGAAGGTCGCCGCCGTAATTCCTGAAACCGAAGAACAGCAGCGCCGCTACAACGACGCCGGCCGTCGCCGCGAAATCCGCCGCGCCGAATTGGACCGTCAGCGAAGATATCGCTGACTCAATACACATCCCATTTGCGATTCGAGAGCGACCCTCAGTAGTCGGGCGCGTGTTTGCCGCGCCGAACCACTGAAACAGAGG
>DATAUY010000154.1:0-2212 GCA_036268025.1 Candidatus Sulfotelmatobacter sp. | reverse complement strand
AGAAATCTTGGACTTGATCTTCTAAGAGTCGTGGCAACGTACATGGTCGTGCAGATCCATACCGGTGAGTTCTATTACATCGGCGCCGGCGGTTCTGTACTCGACACGCCCGCCGCGCACTGGGTGGGCTGGCTCAACTCTCTATTTCGCTCCTGCGTCCCGCTGTTCGTGATAATTTCCGGAGTCTTTCTCTTTCCTGTCAGGAATGAAAGCGCCTTCTTCCGGAAGCGATTCAGCCGCGTGCTATTTCCTTTCGTTGTATGGTGCGTGATCTACGCCTTCTACCTTTACTGGCAAGGCACGACCACCCTGCAGGGAGCGCTGCTGGATATCCTCAAAATTCCGGTAAACTTTGGCACGGATGTCGGGCACCTGTGGTTCGTCTACATGTTGCTCGGCATCTATTTAGTCGCCCCTGTTTTGTCGCCGTGGGTTGAATCTGCCAGCCGCCGCAGCATGGAACGGTTTCTCGTCCTGTGGGCGGTCAGCCTTGCCATCCCGTACATTCACCTTGTCTTCCCGGAGATTTGGGGTGAAGCCTTCTGGAACTCCACCCCCATGCTGTACTACTTCACTGGCTACATCGGATACGCTGTCGCGGGCGCTTATATCAAGCGCTTCCATATGCAGCCCTCCCGGTCGCTTTCTTTGACTGCCGTCGTATTGGTCGTCTCCGGCTACGCGATCACGGCTTCCGGCTTTCTGCACAGGCTCTCGACAGAGCGGAGTCTTCCCAGACTCGAATTGACCTGGGGATTCACAACCATCAATGTCGCCATGATCACTGTTGGATTGTTCCTGCTGTTCAAGGATATTCAGCCAGCGGTACCCGACAGTGCTTTCTGGAAGCTAATACGCAACATATCGCAGAGAAGCTATGGCATGTACCTTGCGCACATCATCGTGCTCAACGCGGTCTATGGTGTGTTGAACGGGCGCCTGGACAACCCAATTATTAAAATCCCCATGATCGCTATCGCGGCCTTCTTGGGGACGTATGCGTTGATCTGCTTAATCGCACTGCTTCCAAAGAGTAAGTGGATCGTCGGCTGATCGGCAGCGAACGAGCTTTCCTTTCCGCATGACCTGGCCTCGGATGCCGCGCATAGCACCCAGAGCAGCGGTTCACAACCCGAGCCAGGACCGAAACTTTGAAGACTGGACGATCCCAAGCGCTGAGGGCAACTTAGTTGCGGGCGACGACCAGCACCGACGGGACCGGCAGAGTGGCATTTTCCTGGCGCTCGCGTTTGGCATTTGCCAAGGATGCGTTCGCCGTCGCGAGCAGAGCGTCCACGGTATCGCCATCGGCAGGAAAGCTACTGATGCCGAGACAAGCGGTCAGCTGTGGGCTATTTTCTTCCAGCGTGAGCAGGCCAGCTTCGCGCACGGCAGCCCGCAGGTCCCGCACGCGCGTCGCGGCAACTTCAGGCGGGAGGCCGGGGAAGAAGATGCCGAATTCATCGCCGCCCAGCCGCGAGAGGATGTCGCCTTCGCGCACCGTGAGGCGGAAGCATTCGGCAACCTGGCGGAGCAGGCGGTTCGCATCCACGAGGCCGACGGTCTGGTTGATTGCGCTGAAGCTGTCGAGATCGCAGATGACCAGGATCGCGGTCAGGTTCGCTGTTTTGCAGCGCTCCAGCTCAGCGGCCAGCCGGGCCGCGAATGCTTCGGAGTTCAACAAGGTGGTCAGGAGATCTGTCTCGCGCCATTCGCCGGTGGCGAGCGCGTCGGCACGCGTTCCAATGCTGTCCGATTCGGGCGAGGCCGCCTCCTGCGCCTCAGAAGGTAGCTCGGCGGCGGCAGCGATTTCCGTTACTACGGCGGGGGCAATCACTTCCACCACGCTCGACACGGGAACATGCTCCCGCCATCCTTTGCTGAGCGGTGCTGACCAGTAGATGACGGCCGATGCCGATGCAATGACGGCCATTGCAAGCAAGCTGAGCGCCATCGGCCAGCCTCGATGTCCAGCGAGCGCTGCCAGAAGCGCGCCCGCGATGGGAAGCATGGCGAAGAACGTGCGCTGCAAAGGTTGACGTGGCATGGTGATTCAGGTCCGTGAAGCAATGGTCCGGATCCCATCGAGCATACCGCCGCCGCGCACGTCCCGCTGCGCGCCTTCCGTACTCGCGCTTACAACTTTTGGGGAGGCCGGGAATCGTGGCTCTCAGCTCAGCTTGGCTTCGAGCTCCGCCCAGCGCGTATAGAG
>DATAUY010000153.1:0-2563 GCA_036268025.1 Candidatus Sulfotelmatobacter sp. | reverse complement strand
GTCACGACGTTCGTCGACGCCGGCCCCAACACGCGATCCACCGTGAGTTTCGGGGCCTTGCGGCTGGGCGCTTCGTCGTTAGCGGCCAACCACTGGTCGAGTCTTTGGCGCGCATCTTCAGGCAGTTCCGAGAAGCGTACGCCGGCGCGCCCGAGAGCATCGGCCCACGCGATATAGCCTGTCGTCTCCAGGTGTGCGTTGGAATCGGGCAGATCGAGACGAAAATTGAACTCGCGGTCGGCCTCGACGGGGGTCACCGTCTGCATCGCAAGTCCCTGCTCACTGAGGTCGAGGATCATGCCGCCGGTCACGCCATCGAAACTGGCGAAGACCGGACCGGTTACTTTGTGGCGCAAACAAGTGCGTCGTTCTGGGAACATCCATCAGCCTCCAAGCCGCATGATGCTCCCTTAATCCGCAAAAAAATCCGCGCCCCTGGATCTGGGCTGATTGTTTGCCGGCCACGGAGGAGAGCCTGCGGAGACTGCCGCTCATTCGATGATCGAAGGAATTCCGCGGAATGGGAAGTGCATGACGGGGTTCACAGCCGGAGTGCGATAAAAATCCCCACTCTCGCGGAGGCTGCGAGAAGTGGGGTTACTGTGCAGTTACTTCCCGGCCGGCTTTTCGATGTGATCGATGACGAGGACTTGCATCGTCGCAGTCTGCGGAGTGAGCTTCAGTCCCAATTGCTCCTGTACAGCGTTGAGCAGCGACATAGGGTCGGGCGGCGTTGACCCGCTGTCGCCGCTTATTGCAGATCCATCCGAGGCGCGTGTCCAGTGCAGGTTGAAATCATAGCTGTGTTCCAGACCGGTCTGATTTCCCACGGGAATGCCCAGCAGACGAGAGAGTTCATGCGCCAGTTCGTCGGCCGAGATTCCCGCAGCAGAGAGACCCATCTCCTGCCCTTCGCCCATCTTCATGATCATGCGGTGGTCTGTCAGGATCTTCATTTGACGACCGCCCTCGTCCTGGCCCTTATCGCTGGAATAGGTAGTATCTCCCTGGAGGTTGACTGTGGTGCCTTTGGAGTTTGGGGGCTGTAATTTCGAGCCGCTCTCAGCAATGGTCAGAGCATAGGTAAGAAGATTTCTTGTTTCCTGGTGCGTGACAAGTCCCGCGCGGTCGGCGAGAAGCGATTGCAGCATCTGGCGATTTTCGCCTGCGCGCTTGGCGAGAAGTGGTCGTAGCACCTCGCGATTCACGCCTGCGTCCGAGGTGAAGGTAGGGACTCCCTCTGGCTTGCTAATCCTGGCAGCGATGTCGTACGTGGCGGTGCCAAGCCAATCCGGTCCTCCAATAACCTGGTTGGCCTCGATTCCATAGGCTTCTTCGATGACTGCCCGTAGCGTCACATTATCGGCCTTGAAGCCATCGGGCGTGTGCATCATGCGAACGGAGTGGACAACGTCACGCCCATTGTTTGCCGGGGATGGCGCGCTAGGTTTGATCGAAACGGAACTGTAAGAAGCTGCGCTGCCGGTTGCATCGTCGCCTGAAGTCTGCGCTCGGACTGGAGTTGCATGCGCCAAGCCGAAGACGATCGGTGCTGCCAGTGCAACGGCAGCAACGGCGGTGAGTAACAGTTTCTTACTGAAGTCGAGTTTGCGGGCAACATGCTCAGACATGATATGAACCATCCTTTTCTTGAGATCAGCGCCGGTGACTCCGGCAACGCAAGCCAGCGGAGATCCGACGCAGAATTCACACACTTTCAAAATACTTTCGGCATAGACTTGCCGCTCGCTGCCGCGTTCCAGAACTTCCTCGTCGCATGCGCGTTCGCGCTCATCCATGAGTCGCGTCCCGAGCCACCAGACCAGCGGATGAAACCAGAACAACGCCTCCACGAGCATGTGCATCGCCGCAGCCAAATTGTCGCGACGGCGAACGTGCCAGAGTTCGTGCGCAAGGATGGCTTCGAGATGCGCGTTGTCGAGCCGGTCTGAAATTCCCTTTGGCCACACAAGCACGGGACTCACCATGCCGAAGATTCCCGGTTCGAGCATGGATTTGGAAAGCAGCATCCTGATCTGCTTTCGAACGCCTGAAGAATGCTGTACCCGCTCAAGCGCTTCGATCTCACGTCCTTCATGCAAGGGAACTGCGTTTCGGATCTGCAACGAAATCCGCCGCCAGCGCATGCACCAGACGAGAAGTACCCCGACGAATCCCGCTAGCCATACGATTGCCAGAACTGCGGGAAGCCAGTGCGCGAAGGTCGATGAGGCCGTGGCTCCGGGAACCGCTGCAAGGCCGCTTTGTGAAAACGGCTGGCTGACCTGCTCGACAGTCAGAAACGCGGATGGGATTGTATCTGCCGGCGCAGGACGAAGCCATGACATCCGGCCGCCGAGAGAAATCAACCAGGAAAAGGGAACCAGAAACTTAACCGACGCCGCCAGCCACAACCAGTAGCGTGCCCGCGCGTGATTTTTCCGCAGTGTCAGTGTCAGCAGCCCGGCGGCGCCGGCAAACAGGGACGATTGCCAGAGATGATCGGCCAATGCGGGTGTGATGGAGTTCCACAGCGAGGAGAAAGTTGCGATCATTGCGATTC
>DATAUY010000152.1:0-9474 GCA_036268025.1 Candidatus Sulfotelmatobacter sp. | reverse complement strand
CAGGTCCTGCATGGCTTTCAGGTCAGCGTGGAATTGCTTGACGCTCTTGTCCCAGGCCGCGGCGCTGGCGGGCGCTGTCTCGTTCGGCCAATATCCTTCGGGCCACTTCGGAGATTCGTGCTTCTCATTACGACTGAATTCGAGGATGTCGTGCTGCGTGATGCGGAGATGCTCAAGGAGCATCCATGGCGAGTGCGGGAGATTTTCTGGCTTTGCACCCTGGAGCTTGGCTGGAAGATTCTTGACGGCGTCGTCGAAGGTCGCGTGAGCCTGGCCGCCTTTCAGCAGTTCGAGGAGGTGTTCGCGGAGGGCGTGATTGGGGTCTTTGGGCATCGAATTCCCTTTCTTGACTGAGAATGTCCTGGCTTAGATTGCGGGAATCGAGCAAAGGATGCGGTCGGGATTGCAAAGGAAGAGAGTCGAGCATTCGCGCGACCGGACAGCCGAGGGCGGCTGTCCCCACATGGTCGGTCGAGGATTTTCCCCAGCAAATCATGGCAGGAACGCGATTGAGCCTTTCGGGCCTACGAAGAGCGCTCCGCCTTCGGGATACGGAGCGACTGCATTGAATCCGAACTCCTCTTTGCTCTTGCCCTTCCCGCTCAGGCGGCGGGGATTGCCGGGTGGGCGGAAATCGAAGACGAAATCCGGGCCGACAATAAAAAGCCGCTGAGACGGTTCGGGCTTGAGGCGAATTCTCTTTTTTTCTTGCCTAGCTTCTCGTTGCTCACGCTGCTGTTCGATCGCTTCCTGATTAACCCTTACATCGTATGCGACGGCCGAGAAATATGCCTGCGGCTTTAAGGCCGAGAGCGTCCAGGTCTTGCCGCCATCGTCAGTAAAAGCGAGGTCGGGACCATCATCTTTGGGGCGCTTGTAGTCGCCGCCGGCGATGACGCCATGGAGTTTGTCACGGAAGGCGATGGAGAAAATTCCGGCGGATTCGGGGCCTTGGATGATTGGTGTGTTGAAAACCTGCCAGCTCTGGCCGCGATCGGCTGAATGGAAGATGCGGGCGACTTTTCCGCCCGTCGCGAACCATATATTTGCATCGGCCGGGGCTGAGTGCTGTTCTTCTTTCGTCTCCATACGTGCCGCTGAATCGCCGCTCTTCCACGTGCCTTCTCTCAGGATTGCAATGCACGAATTCGAAGCGGCGAATGCGCCTTCGCCGGGCTGCGCTTCCGGCAACTGCGCAGGCGGAGTCTGGCGCCATGTTTCGCCATCATCGGTAAGCAATACTTCGAATTTCAGTTTGCCGCCTTCGTCGGGAACCGGATCGCCCAGAACTATGCCGTGTTTCGGGTCCCAGAACGTCATCGAGTCGAAGAATCCCTTGGGGTTGGTGTTGGTGAATTGCAGCTGCCAGTGCTGGCCACCGTCACCCGTGTGGTAGATGCGTGACTGATCGCCCGGACCCGCGGACATGAGGAACGCTTCGTCGGTGGAGAAAGCGACGACGGCCCGGAAATCGAGCGTAGCTGCGTCGAGCACCTGGGCGGGAGTCCAGGTGCGTCCGGCGTCGGTTGTGCGCAGGTAAGTGCCGTGCGTGCCGCTGGCCCAAGCGACTTGCTGCGAGACAGCGCTGACTCCGCGCAAGCTCTCCTTGGTATGGGAAATTTCGGCTCTGGGGCCGGACTGAGCAGCGGCCGTGACGGCGAGAATCAGCGTGAGCAGCAAACGCATGAGTTTAGGTTGGGGAAGACAAACCTTTTACCACAGAGTACGCGGAGGGGCACAGAGAAAAGCTGGCAATCTAAACTCGTAATCTAAAAGGGCTTCTGTTCTCGGAATTCGGGGCAGGAGCGCTTGCGCCTTGCGTAAGATCCTTCGCAAAAAGCGCTCAGGATGATGCCAGCGGGCTCCCGCTCCGCTCACGCCGGCTAAACAGCATCACTTCGCGGTGAAATCCGCGAATGAGGCGGACTTGCCGACATAGATCCGCAGCGTACAGCGCGAGCCTACGTGCGCGAAGGCCACTTCCAGCGCCTCGGACGATTGATCTACCTGCGCGGTTTCCATTTGGGTACGGGCGATGTCTTGTTTTTCGTCATAGGCGGCGCCGGCGGTCACGTTCTTGTTGACGGCGAGCGTCCAGTTGCCGTGCGCCGGGATCGGATAAACGGTGTAGGCGCCGATCGGAATCTGCGAACTGCCGAGCGTCAGCGGGGCTTCGGTAAACAGCGTCATGGCGACCCCGCCTGGGGCCCAGGGTCTGCCGTTCTGAATCTTCTCTTTGCTCGATACCGCGTTGTAGCGAATGTAAACCTGGCGCCCGTCATCGAGATTGCAGGTCGTCGTGGACGTGCCTTGTTGCGCAGCGAGCCAGGGAGTCAAGAATAACGAAACGAGTACAGCCCTCCAGACTGGAGTGGCGAGCATGAGTGGAAAGCCTCCGCGCAGAAGTGTAATTCGGATGTCCCGAAAGGGGAAGGGCTTTACGTTCCAGAGATGCCTGCCTCAACGGCAGATACCAGAAGTGGCGTTACCAACGGGCCACGCCATCTTGTGCGGTATAGGCCTTCGGTGACGTTTATCGCTCCTGGGGTGGTTGCTACCGTCACATGCAGGCGCCAAATCGAGCGCCAGCGAGGACGGTCATTTATGGCAAAGGCAAAACTTAAGATTCTTTATGGCGAAGGGGATGAGGACGTTTTGAGGGCGCAGGCGAGGGAATTCGAAGAGGCTGGATATTCGGTTCAGCCGGCACTCGGGCGAAAAAAGGTGGACGAGGAACTGAAGAAGTCCGCATTTGACCTGGTCATGCTGGGATCGACCTTGAGCCGGAATGATCGCCATCACCTTCCTTATATGGCGAAGAAGGCGAACGCCGAGATCAAAGTGTTGGTCATGCATGCCGACGGCACGCGGCATCCTTACGTGGATGCCTGCACCGACACGGGCGCGAGCATTGAAAACGTGCTAAACCGCATCGAGAGCATGAAGCTTCCGGGAGTCGCGGCAGCGGGAGCGGCAGCCGGACATTAAGCTTGGTCGCCACAGTCAGTGGCGTCTATCGAATCGGGGCGGCCTTTCGGGCCGCCCTTTTTCTGGCCGCTCTTTTTCTAGCCGCTCTTCCCGTGTTCTAGCCGCTCTTCCGGTGCTGAGACGAGCACCATCGCCGTACTGAATCAACGTAGTTAATCCGTGGGAAAGAAGGTGCGCCTCAGTTCCCCGGAGGCCGGGATGAAACCGGATCCATTGAAAAAGTGGGAAAGGGCTGCATTGGGTCCGCCGATGCGCAGCAGGAATCAAGTTAGTCAAAGTGGGAAGCTTCTGGGTTAGATCTCCGGCAAAGTGGAATTTCCACCGCTCATTTGCAATTGAACTGAAGAATGAGGGAACTTCAGCTGGCGGCTTGTTCGGTCGGGGCGGGGGTGGTGGAGTGCTTCGTGTGCGATCCGGCCGACGCTTCGTGGCGAGCAAGATCGAGATCGGCGTTCAGCGAGTCCAAAATGACCATCGGGAGTTCGGCCCCGAAGCCGTCGAGTTCTTCTTCAGACCATCCGCCATTCAATCGAGTCGAGCCGGTAATGTCTTCGGGAAACGCCTGACGGTAATCGCCCTCGCGGCTAAGGATGTCGCCGATAAGGCGTCCGGTATGAATGTCATAGATGCGGCGGCTCGCCTGCCCGTGGGAATTGGTCAGGCAAAGAAAGACCTCGCTTCCATCACCATATTCGCCTCGGAAATACCAGGCTTGTGGCGAGTCAATCTTGGGATGGTGCCGCTTGGGACGATGCACGCCCGGTTTCTGGTCGACCAGTTCCTTGGAGGGATCGAAATACAGGATGCGCTGGCAGGAATCGCAGACGATGGCTTCTTTGCCGGAACGAATTTCGTTGTAGGTCTGCGGCCGCAGCATCACCTGGCAGGCCATGCATTTGTGATCGCGAACTTCGGAGATTCCGCTGCCGCGGAACTTCGAAACACGTTCGTAGTGGCGTAGCAGGTCTTCGCGAACTCCGCCCCGAAGCTGATCGCGTTTAGCGCGCCACTCGGATAAAAGCTTTTCATCTTCCGCGGTCCGTTGCCGGGCCGCCTCTTTTTCTTTTTCGATTTCTGCTGCCTCAACTTTGAGCTCTGCCTGGGCTGCCTTTACTTCTTTGTCGCGCGCATCGGCGTTGACCATCAGCTCGAGAACCTTGTCTTCATTCGCCGCGATCTCTTTCTCGGCGAACTGAATCTCGTGCAGCAGCGCTTTGTATTGTTCGTTGGTCTTTACGTCGAGGGACTGGTCGCGATACTTGGAGATCTTGCCGCGCAGGTCGCCGATGTTGGTGTCGAATTTGCGGCGGTTGGCCTCGTCGGCCTTGACGGCTGCCTGGGCCTTTTCGAGCTGCGTTTTAGTTCCGGCCAGCTTTTGCTCGATTGCGGTGACGCGCCTGGGGAGTTCTGCCACTTCGTCTTGCAGGCGGCGGATTTCCTTGTCTGCGTCCTGTAATTTCAGCAGATTTTCTATTTCTGGGAGCATTCCGGCTGCTTTGATTTTAGCACGCGAGAGCGTCTATGGCCGCGAAGAACGCAGAGTTTGCAGAACCTGCGCAATTTCGGTCGCGGGTTGTTTGATAAGGAAGCGAGCCGAACGCGCGATTATTGTGTCGCAAAGAACGCGATACACCGCGCGGCTCGCCCAGATCCTTCGCGACGCAAAGAACGCTTGCTCAGGATGACAATTCAAACTGACCCGCTATCGCAATTTCGCGAGCCGTGCGCGGGTGGCCTTCTGCGGTGTACACTTTCCGGTCGCATTTTGGATTCCGCGCAATTTTATTCTGAGAGGTCCTTTTGTGAAAAAACAAGGATTGTGTTGCTTCGTCGTGTTCGCGATGTCTGGTTTCGCATTTCAGCAGCTGCCGGCGCAAACGGCCACTAAGCCGCTAACCATCGAATCGCTTTATCAGCCCGGCGGGCTGACGGGGCGCGGTCCGGAAACAATGACGTGGAGCCCGGATGGAACTAGGCTGTCGTTTGTGCAGCGCGACGAAAAAGGAGAGAAGGGCGAGCTTTGGTATGTGGACGCCGCCAGCGGCGAGAAAAAGGTATTGGTGAGCGCGGCGAAACTGGCGTCGCTCGATCCGGACGTCACCAAGGTGAAGAATGAGCGCGAAAAAGAACGTTTGACGCGCTATCGCGTCGCGGCCTACCTGTGGGCGCCGGACTCGAAGCACCTGCTGTTCAACTCTCAAGGACAACTGTGGCTGTATGACCTGGGATCGGAAACGGCGGTTCAATTCACATCGGCCAGCGATCCGAGCGGCAGCCCTGAGTTTTCTCCGGACGGCAACCGCGTCGCCTATGTGCGCAAGCACAACCTGTACGTACGGACGGCGGCCGGTGGAGAAGAGAAGCAACTCACAAAAGACGGTGGAGACAACTTCCTGAATGGCGACATTGACTGGGTCTACGCCGAAGAACTGGCGGTGCGGAGCAACTATTTTTGGTCGCCGGACAGCAAGGAAATCGTCTTCATGCACATGGACGAGACCAAGGTGCCGACCTATCCGATCACGGACTGGATACCGACCCATCCCACTGTCGACCAGGAGAAATATCCGAAAGTCGGCGATCCGAATCCGGTGGTCAAGCTTGGCGTTGTCGAGGCGGACAAGGACCACGTCCGGTGGCTTACGCTCGGCAGTGACGAAGACACCTACATTCCGCGTTTTGGATGGGCTGCTCCTGGAGTTGTCTGGGCAGAGGTGCTTAATCGCACGCAGGACAAAATGGATCTTTACTTCGTCGATGCAAAAACGGGCAAATCGCGGATTGTGCTGACGGAATCGACTCCGGGCGCGTGGATTGATTTCGAGCATCTCGAAATTCGCATGTTGAAGTCAGGACAGTTCCTGTGGCCGAGCTGGCGCGACGGCAATATGCACATTTATCTTTACAGCTTCGATAAGCACAACCCGATGGCCGCCGATGCGAAGCTGGAACGGCAATTGACCAAGGGAGATTTCGAAGTCCTGGGAATTGAAGGCGTGGATGAGTCCGCGGGCACGGTATTCGTGGCGGCAAACAAAGACGATCCCCGGCAGACGCAGATTTTCTCGGTGAAACTCGACGGCTCAAACTTCAAAGCGCTAACCACCGAAGAAGGGCACCATGGCGCGAACTTCAGCGATGACGGCAAGCACTACTCGCATTCGTATTCGGGGCCGCAAGCTTCGCCGGTCGTCACGCTTTGCGCGGTCGGAGGTTCGTGCAGTCCGGTCTGGAAGGCGCGCGACGAGATCGCCGATTACGGTCTGCGCGCGCCAAAGCAGCTGGAGTTCAAAGCCGATGACGGCACTGTTTTGTATGGACGCCTGCTCTTGCCTCCGGACGGTACGGTCAGCGGCAAGATTCCGCTCATCATCAACATTTACGGCGGCCCCGCGGCGCAGATGGTGACGAAAGGTGTGCCGAGCGCGTTTGACGAAATTCTGGCCCGCAAGGGATTCGCGATCTTCGCAGTAGACAATCGCGGAACGCCGGGGCGTAACCGTAAATTCCAGACGGCACTCCGGCATGAATTCGGCGCGATCGAGTTGAAGGACCAACTCACGGCGCTCGATCAGTTGCTGGCGCAGTATCCGCAGCTTGATGGAAGTCGGGTGGCAATCTGGGGATGGTCCAATGGCGGCTCGATGACGCTTTACGCGATGACGCACTCAGACCGGTTCAAGGCGGGCGTCGCGGTCGCCCCGGTGACCAACCAGGAGAACTACGACACGATCTACACCGAGCGCTACATGGGCCTGCTGAAGGATGACAAGGCGGGCTATGAGCAATCCGACGTGACCAAATCAGCCGACAAGCTGCACGGCGCGCTGCTGCTGGTCCATGGAACGAGCGACGATAACGTTCACTTCCAGAACAGCATTCAGATGATCAATGCACTCATCAATGCGGAGAAACCGTTCCAACTCATGGTCTATCCGAACAAGACGCACAGCATCGCAGGGAAAGATGCGCGGGTGCATCTGTTCACGATGATTCAGGAGCATTTTGAGCGGGAGCTAAAGTAGGGCGCGTCCGGAGTATTGCCATCCGGCGTTTGTCATCCTGGGCGAAGGATCTATGTACTTGCTGGACGACAGAGAAGAGATCAGCTGCCGTAAGGTCCCTCACGACCGCTCCGCGGCCGTTCAGGATGACAAGTCGCCGAGAGAGTCTTGACGGAGACTACTTGCTCTTGTCGGCTTTCTTGGAAGAAGTATCTTTCGAGGAGCTTTCGGTTTTCTTCTCGTCCTTCTTCGATTCCTTGGATTCCTTCGAATCTTTCGAATCTTTGGAGTCCTTGTTCCCGCTATCGGAGGAGCTTGATCCCGAGCCCGACTTCTTGGCGTAGTCGGTGACGTACCAGCCAGATCCCTTGAACTGCACGGCTGGCGCAGTGATCACCTGCTCGACCACGCCGCCACATTCTGGGCATTTCTTGATTGGCTTATCAGAAAATTTTAGGATTTTTTCGAAGCGATGACCGCACTTCTTGCACAGATATTCGTAAAGTGGCATGAGTATGGGACGGTTAAGAGCTGCATTTTGATTCTAGGGTGGAAGTCAGACGGCGTCAATTTCCGCTCAGCAAGCGTTTCGGCGCGGTATTGCGCCACGCGGCTTTGATGGCCTTCGCTAGAACATCTTTCTTTGCCGCTTTAAGGACCACGCTGGTGGCTCCCTTTCTTCCCCATGCACCCTTCACCGGAACGAAGGCTTCTGGATAGTCCCTGGAGAAATAATGCTGTTCTTCGGGCGAGAGCTTGACCATGCCGCGGGTCTTGTCTGGATATCCGAGCGTGGCGAATATTTTTCCGGCGATGCGGAAGTCGGGATGGCTCATGTGCGAGCGCTCTTCGGTTTCCGGAAGTGAGAGCGCGATTTTGCGGAAGTCGTTGGCGGTCATGACTTATTCCTCGATATACCTTAATCCGTCCGCATGAAAGAAAGTCACGGGTTCTTGCAAATGCTCATGTGGAGACAGCCGCCCTCCGCTGTCCGTCGAGCGAAGCTCGACAACTTGCGACGACAATGCGGATCAGCAGCCAGTGTTAGACTTCCGCCCATGAGTGGCCCTCTAGCCAAACCCGCGTTGTATCTGGTCGCGACGCCGATCGGCAATCTTGAGGACATCACTCTGCGGGCGCTCCGTGTGCTGAAGGAGGTAGATGTCATCGCTTGCGAAGACACGCGGCAAACGCAAAAGTTGCTCAATCACTTCGCAATCGCGACCCGAACCACCAGTTATCACGAACACAATGAGATCACGAAGTCGGCAGAACTGGTCAAACAGATGCAAGAGGGCGCGAGCGTGGCGCTAGTGACTGACGCAGGCATGCCCGGGATTTCCGATCCCGGATACCGGCTGGTCACGCTCGCGATACAGGATGGGATATCCGTCGTCCCGGTGCCGGGAGCATCGGCGTTTCTGGCTGCGCTGGTGGCCAGCGGCATGCCCACAGATTCGTTTCGCTTCAACGGATTTCTTCCGGCAAAGCGCGGAGAGCGGCGAGCGATTTTAGAGACCATCAAGAATTCTCCGCGAACGCAGGTATTTTACGAAGCGCCGCACCGAATCGTCGAAGCGCTGGAAGATGTCGTAGAAGTACTCGGCATTGATCGCCATGTTGTGATCGCTCGCGAGCTGACCAAGCTGCATGAAGAATTTCTCCGCGGGCACGTGGCAGAAGTCCTGGAAATTCTGAAAGCGCGCGAAGCAGTGAAGGGTGAGATCACTCTGCTGATTAGTAAAGCAGAAGAAAGTGCTGGTGGAGAGGCGGGAGCCCTCGCCCGCCTCAGTGTGCACCAGAGAGTCCAGCAGATCATGGGAGAAGAAAATATTGACGAGAAAGCCGCTCTGAAGAAAGTCGCGAAAGAGCGGGGAGTCTCGAAGAGCGAAGCTTATCGGGAATTGCAGAGGAGAAGATGACGTTCACAGAGATTGATTCAGCACTCCGTCACAGATTGAGCTCTGAATCGCGATCGTGCCAAACCGGCCGATCATATGCCGGTGTTACCGCTGCGGTAAGGCTCAAACCTCTTTGACTCAATACCGGCCGCGGTTTCATTCGTTTCGACCCATGCATCAAGCCATGGGTGTTTGCCACCGACCCAAGGAAAACGGGCACAATACTCCACTTCAACAAGGTTAGCGTGTGCAGTCACAGATTCTAAAGTGGGGAACGGTGGCAGGCATTCCGGTCGATGGTGAAACCAGCCAAACACGTTCGCCGCAAGTGCTGCGGAGCTATTCTTGCTCGCCAGCTTACCGCTGCTCAGCTCATGACCGTCGGCTTTCGTGAGCCCTTCACAGACGTAGCTAACCGGAAAGCCCGGCAAGAACAGGAAGGCTCTATCGGGTTGAGTCATTGGTTCAGGGCTCCGAGAAGGCTTGCGAACCTCTGAAAACCGCCCTACTTCCCTGCCAGTTCTTTCTTCACCATCTCGCTCACAACTTTCCCGTCCACGCGCATGCCGGCGGCGTTGAAT
>DATAUY010000151.1:0-22140 GCA_036268025.1 Candidatus Sulfotelmatobacter sp. | reverse complement strand
GTACACTGACTCACATGGCAAAGGATTCCAGAAACGGCAACGCCTTCCGGTTCAGGCTCGACCTGCACAGCGGAGTTCCCGTTTATCGCCAGCTGATCGATCAGGTCCGCGGCGGCGTTGCTTCCGGTTCGCTCATCGCCGGCGACCAGTTGCCCACTGTCCGCCAGCTTGCTGTCGATCTGGAGATCAATCCCAACACCGTGATGCGCGCCTATCGCGAACTTGAACTCGGAGGCATGCTCGAAACGCATCAGGGCACCGGGACATTTATCAGCGACAAGAAACCGGAAAAGAAATCCGCCGAGCGCGCTCGTCAGCTCGGCCAGATGGTCAGCGAATTCGCGGCCCGCGCGGGAGCGGCTGGATTCGCGCTTGAAGACGTGATCGAACGCCTGAGCGAACTGCTGCCCAATCCCCCGCAAAGGAGATAGTCATGATACCGAAACTCAAAATCCAGGAAGTTAACGGCGTAGCACTATTGCTGTTCGTCGTCTGCCTGCTCGCGGGAGCCGCGGTGGCTCAAGCCACGCGTCAGCCGGCGTACATGATCGCCAGCGCACTCGTCGGACCTACTTCCTCTTCGCGATCAAGGTGATTCGCCAATGGGAGAAAGTCGCCGTGCTCCGCCTCGGCCGCTATGTTGGCCTGCGCGGGCCCGGTATGTGCATGATCATTCCCATTGTCGAGACGCTGAGCCCGTATGTTGACCAGCGCGTGCGCGTGTCGAGCGTCTCAGCCGAGTCGACGCTGACCCGTGACACGGTTCCGGTCAACGTCGATGCCATCGTCTTCTGGATGGTATGGAACGCCGAAAAGTCCATCCTGGAAGTCGAGGACTTCGTGCAAGCCATCATGCTGAGCGCGCAAACCGGACTGCGCGAATCGATCGGCCGCCACGAACTGGCGCAAATGATCACTGAGCGCGAAACTCTCGGTCGCGAACTACAACGCATCCTCGACGAGAAAACAAATCCATGGGGAATCACCGTGCAGTCGGTCGAGATTCGCGACGTGAAAATCCCGCAGGCGCTCGAAGACGCCATGTCGCGCCAGGCGCAGGCGGAACGCGAACGCCAGGCCCGCAACATCCTCGGACAGGCCGAGACTGAAATTGCCGACAAGTTCGCAGCTGCGGCGGCGATCTACAAAAACGATCCCACCGCTCTGCATCTGCGCGCCATGAACATGCTGTACGAAGCGATAAAAGAGCGCGGATCGATGGTCATCGTGCCCTCGACCGCGGTCGAAACCATGGGCCTCGGCGGCAATCTCGCCGCGGTAGCCCTCGGCGGCGCGAAACCCTAGATTGACGTCAATCAGGAATTCCAAGGGCGCGCTCTATTCTGTGAGTAACTAACGAGGAGGTAATGTCATGAAAGCGATTTCGATTAACAGCCCGAAAAGTCAATTCACGCTTAGCCTGGCGCTCCTGCTGATCGTCCTGCTCGCCGTTTCGACAATCACCGCCCAGCAACTGCAAAAAGGGGTGAGCGTGCAGATGGCCGCGACCACTAACGCCCAACCGCAGCCCGCGGCCGACGATCAGAACGCGTGGGTCGTTGCCGTCACACAAAACGGTCATCTTTTCTTCGGTGCGAAGCCGGTGACACGCGACGGATTGATGAACGAAATGATCAGCACACCGCGCCATCGCGACCAGAAGCTCTACATTAAAGCCGACGCTCGCGCGCCGTACTCGAATGTAGAGTCCGTGCTCAAAGCCGCGCACTCTGCCGAGTTTGACGCCCCGGTTCTGCTGACCGCGCAGAAAGAATCGGCGCAGACCGGCATGATCGTTCAGCCCAAAGGTCTGGAAGTCTGGGTTCCGGCAGGAGCGCCGACGGGCCCCGAACCCGCCGATCTGAAAGTATCAGCTACAAACGATCCTTCTGCCGGACTGACGCTGAACAATCACGAAGTCAAGTGGACCGCCCTAAAGTACAACCTGAATCAGTTTTTCCAGGGCAAGTCGGAGAAAGTCGTCCAGTTGAGAGGCGGCAACGAGGTGCCCTTCGCGCAGATCGCCCGGGCAGTGGATGAATGCCGCGCAATCGGCGCAAAGGTAGTCTTGATCACTCCGGAAATCTGATCGCGTCGGCGAACGGATCGGCGCGATGTATATCCGGAAGGTTGTCTTCCTGAGGAGGGCGAAAGCCCTCCGAGAAACCTTACGACGGAATGTGCGACCGATGCGGTTGAACGGATCCACAAGCTTCCAGCGAAGTGAATGAGGCCGCCTTGGTCTCTGGGCTCTGCCGGCGAGGTCTACAATCTCACCCCGCTGAATCGAAGCTTCCTGCCGACGTAAGGTCCCTCGCGTCGGCTCCCCCGGCACTCAGGATGACAAACTCAACAATCGTGCAATTCACAGCGCCCGCCGGCTCACTTAGCGTTTCAACGTTTTCCCGCGCGCAGTGTATCCTGACCGCGTTGCCATGGCGCCCCGAATCGCGATCCTGATTCCCTGCTACAACGAAGAACCCACCATCACGAAAGTAGTGCGCGATTTCCGAGCCGAGCTGCCCGAAGCCGAAATCTACGTCTTCGACAACAATTCCACCGACGGCACCGTGCAGAAAGCACAAGAAGCTGGCGCACACGTCTTCCATGAACGTCGCCAGGGCAAGGGCTTCGTCGTGCAATCGATGTTTGAACAGGTCGACGCCGATATCTACGTGATCGTAGACGGCGACGATACGTATCCCGCATCCGAGGTGCACAAGCTGATCGCGCCAATCATCGAAGGCAATGCGGAGATGGTCGTCGGCTCGCGCCTGATGCCGTCGTCGGAGAGCGACTTCCGCCTGCTCAATAAAGTCGGTAATGGATTCTTCCTTCGCCTGATCAATTCCATCTTCAAAGTAAAGCTCTCTGACGTTCTCTCCGGCTATCGCGCCTTCAGCCGCGAGTTCGTGAAGAGCATTCCGGTCTTCGGTGGAGGATTCGAAACTGAAGTCGAACTCACGGTGAAGGCCCTCGCCCGCGGATACCGCATCACCGAAATCCCCGTCCGCCTCGCCGCGCGGCCGGAAGGCAGCTTCTCGAAAATCCGCATCGTGCAAGACGGATTCGTGATCCTGAACACCATTCTCAGCCTCGTACGAGACTACAAGCCGCTGACTTTCTTCGGAGGCATGGGCCTGATCTTTATCCTGCTCGGGTTCATCCCCGGCACCGTTGTAGTTGTGGAATTTATCAAGACTGGCTTGGTGCCAAGACTGCCGTCAGCAGTCCTGGCCGTAGGATTGGTTCTCTCCGGAATGCTCCTGCTCGTCGTCGGCCTGGTCCTGCATACAATCACGCGCCGTTTCCAGGAACTCGAGCATCAGTTGCGATTGCGAGAGAAATGAAGATGTGGAGCGAGCACTGCTGCCCGCTTGCCTTCCGAGGAAAAATCTAAACCACAGAGGACACAGAGGATCTATCAGGCTGACTACTCTGTGACCTCTGTGGTGAAAGCCTTTGGCCTTTCCTCACCAAACGTGGCAGGCGTTCTCAGCCACCATCGGCTGACCGGCCTTGCATCCCCATGCCTTCTGGAATTCTGGCATGTTCTGCACCACGCCGTTGACACGATACTTGCCCGGCGAATGCGGATTGGTGCTGACCTGCATCCGCAAATACTCCGGACGCTGCTTCTCGCACCACACGCGCCCAAATCCCAGGAAAAAGCGCTGCTCCGGAGTGTAACCGTCGATCTTCTGCCCTTCTTTACCTGACTTGTCGTCTGCGATCATTTGCTCGAGCGCCGCCAGCGCGATGCGCGCGCCGCCATTGTCGGCCGTGTTCTCGCCCAGCGTAAGGCGGCCGTTGAGCTTCATGTTGTCGACGGCAACGAAGTTCGAGTACTCATCGGCAACGCAGCTCACGCGCTTATCGAATTCTTTTCCGTCCTGCTCTGTCCACCAGTCGCGCAAATTTCCCTGCGGATCGAACTTGCGGCCCTGGTCGTCAAAGCCGTGCGTGAGTTCGTGGCCGATGACGAGCCCGATTCCGCCAAAGTTCACGGCGTCATCCATGTTCTTGTCGAAGAACGGCGGCTGCAAAATACCCGCGGGAAACACGATTTCGTTGTATGACCCGCTGTAATAGGCGTTCACCTCGGGCGGAGTCATGCCCCACTCGGTGCGGTCGAGGGGCTTGTCAATCTTCGCAACGTCGCGTTTCGTCTCGAACTCGTCGGCGCGCTCAACGTTGCCGATGAGATCGTTTGGCTTGATCACTACCGAACTGTAATCGCGCCACTTATCCGGGTATCCGATCTTGTTGCGGATCGCCTCCAGCTTCACCTTGGCCTGCTTCTTGGTGTCGGCGCTCATCCATGCAAGGTTCTGGATGTCATTATCGAGCGACTTCTCCAGCGCGTCCACCATCTTCAGCATGCGTTGCTTGCCATCGGCTCCGAACGTCTGTTCGACATAACGCTGTCCGAGCGCTTCTCCGAGTTCGCCATCCACCAGATTCACGCAACGCTTCCAGCGGTCCTGTATCTGCTTCTGTCCGGTAAGCGCCTGCCGCATCTTGAAGTTGGCATCCACAAACGGCTGCGAGAGCCACGGTGAGGAATTGCGCATGACGTGCCATGAAACGTAAGTTTTCAGCGAATCCAGCGGCAACGACGCGATCACGCCGTTCATCTGCGAGAAGAAATCCGGATTGCCGACGTTGATCTCCGTGAATTTCGGCGCGCCAACGCCGGTGAAAAAACGGTCGAGATAAAACTCAGGCGCGAGCGCAGCAGCTTCTTCGCGCGTCATCTTGTGATCGCGGTTCTTGGGATCACGCCGCTTGGTGCGGTCCATCGAATTCGCCGCGAGCAGCGTCTCGACCATCAGAACCGTGTGCGCCGATTCCGCCGCTTGCTTTGGAGTCTGCCCCGACAGCGTAAACAAAGTCGTCATATAGTCGACGAGGTGTTTGCGCATCTCGACCTTGTCGGCGTCGTCTTTGATGTAGTAGTCGCGGTCAGGCAGCGAAAGGCCGCCCTGATCGATATACGCGATCACCTGGTCGGCATTGTGCAGATCGGACGAGGAGTAAAAAGCGAACAGCGACGATGCTCCAACTAAATGGAGGCGGGCGAGTTCATCAATCAATCCAGCCTTGTCTTTCACGGCCGCGACGCGGTCTAACTCTGGCTTGATGGGAGAGATGCCCTTCGCGTCCACCGCCTTCTCATCCATGCACGAGCCGTACAGATCGCCGATGCGCTGGTCGATTCCATTGCGCCCCGACCCGCCGGCAGCGGCCTTCTCGAGAATCTCTTTCTCGACGTGAAGATTGCTCTCATTCAGCTCCGAAAAGCTTTGCCATGAAGCGCGGTCTGGCGGAATCTCGGAGTTCTTGATCCAGTTGCCACACGCGTATTGGAAGAAGTCCACGCACGGATCGACGCTCTTGTCGATGTTGTCGATGCTGAATTCCGAGCCGGGCTTGGCGGATTGCGAAAAACAAATGATTGGAGCAAGCAGCAAAATACACACTGCGACGCGCAATGCAGACATGTTGGAATTTCTCCTGATAACCGACGGGTTCCGATTTTAAGCCGCACACGCCGTATCAGCAAACCTTCGGAAAGGAGGAAAGGAGGAAAGGAGGACACACTAGACAGTTGTTATGCCAGACCCGCCCGAATTCCGGACCGACTGGAAGATCTGGGCTTCAGGAATGATGACGGGACAACCGATCTGGGCTGTCCGCGAAGCGAAGTTCCGCAGATTTCTGAAGGGCGGACGAGCCGTCCGCCCCTCCACGACTCGTGGTTAGCTTGCCTTTCTACGTTGCAGCCTGTCGCGTTCAGATTGCGTTTCTGCTCTCTTCGCATTCTCAATCGACGACTGCAACACCTCTTCCCTCCGCTGGCGAAGCGTGTCTTCAAACGCGGTCCATCGCACGGAGGGCCCCATCGCCGAGACATCCATCGTCATCTCTTCACGGACAGGGGTGACGGTTGTATCCAATTCGGCTGTGTCCGCTTCCGGCGTCGAAAGTGTTCCTGATCCCGCATCCAGTTGCTGCTTGGTCGTCGGCGTGATATTCCGGTCAGTCGCCTCGCGGTGCATGACAGGCTTCTCGACCCACTTCGACCGGTAGCGGTTCTCATAGTCGGCCCATTTTTCTTCGGACGTCAGTTCACCGCCGTCATACGCCGGGAAGCTCTCGATCTGCTCCTTCGTGAGATCGACAAGAAAGTCGTCTTCATGTTGCATCGACGGACGGATCCGGTCGGGCGGCACGATGAATCTTTTGCTCTTAAGCCATCCGCCCGTGTCCACGACAATGTAGACGATCGCTCCTGTCACTTCATCGAAAACCACGTCGTCGATCTCGCCCAGCTTTTCGTCACCGCGTCCGTACACCTTCGCGCCGCGGATATCGACCGCAGCTTCCTGCGTGTTTGAAAACCTGTAGTCGCCCAACGTGCCATAGCGCGTCATAGTCTCCTCCAGAGTCCTGATCGAGTACAGTATTCTCCGAGATTGCTTCGAATCCGGAGCGCTTTTAGGATGCAGAAAGTCGCCGCGCGTTTGGTTTCAGAATTGCGACAACAGTCCGGATGGCTCATTCTGAGGCCGCGCTTTTTGCGGCGTTACAGTGAGGAACGATGCGGCGGACATCGTACGCTCTCGCCTCGGCCGCGGCGAACCCCCGAGCGGCGTTTATAATCGGGAATTACAGGAAGGTTGGCCCCGCAATGACTTCGACGAATGGCACGAACGGCAACGGATACAGTGTCCCTAAACCGCGCGCGGAATGGCTCGTCCGCCGCAAGCGCGAGAATGCCGACGGAAATTTCTCCCAGATGCATTACGCCCGCCAGGGTGTGATCACCGAAGAGATGTCGTTCATCGCCCATAAAGAGAAACTGACGCCCGAACTCGTGCGCGACGAAGTTGCCCGCGGACGCATGATCATTCCCGCCAACATAAACCATCCCGAACTTGAGCCCATGGCGATCGGCGTGGCCAGCCTGTGCAAGATCAACGCCAACATCGGGAATTCGGCCGTCACTTCGGAAATCAACGAAGAACTGAAGAAGCTGCATACTGCGGTCCACTATGGCGCCGACACGGTCATGGATCTTTCCACCGGCGGCGACATTCACGAAATCCGCGAGGCTATCTTGCGGCACTCGCCAGTGCCGATCGGCACGGTGCCGATTTACGAAGCCATTGCGCGCGTAAAGCGCGTCGAAGACCTCAATGCCGAGGTCATGCTGGAAGTGATCGAAGAGCAAGCCGCGCAAGGCGTGGACTACATGACGATCCACGCGGGAGTCCTCATTCAATATCTGCCGCTGATTTCGAAGCGCATCACCGGAATCGTCAGCCGCGGCGGCGCCATTCTCGCCCAGTGGATGGCCTACAACCACAAACAGAACTTTCTCTACGACCGCTTCGACGATATCGTCAAAATTTTCAAGAAGTACGACGTCAGCTTCTCTTTGGGCGACGGCCTGCGCCCCGGCTGCGTCGCCGACGCGAGCGACGAAGCGCAATTCTCCGAACTGAAAACTCTCGGCGAACTCACGAAAAAAGCCTGGGAGCACGACGTGCAGGTCATGATCGAAGGCCCCGGCCACGTGTCCATGGACAAGATCAAAGAGCAGGTCGAAAAAGAAGTCGAACTCTGCTACGAAGCCCCGTTCTACACGCTCGGCCCGCTCGTCACCGACATCGCGCCCGGCTACGACCACATCACGTCCGCCATCGGCGCGGCCATGATCGGATGGTACGGCGCAGCCATGCTCTGCTACGTCACGCCAAAAGAGCATTTAGGTTTACCAAACGAGAAAGACGTGAAAGACGGCATTATCGCCTACAAAATTTCTGCCCACGCCGCCGACATCGCCCGCGGACGCCCCGGCGCCCGCGACCGCGACGATGCCCTCAGCTACGCCAGATACAAATTCGATTGGGAAAAACAGTTCGCCCTCTCGCTCGACCCCGAAACCGCCCGCAGCATGCACGACGAAACCCTCCCCGACGACTACTACAAAGAAGCCGCCTTCTGCTCCATGTGCGGCCCCAAATTCTGCTCGATGAACTATTCGTCGAAGGTAGACGAGTACAACAAGCAGGTGCACGGCATCGAGAAGAAGGACTACTCGGAGTTAGTGGAGCGGCTGGTTTCGATTAAGTAGCTATTCTGGGACCACGCATGCGATTGGATCCCGAAACAAACTACGAAGATGGGTCTACGACGCGTTGGTTCGTCCGACGAACCAGATCGGCGCGAACAGCGGCGGTCTCCAACTGGTAGATATTTCCCGTGGGGTTAAAGCAAAGCCCAGCAAGCAGAGGCTATGCCTCACGACATCCCTTTTTCGTCAAATAGCTTGGATAAGGCCGATGAAGATGCAATCCGCGAATGCATATGGAGTCTTATCATTCAGGGATTGTCGTTCCCGGCATTTCGACCGACGCGTACAGCACAAACCTGCCATGGCTGCAGGTTACTGAGTGGGGAAAAGAATGTCTGGAGAAGGGTGAGTACACGACCTATGATGCTGCTTTATTTCTAGAGCGTCTTCGTAGCCAAATTCCCAATCTTGACCTTATCGTCGAACTTTATCTCAGGGAAGCGCTAACTTCATTTAGATCGGGTTGTTATCTGTCGAGCGCCGTGATGACTGGCGTGGCCTCAGAGCGCATCCTAATTCTGCTGCGCGACGCGATTTACGGTGCTATCGCAGCTGAAGACGGAAAAAAGAAATTCATCGAGAAGACGGAAACTCAAATTGCAAAGCGCATCTATGAATCTGTTATGAGCAAGATCGATCCGGTCCGCAAGCAGTCGCCGGAATCGCTCCAAGACTCGATCGGAACCGAGCTAGATGGCATTTTTAATGTGATCCGGCGAACGCGAAACGATGCGGGGCATCCTACCGGCCGAGTCGTACAAAGGGAAGAAGCGTATGCGCTCTTGCAATTGTTTCCAGTTTACGCGAGGGGCACCTATACGCTTATGGCTTAGCTGAATGGTGCAGCGCTACCCTAGGATCAGCTCTGTCAGGAATTCTTGAAAAATCTGGCCACAGATAGTGTCCTACCTCGCAATCGCTGCATCCTCCAGCGTCACCTTCCTAGAATTGCTAGGATCGCCCAGGCCCCGGGAGCCCCATCCTTTCGCGCTGTTTGCGAAAGGATGGAAGCAGCGCTGTGCAGAATCAATCATCTTTGAGAACATTCGGCCGTGGGATATCCTATTGCTATGGTTGTGAACTGGATCGAACTCGCGCAAAAGATGGCCCGCGCCGCTCGCGCTGGCGTGACTGTTGAAAGAAAGCGCTTACAGGAAATCCTTGCTGAGCGTCAGCGAAAACAGCAACCTCAGGATTCCCCGTCCTCGCGTTGAACCCTCCCCGATTAACCATCATCGCTGGGGCCAACGGCTCCGGTAAAACAACACTGACCCACTGGAACTCGGATGTCTTCCGATCGATTCCCGTACTCGACCCTGACGCTATTGGAAAGACCTTTCAGTCGACCTTGCCGTCAACTTTTCCAGTTGAAGCTGCTCGTCGGGTTCTTTCATCTGCGAGAAAACATATTCAAAATCGTCGGAGCTTTGCGGTTGAGACCACGCTATCGGGGAAAGGCTATCTGCGAATGATGCTCGAAGCGCGACAGCGCGGCTTTGAAATCGTGCTGGTTTACATAGGCACAGAAAACGTTGAGATCAATCTGTCGAGAATCCGTGATCGCGTGCTCGCCGGCGGCCACAATGTCCCAGAAAACGACGTTCGGCGCCGCTATCGACGAAGCTTCGACAATCTTCCGACCGCTGTGGAGCGTGCCGACCACACTATTCTCTTCGACAACTCAACGGTGGACGGCTATCGGTTGGTTGCGGTTCTCGCTTCACCAATCAGTCATTCGATGGTCAATCATTGGCTCGTGCCAACGCCTCAATGGGCGGCTCTAATAGTTCGGAAGTTTCCCTCGACATGAAGGATTGATCGATTGCGCACTCCGACCTCTGCTGCTTTACGCGCGATCCTCGCGATAAGTTTGTCTTTTGCTATGGAATACAGTATGCCCCGCTTTGGAATTACTCCGTAAATTGGAAGCGCCATTTGAGTCGACCTCCAACATTTGCCTGCCTTTTCAATACATTACAATTCTTGACATTTGGGCAGACAATTGCGTAGTGTGCAGTACCCGCGTCTTCCAGTGTGCTGTGTAGTCCCAAGGTTGACGTCGGATGTTAGTCCGTTCTTCCAGGCAAGATCATAAGAAATCTCGTTTCGCTTTGCTGTTGGGGCGTGCGAACGAAGTACCAGCCGTAAGGCTGATTTCACCGGGAGGTGAAGCGAATGATTCAAAAGAAGTCGTGTGTCTACGTGTTTCTGCTCGCGTTGTTTGTTACGGCCTTGAGCGCAAGTTATGTTTTCTCGCAGGCCACTGCCACCGGAACTCTCCAGGGCACAGTCACCGATAAATCTTCCGCAGTTGTAGCCGGTGCGCAAATCGTCGCCACGTTCAAAGCGACTGGAGTCACCCGCACTGCCAGCACTAAGGACACCGGTTCGTTCCGCTTCGATTTTGTTCCAGCAGGAATCTATCAGGTGAAGGTCACGAAAGAAGGATTCGCGTCGGTCGTCGAAACGACCGAATTGCTGGTCGGTTCATCCGCGACAGTCAACGTCACGCTAAATCCGGGCGCTGCCACCACTGTTATTGAAGTCACCGGGGAAGCTCCGATCGTGGATATCACCAAGACCAGCGTCAGCCAGGACATCACGCCAAAGGAAGTCGAAGACCTTCCCCTCGCCGGCCGCGACGCAGCAAACCTTGCGTATCTGGCTCCAGGCGTAAAACAGGCTGACTCTTACGACCCGACCAAGAATCGCTACGCGATTCTCTCCGTTAACGGCTCCGACGGACGCAACATCAACACCACCATCAACGGCGTCGACAATAAAGACAACACGGTCGGCGGCGCGGTCATGCAGATGCCGCTCGAAGCCGTGCAGGAATTCCAGATCAGCACCCAGCGCTTCTCTGCCGAAAACGGACGCTCGCAGGGCGCGGCCATCAACATGATCACGAAGTCGGGCAGCAACGTTTATCACGGCTCCGTCTTCGGATACTTCCGCGACGCCGCATTGCAGACGGCGCAGAAGGTCGCCAACGGCGACGGCACGTCAACGGACCAGAACCCGCCCTACAGTCGCCAGTTCTTCGGCGGATCGGTCGGCGGCCCATTCGTGAAAGACAAGCTCTTCGGCTTCTTCGCCATCGAGCGTCAGCGCGAGAGCCAATCACTGTCCGAGGCAACAACCGCGTATAACGAGCTTGTCCTGGCCCAACAAAACAACTTTGCCGCGGAACCGGCTCTTCAGATTCCTCGTCCCTTCCACGAATGGCGCTATAACGGCCGCCTTGATTACACGATCAACAGCCGGAATACGGCCTACATCAGTTACAGTTCGCAGGCCAACGACAGCCTGAACGACCAATCGGGCGATACCGGCGATTTGACGGAAGGAAACTTCACTACCAACCACCTTCAACTGGCCAACTTCACGCTGAATTCTCAAATTTCGTCCTCGCTCGTGAACCAGTTCACCTTCGGTTTTCAGTATTGGAACAACCTAATCGCCAGCAAGGTCAGCGCTCCGCTCGTCACTTTCCCGGACGCGTCGTTCGGAACAAATACTAATGTTCCGCAGCAGTCATTCCAGCGCAAGTGGCAGTTCAAGGACGACATTTCCAAAACAATCGGGCGCCACACATTCAAAGCCGGCGCCGACTACATCTACAACCCCGTCTCGGGCGGATTCTTCGAATTCAACTCGACTCTGGAAGCTGATTTTGTTGCGGATCCGAGCTGCATTCTCGGGTTGGCGCCCAATGATACTAACGCCAACTGCGGACCCTCCATTTACCCCCAAGGCTTCGCGACGCCGGGACTGGTTGGAGGAATGTCAATCTCGAATGGCGATCCTTACTTCCTGGTCCCTACGAAGCAGCTTGGGTTGTATGGACAAGACGATTGGAAAGTGAACAACCGTTTGACCCTGAATTTGGGTCTGCGCTGGGACCGCGACTTTAACTGGTTCGGCTCGTCTGACATTCAGAACAGCCGCTCCTACCAGTCGTTGCTCGCCATCGCATCCATCAATCCGATTGCGGCCTACAACACGAGGGGCGTCGCACAAGATGATACGAAAGACTTCAGCCCGCGCATCGGATTTGCCTATGATTTGACCGGAGCTGGCAAACATGTCTTGCGCGGCGGGTTCGGTTTGTACTTCGGCAACACGTTTCAGAACGTTCCGCTGTTCATGGAACAACTCGCGAACCCAACGATCTTCCAGACGGTGTTGAGCCTCTCCAACCCAACAGACACGTTGCCGTGTGGCGGGACGCTTGGATCGTTCTCCTATTCGCAGGCAAACATCGCGGCGCAAGAGGCCTGCTTGCCCGGCCCATCATCGGCGGCTGCGGATGGAAGCGTTGGTCGCCTGATGGATCCAAACTTCCGGAATCCGGTATCGGAAGAATTTAACGTCGGCTATTCCTGGGCTCTCAACAACAACTCGGTATTCGAAGCCGAATTCACCCATGTTCTCAATCTGCATGAGGACAAGACGATTAACATCGACCAGAAGGTCGTAGATTCCACCAACCCGACCGATGCGACTGGCACACCGTGCACTTCCCCGGCCCTTCCGTTGGGATGCAACATGAACTTCGGAAACGTTAACTTGATTCGGCCCTTAAGCGCCGCGTTTACTGCCGCCGGGCAGCCGGTGCTGGCGAGCCTGCGGAGTGACGAGTCCATCAATCGGAGCCGCTATGACGGCATCAACCTGAGCTTCCGCCAGCGGATGAGCCATCGCTTCTCCCTGACTGCCAACTACACCTTGTCCTGGGCCTATGGCTATGACACCGGCGGCGGCCCAACAACCGCCTTCCGCAACTATGCTCGTGACGGCTATGTTCCCTTCGCTCCATTCGAGTGGGGCCCGTCGTCAAACGACGAGCGTCATCACATCACCTTGGCGGGGCTGGTCGACTTGCCGAAAGGATTTCAGTTTGCACCAATTCTTCAGTTCGGCACGCCACGTCCCTACAACCTGACCAACTCCTACAACACCATCAATGCCGGCGGTGGAACTGCTGCCGCTGTTGTCGTGCCGATCGGTGACGAGAAGAACTATTTCTACGGACCGAACTATATCTCCCAGTACGTTGCGGCCGCCGTTGCCGCAGATCCTACCGACCCGAACATTCCGTCAAATGCGACCGCCGCTGCGCAAGGGTTCGTGGCCACGTGCTACTACACTGCGCAGTGTACGATTGCCAAGTATGACCCGCTTCGTGGACAGACGTTCTTCGAACTGGACGCCAAGTTAGCCAAGAACTTCAGATTCGGCGAACGCGTAAATATTCAACTGGTAGCGCAGGCATTCAACCTGACCAACCGAGCAAATTATGGGAACAATTTCGGATCCGATGTCAGCAGCTCGGCCACTTTCGGCCACCCGGCCGGATTCTTCGCTCCGAATGCCACCTTCATCCCGCGCTCGATCTGGGGTGAATTTGGAGTTCATTTCACGTTCTAGCTTGGGGCGTTTCTTTGGGACGTGTGAAAGGGCTGGCGGAAACGCCAGCTCTTTCTTTTTGTCCAAGAATGTCGTCTCGGGAATGCCGCGGATGCCTCGCCCTGGTCGCGTTTTGCGCGACAGAGCCTGCCCTGAGCGAAGACGAAGTAGCGGGGATTTTGACTTCGGCGGGAGCCTTAATGTTGCAGCCTGAGGGGATCAGGTTAGCCTTTTTGCGCCTCACGCGAACTGAAACGGATTGAACGCGGAAACCTGAAACGGCCGGAAGTCCCGTTCGTTTCGCGTCGCGACTTCCAGTCTGTGGACACGTGCAGTTGCAGCGATCATCGCATCCTCCATCAATTCAGCTGACTTCCCTGCCATGATCCGCGCCCATTCGCGAAAACATGCGGAGTCCATCGGCAGCGTGGCGCCAGAGCCCTCGATTGCCGCTAACCTCCGGAAGCTGTCACGAATCAGCAGTTTTAAAGATCGCTGCACCGTTTGTTATGTGCATGAAGCCATTTTTCCGCCAT
The DNA here is from genome assembly GCA_036268025.1 of Candidatus Sulfotelmatobacter sp. Lineage (GTDB taxonomy): Bacteria > Acidobacteriota > Terriglobia > Terriglobales > Acidobacteriaceae > Sulfotelmatobacter. Next base: position 8,049 of record DATAUY010000151.1, on the reverse strand, counting down.
CTTGACTTTTTGCCTTCTACAGAAAGGCACTAGTTATCGAGATGAATATCTCCGACGCCGACGTGGGCGCGCAGGTCGTACTTGCCGTTGCCGTGATATTTGATCGTCTTGCCTAGCCATCCCCGCGCTTCGCCGTAATCGGCGCCATGGACGTCGCCTATGCCGGTGCTCACGTTCACCGAGCGGTAAGTGTCTGAACTCTTCGCGAGGTTGATATCTCCCACGCCAAGATCGAGGTCCTTGTCGCCTTCAATCTTGTCCACAGTAATGTCCCCAACCTTTCCGTGCAGATCGAGATTCGTGTTCTGCGGGACTTCGAGTTCGACGTCGAACTGCGTGTTGTCGCCGTGAGCATTGAATTCGATGGTCGCGTCCTTGCCTTTGACATCGAAGTCGACCGTAGCCTCTTTGACATTGTTCTCGTGGTTGGATCTGACCCTGTAGTCCAGGCGGATTTTGTTGGAATCTCCGCGTTTGATATGCAGGTCACCGACCTTGATCCGGACGTGCAGGTATCCGCCGTCGCTGAAGTCGCGCGTGTCGTGATGGCTTTCTTCGTACTTATAGTCGTTTGCGGCGGCCAGTGGAACGAGAAACAGACACAGCAACACCGCTTTGTGCAGAGAAACTGAACGGAAACTGGCTCGAGACATGATGCACCTCACGGGCACAAGAACGCCCCGCAATAGAGTACGCAAAGGGACGGCAGGAGGTTCCGCGATTCCTATGACCTGAAATCCGCCACGCCGTCCCAGACCAACTGCACCGCGATAGCAAGAATCAGAAATCCGAAGATCTTGTTGATGGCTCCGACCGCGCTCGGGCCAAGTTTGCGCACCAGCGGTCCGCCCATCCAGAAGAACAGCGTTACGCTGAGCGCAATCACGGCGATCCCGATCACCATGCCGATGTATCCAGCGGCATTATCGACGCCCGCGGCGAGACCCATGACCACTCCAATCGCCCCGGGACCGGACATCAGAGGCATGGCGAGCGGAGTCAGCGAGATATCTTCCTTGCTCTCCGCTTCATGGCTTTCAGCCGGCGTGATGCGCGCCGTAGATGTGACCATGCCCCAGGCGGTATTGGCTACGATCAGTCCGCCTGCGATTTTCAGCACAGGCAGGGAGATTCCGAAAAAAGAGAGAACGAAGCGCCCGAAGAAGAGAAACGTGGCGAGAATGACGAAAACCCAAATTCCCGTCTTGACCGCTGTCCATGTGCGCTCGCGCGGCGTCCAGCCCGAGGTCATGGTGAAGAAGATAGGAATGCCGCCAAACGGATCGACGATCGGGAATAACGCGAGAAATGTCGCCAGCGCCGACGCGGGAATGGTGCGCAGGAACTGTCCGAGGGCGTGAGAGGAGGATTGCATTGCTATTTGTATCCTTCAAGCGTCTTCGCGGCGCGTTCAAGCGCTGCAGCCAGCACCGCCAACTGCTGCCGCGTCTGGTCACTGTTGCCTTTGTCGAGCGCTTCGTTGATGCCGGGGATCACGACCGCAGCGTAGCCAGTGTATTCTCCGGGCGCATAAATCGGGTGCCGAAACCAGGGACGGTGCGGCAGTCCTTCTTTCACCAGCAGGGCGCGCTCGGCTGACATCAGGGCATGGTTCAGGCGTGTCACGTCCTGCGGAGGATTCTTCTGCTTCGCGAGAATTTTCTCGGCCGCCGATTCGAAATGCTTCGCCGCAGTATCCACCGCGTCGAAATCGAGCGACCGTTTGCCGAATTTGTCGTCCGCTCTCGTGTGCGCGGCGTCGACATAAGACACGACTTCTTTTCCGTATTCGTCGTAGTCGTAGGGAAGAACTTCGGTATCGGCCATGCGGATTACTTCTAGTCCGAGAATGCGCGCCATCTCCTGCTCGTAGACGAAATCCGGATCGGCAAACTTCTGAAACCATTCAAGATCGTCGAACGCAGAGTGATAGACGCCGTAAGGGCCACTGGAACTCATGTCGGCCGCGGGCACGCCCACGTGCTGCAGAAATGCCGTGTAGTCGGAGCCGCTGCCCAAGTCCCCGACCGGAACGTCGCTCTTCACCTGCGCATTCGGATTGCGGCGGCTGTCTCCGATGGCTTCGGTCGGAGATTGGGTCGCGGCCGCGGCCGCGTTCGGCTGCGAAGCCTTCTGCCACCCTTCATAAACCGTTCCGCCTTTTGGTGCCGGAACCGCTTTGGTGATGTCACGCAGGAATTGCTTCAAGCTCGGGACCGCCGACGCGCCAAACTTCGATCCGGAGACGGCTACATCCATATTGAAATAGGCAGCTGCGTTGCGAAGTTCCGCTTCGTGTTGCTCGACCCACTCGGTGGATCCCATGAGTCCTTCCTCTTCACCGTCCCAACTGCAAAACAAAATCGTGCGGCGCGGCTTCCATCCGGATTTCAACAGTTCTCCGACGCCGTGTACGGCTTCGAGCATCGCCGCAGTTCCACTGCCTGGATCGACCGCACCGTAGACCCATGCGTCACGATGATTGCCGGCGATCACCAGTTCGTCGGGCAGATCGCTTCCCTTGACGCGGCCAATGACGTCCCACAGCGTGCGGAATTGGTAATCCTGCTTGAGGTGAAGTTTCACCCGCGAAGGGCCAGGGCCAACGTGATATGTGAATGGCAACGATCCTTGCCATTCGCGTGGAGAATCCGGGCCGCCAAGGTGTTGCAGGATCGGCCACGCGTCGTGATACGAGAGCGGCGTGACGGGGATCTTCGGCATCTGTGCCGAGACTTGTGGAGAGATGCGTTGCGAATCAGGCAACGACGGTAGGGATGCAACGCCCGGTGTGGTCGGGTCGCCGGGAAACTCGAACATGAATCCAGTCGAGCCGCGCTGCACGCCAGTATCCGGACGCCACGGACCGTCGGGATATTTGTCGCCGCGACGCCATCCGTCATCGGCGGGATCGGAATAGATGATCACCCCTGCTGCGACGTGCTCCTGCGCGATGAAGACCTTCACCCCGCGGAAATTCTGGCCATAGCGCACGAGCACGATTTTTCCGCGGACATCGACTTTCATCCGGTCGAGCTTTTCGAAATCTTCAGGCGTGCCGTAATTGGCATAAACCACGTCAGCTTCTATGTCGCCGGACGGCGACATGCCATTGAACGGCATGACAATGCGGGGATCATCTTCATATGAATCGCCATCGACATGTTCGGGCGTGGGGCCGTGCATGGCAACTCCGGCGGGAGCGGTCATGTCGACATTGATCTCCTGCGGATAGTTGATCCAGACTTTGTACTCGACTATTTCGGTGTCGAGCCCGGCGTCGCGGAATTTCTGCGCGACATAGTCGGCGGTGGCTTTATCTTCGATTGTCCCGGCCATGTGCGGGACTTTGGTCAGAGTGCGGAGATGCTCTTCTGCGAGCTTGGGATCGGGGACGGCGAGAAACTTGGACTCTGCGGCGGTCTCCGCGGTGGAGTCGCGGAAGCCGAAGATGGATTGGGCCGAGGGCGCAGGCGGCTTTGCCGCCTCAATCGATGCCGAAGAAAACAGGATGGAAGTGGAAAGCAGTGCGGCTGACAGGATCTTCATGAGGGCTTGGATTGAAAGATAGTAAGGTAGCACAGCCGCACAGACCAACAACCTGCGGAGCACTGCGCGGCGGTTGCTCACAATTCGCCTTACATTCGCATGTTCACCAACTTCACCATTCGGTGATAACATGTTGCCATGCGACGAGCAACCATAACATTCCCTGACGACCTAGCGGATGCAGTGGATCAATTTCGCAGCGCCCAGGAAACACCACCCGCTTTGACCACGGTCATGCAAACGGCACTTCGGGAGTTTCTACAGGAACGGGGTTTCCTAGGTTCCCATCGGCGGCTCAAACTCGGACCGGTGGGGCGAAGCGGACGCAACGATGTCAGCCGAAACCATGACGATTATTTTGCCGGCATTCGGAAATGATGCGCGCCGTCTTGGCAGATTCAGTAGCCTTATACGCCACGGCCGACGAAAGCGATTCCCTCCATGAGCGCGCGATGCGTGATTTCGGCAAGCTCGAGAGCGATGACCGAATGGTCATTGTGGCATACCCGACGTTGCTCGAGACGCAGTCTCTTGTGCTAAGGAGGATGGGGATCGATGCCGCGGCGCGTTGGATTGACTATATGTCCGACGCTGCCTTGGTCAATCCTACTCCTGAGGACTATCGGCAGGCGATGGGAACAATGCGTGCCTTTTCCGGTCAGGATATTTCACTTTTCGACGCGACCGTCGCGGCGGTAGCCTTGCGGCTCGGCCTGAAAGTTTGGACTTACGATCACCACTTCGACGTGATGCGAGTTCCGGTTTGGCGATAGTCGACTTGCACTAGACGGGTTAGCGGACCTGACCCGTCCCCACAATCTGGTATTTCGAAGAAGTCAGCTCGTTTAGGGCGAAGGGGCCGCGGCAGTGGAGTTTCTGGGTGCTGATGCCCATTTCCGCGCCGAATCCGAATTCGGCGCCGTCGGTGAAGCGGGTGGAGGCGTTCCAGTAGACTGCGGCGGAATCGACGCCTTTAAGGAACTTGCGGGCATTCGATTCGTCTGCGGTGATGATGGAATCCGAGTGCTTCGTAGAGAACTTGTTGATGTGCGTGATGGCGGCGTCGACATCGTCAACCACCGCGATCGCCATGCACAGACGCAGATATTCTTCGTACCAGTCCTGATCGGGCGCGAGGGAGACTGGCTGGCCCTGGGCGAGGGCGCGAGCCTTGCTGTCTCCGCGAACTTCTACTCCGGCGTCAATCAACTTCTTCACGATGCGCGGAATGTAGTCCGCCGCCACGCTCTGATGCACCAATAATTTTTCTGCGGCATTGCAGACGGACGGGCGCTGCGTTTTCGCGTTGATGACGATGCGGTCGGCCATGTCGAAGTCGGCAGTGGCGTCGACGAAGATGTGGCAATTCCCTGCTCCGGTTTCGATCACGGGCACGGTGGAATTTTCTGTAACGAATGTGATGAGGCCAGTGCCGCCACGAGGAACGATTACGTCCACCAGCCCGCGCGCTTTGATCAGATCGTGCACGGATTGCCGGGTGCTGGAATCGAGCAGTTCGATCGCGCCTTCGGGCACGCCGGGCACGGCGCTCATGATCTCAACCAGGCATTGATTGCTCTGGACGGCTTCTTTGCCTCCGCGCAAGACGATGGCGTTGCCCGTCTTGAGCGCGAGGACGGCGGTATCTACGGTCACGTTTGGCCGCGATTCGTAGATGATGCCGATGACTCCGAGCGGTACGCGAACTTTGCGAATGTGTAGGCTATTTGACTTGGTCCATTCGGATAGCGTTTCTCCGATGGGATCGGGCAGGGCAGCAACGTCGCGCACTCCCTGGGCCATTTCCTTGATTCGCGCTGGAGTCAGCGTCAGGCGGTCGCGCATCGCGCCTTCGAGGCCGGAACCCTTGATGTCTTCCTGATTCGCCGCCAGGATTTCTTTTTCGTGCGCTTCGATAGCATCGGCGATCGCGTGAAGCAACGAATTCTTTTCTTCTGTCGAGAGCAGCGCGAGCCCCGAGGACGCCGCGCGGGCGCGCAGCAGCTTTTCTTCCGTGGTCGCGGCTGTGGTGAGAGTCGCCATCCGTGTTGGGCTACTCCTTCTCGATTTCTGTTTCCTGAAACAGTTCCTGCACGTGACCTTCGAGACGATCCTCTCCAATATGCTCCCCATACCAAAGTCGCGAGATGAGGAGTGCCCAGCCGCCAATAGCGACGATCACATCAAATCTTGAAAATCTCACCTAACCCTGCTTCTGCGGCGGGAAGTACGTGCCGATCTTTCGTGCCATTCCTAGTGTAATCGCTTGGGGATGGCGTCCGTTGACGATGGCGACGTGGACTCCGCCTTCGCTGGCATTATTCGCGGCGCGCAGCTTCGAAATCATGCCGCCGCGTCCGAGCGAACTCTTGCCGTTGCACTGGGCCTCAATCTGGGGCGTCAGCTTGCGGATCACACGCTGCAGCTTGGGTTTCTTGCGTCCGTTGGGGACGAGGAATCCGTCGACGTTCGTCAGCAGCAACAGCCAGTCGGCCTTAACAGCCGTTGCAAGCAGCGAACTCAACTCATCATTGTCGCCGAATGCGCCTTCGAGCTCGCGGACGGAGACGCTGTCATTTTCATTGACGATTGGCACCGTACCGAGAGCAAGCAGTTCCGCAAGCGCGTTCTGCAGATTGTGATAGCGGACGGGTGAGGTGAAGTCGTCGCTTGAGAGCAGAAGCTGTGCGACTACCTTCTTGCCGAAGAACAGACGCTCGTAAGTGTGCATCAGCTTGCTCTGGCCGACGGCGGCGCACGCCTGCATCCCTGGTACGTCAGTCGGGCGGGCATCGAGGGCCAGGCCCGACATGCCGGCGGCAATCGCGCCGGAGGTCACTATCAGGTATTCATTTTTCGAGAGATCGAACTGATCGACCATCCCGCGCAGCAGATTGATGTCAATCTGGCCGCCGGGGGCGATGAGGCTGGTTCCGACTTTAATTACGATGCGCATAGTTGTGCAGGTTGCGGCCGGATTCGCCTTATCTTCGCATCCGGTTGAAGTGCTGATTACTCGCCGTAGGGAGGGACAATACTTATATCCTGCCGTTAAAATGGGGTTTCTGGCAAGGTGAAAAATCTTGCTAGGGTTACCTTCTATGCCTGCATCGAATGCCACCAGCCGTTTCTCCGATCGTGTCGAAAACTATGTGCGTTATCGGCCGGGATATCCGCTGGAAGTTTTACGCCTGCTGAGGGAAAGGTGCGGGCTGACCCCGGACTACGTGATTGCGGACATTGCTTCGGGAACTGGCATCTGGACGCGGGTCCTGCTGGGAAATGGGAATTCGGTCTACGGAATCGAGCCGAACGCCGAGATGCGGCAGGCGGGCGAGCGTCTGTTGGAGGGATTTCCGAAGTTCACGAGCGTAGCGGGATCGGCGGAGGCCACGACTCTGCCTGATGCCAGCGCGGATTTTGTCACTGCCGCGCAGGCGGGACATTGGTTCGATCGGGCGCGGGCGCGGCGTGAGTTTGTGCGAATCCTCAAGCCCGGTGGATGGCTGGTGCTGCTGTGGAACGAGCGCATCACCGACTCGACTCCGTTCCTGCGAGCATACGAACAGTTGCTACTCGACTACGGAACCGACTATGCCGAAGTTCGACATGAGCGGACGACGGAAGCGGTCAACGAATTTTTCGATCCGGCGCCATTTCAGGAGCGCGTGTTCGATATGCGGCAGGAATTCGACTACGCCGGTCTGGAAGGCCGGCTGCTTTCGTCGTCGTATGCGCCTGGGCCGGGACATCCTAAGCATGAGCCGATGCTGGCGGCGCTGCGGAAGATCTTTGACGCGCATGTCTCGAATGCGCGCGTTGGGTTTGATTACAAGACGCGTGTCTATTTCGGGCGACTTGGCAAAAGCCAATGAGTAACGAAGTTGCGCCAGAATCTCTTGATGACGCAGCATCCCGTTTCTCGAGATTCCTCGGGAAAAACGGATTGCCCGAGCGAATCGTGTGGGCACAAGAATCTGATCTTGTATGGGACAATCATCGCTTCTGGCTTCGCGCGGACCCTCCACAAGCAGCTTGGACGCGGGCGTGTGAACAATACGCAAATGGCATCAGCTACGGATTTGGCGTGCTGCTCCATGGGTTCGCTACACTACCTGATGCTACGATCGCCGCTGTCATTTTTCCAAGGGATGCCGACACCGCCCAGAGGCATCTGATGCCGAATTCCGGCCTAAAGTTAAGTGCCTTGGCCAAAATGCACTCTGCTCGTCTTGTTCGTGGCAGGGTGCAGTGGTGGATCCTGTCAACACGCTACCGGCAGTCATCTCGCCTGCTTTGGAATGACTGGATTGAGCTTTCATGATCCCTAGTGGAGGCATAGTGTCCGACGAAAAATCGTTTCATATGACGCCTGACGAGTTCCGGCGCTACGGGCATGCCGTGGTGGACTGGATCGCCGACTATCAATCGCGGATTGAGTCGTTTCCGGTGCTTTCGCAGGCGAAGCCGGGAGAGATTCGGGCGGCGTTGCCGGCGGAG
>DATAUY010000150.1:0-24957 GCA_036268025.1 Candidatus Sulfotelmatobacter sp. | reverse complement strand
CTATTGCAGCTTGCACATGCCGATCAGGTCGTTGGCAATCTGCTGCGCGCCAGGGAGCGTGTTCGCCAGAGAATGCATTCCACCGCTGACGCAAGCTTGAGACTTGCTGCTGGTGATGTTGTTGAACCAATCCTGCCCGATGGGAATGGCGGAGCTGCTGTCGGCGTCGCCGAAGACCAGATTCACGTGGGTCTTGGAGAGGTTGTATGCGGCCCCTGGTGCTTCGACGCTGTCACCCAGGAAGAAGTTCAGCCCACCAGGCGGAAAATTACCGTTTACCGCAGCTTCCGAGCAAAGTCCAGTGCCGCTGGGATCGTTCGGATCGTACGCAGGATCCCAGACCGGGGAGTCAGCTTTTCCAAAACACGTTCCCAATGAACTGCTCGATCCGCACTGCACTGCCACGCTGCCGCTCGTGCATCCGCAGCCCCAGTCGAGACGTCCGGTTGGCGGTCCGCTGGTGACTTCCGCCATCGAGAGAATGTCGGCGGTCGGATATTGCGAGAGCACATAGGCCAGAGCTCCGGCGCCACCGCTGTTCGCCGTCGCGCAGTAAGGAACGGTCTTGTCGTCATTCTGAATATTGTCGTAAATCCACTGCGTAACAGTCGCGTACCGGCAGGCGGACGCGAGCACACCGCCAGGGCCTTCCACCCAACCGTTGGGCTGGCTGCTATTGAAGGGCGTTCCCCATGAAATCTGCACGGTAGTGTAGCCTGCGGCCAAAACGTTTCCGACGGCGGTACTGCCAAAGGTGAAGATGCTTTCGTACAGGCCGTTCCCGTCCGTGCCGGTACCGTAGGTGACGGTCCCCAGCGAAGCGCCGCTTGGAGCGTTCGTCTTCACATACGCGAAGACGTTCGGCACTCCTGGGCACGAGACCGTCATTTGCTGGCAGACGCCATTCTTGATGCCTCCGGAACAAGTAACGCTCGTGACCCCGCTGACAGTTCCCAATTTACGCGTAGACCCAGTGGCGCAGGCAGCGTTGATCGTGACGTCGGAAGTGATGGTCCCCGTGGAGTACGTCGGAATGCAAGACTGCGAAGACGGCTGGCCGGTGACGTACACCGTGTAGTTCGATCCGCTGGTGTAGCTGCCGGAGAACGTCTGTGTCTTGTTGCTTGTGAAGGTCAGCGTGTCGCCCTGATCGTTCTGCATGGTGACAGTTCCGGAAAGTCCGGTCACCGCAACACTGACCGTGAGGCCACCACCTGACGCCGCGCACGTGGCCGTGACGGTAGTATTTGCCGTGATGTTTCCAGTGGCATTGGCGCTGAGCGTGCAAGTCTGGCCCGATGGCTGTGTCTCGACGTTCACGCTATACGTCGAGCCGCTGGCATAGGACGTTGCGAATGCCTGGGTTTTATTGGTGGTGAAAGTCAGCGTGTCGGATTGATCGTCCTCGACCACGAGCGTCCCGGTCAGACCGGTGACGGCCACGCTGATGGTGTAGTTCTGCACGGTCGCGATACATGTGGCAGTCACGGTGATGTTGCCGGTGATCGTTCCTGTGGCGTTAGCGCTTAGCGTGCATGTCTGTCCAGAGGGTTGCGTCTTCACGCTCACCGTGTAAGTCGAACCGCTGGCATAGGACGTTGCGAAGCTCTGGGTATTGTTCGTCGTGAAGTTCAGTGTGTCGGACTGATTGTCTTGCATCACCAGAGTTCCGGTCAGGCCGGTTACAGCGACGCTGATGGTGTAGTTCGAGACGCACGTGGCCGTTACCGTCGTATCCGCCGTGATGGTTCCGGAGGCGTTCGCGCTCAAGGTGCAAGTCTGGCCTGTGGGCTGCGTCTTGATGGTCACGGCGTACGTCGAGCCGCTCGCGTATGACGTGGCGAATTGCTGAGTGCTGTTGGCGGTGAACGTCAGCGTGTCGGCTTTGTCGTCCTGCACGACGAGCGTTCCGGTGAGGCCCGTTGTCAATACGCTGATGGTGTCATTCTGAGTGTTGGTCACGCAGGTAACAGTCACCGTTGTGTTGGCGGTGATTGTGCCGCTGGCATTGATCCCCGGGGTGCAGGTCTGGCCTGAAGGCTGGGTCTTCACGCTCACGGTGTAGGTCGAGCCGCTGGCATATTGTGTTGCGAAGGCTTGAGTGATGTTCGTGGTGAACGTCAGACTGTCGTTCTTGTCATCTTGCAGGACCAGCGTTCCCGTGAGGCCTGTGGCAGCCGCGCTTAGATTGTAGTTGACCGTGGTCGTGGTGCAGGTAGCCGTGACCGTCGTCGAACTTGCCGCGATTACACCGGTAGCATTCGCACTCAGGAGGCAGTTTTGTCCAGCAGGCTGCGTCTTTACGGTGACCGTGTACGTGGCTCCGCTGGCGTAGGAAGTGGCGAATGTCTGCGTGGTGTTGGTGGTGAAGGACAACATGTCGCCTTTATCGTCTTGCAATACGAGCGTTCCAGTCAGCCCCGTGACGGTTGCGCTGATAGTGCCGGTGTTGCCGCCGCTTGTGGAGCAGCTAACTGCCACAGTGGTGTCCGCCGTGATGTTGCCGGTGGCGTTGCTCCCAAATGTGCAGGTTTGTCCGGCAGGCTGACTCAAGCCACTTACGGAATACTGCGCGCCACTCGCATACGGTGTTGTGAACGTCTGAGTACTGTCGGTAGTGAAGGTCAGTGTGTCGCCCTTATCGTCCTGCAATTCGAGGGTCCCGACCAAGCCCGTGACTGCGGCACTGAGAGTGAGAGTCCCCCCGCAGATCACGTTTACAGTGACGTTGGAATTTGCCGTGCCGCTGGCACCACTTGGGATTGAGCAAGTTGTGCCCGTAGGTTGCGTTTGGACCGTAATCGCGTACGCCGCGCCGGTTGCCACGGTCAGCGGAAAGGTGCCATTGCCAGAGACCGTTAACGGATTGATGCCGTTGTTTTCAATTACTAGACCCGGATTTGATGGCGTAAGGCCCGTTACAACGATGCTGACGGTGACATTGGCTGGTGGGGTGGTGCTGCCGATGCTGCCTCCCCCTCCACAAGCTGCTAAAGACAAGAGTGCCACCACAGTAGACGCGAGCAGGAATGACTTCATCACGGTCCGGACTCCAGTTTGTCAGCCGGGGATTTTTCTGGGGAGAAACCCGGTGAGGGCCAAAAGTCTTACGTCTTCTGGCTTACAGAATGTGGTCGCCAATATACACGCTTTTGATTCGCGCCGTAAGGGTGAAACAACTTGCAACTATCACGTGTAAAGGGATTTACAATTGGCGCCCCACTTGCCCTCGCCATTGCGATGGGATGTTGACATTTGCGAACACCGGGAAGGATTTAGACTGGTTTTGGCATGAAGAAGCGAAACACGCCTACGCCGTTCCTCGCAGCGGCTGTCTTGGTTCTACTCGCGGCGGCCAGCGCGCAGGATAGTCAGGCTCCGGCCTCTGCGACGAAACCAGCCCCCCCTCCTGCAGCCAAAACCATCACGCTCGGAGAGCTTGTGGACTCGATTGCGCGGCAGGAGCGCCACATGACCGATCTCATGCGCAACTTCAGGCCGATCGTCGAAACCTATATTCAGGAGGAGAAACCCGACCCCGCGTTGATGACCTCTCCGAAGGACGACGACTATTTCCTTAGCCGTCTCGATCTGTCGGGGAAGACGACCAGCGCGCTGGCTTTCACCGGCGACGAACACGGAAAAAACTCCGACACGAAACTGCCCAAAGATGCCGAAGCCTTCGCCGCCGGCGGCTTCGCGCAGGCCCTCTTTCCGGACATGGATCACTTCGATCGGCAGAATTACAACTTCGAATTTGTCCGCTGGGAAAATCTTGGCGATGTCCGCTGCGGCGTGCTGAATGTTTCTCCGAGAGAAGGCGTCGAGAATCGTGGATTCTTCGGACGCATCTGGGTCGAAGACCAGAACTACAGCATCGTGCGTTTCACCGGATCGTACAGCTCGAAGGCATTCGCCAAGCGCTCATTTCACTTCGACAGTTGGCGCGAAAACCTGATCAGCATCGTGTGGCTTCCGGCTTATGTTTATACCGAGGAGTCGGACCCGAAAGATCCGACACGTCACGGATTATGGTTCAAAGCGCAGACGCGAATCTGGGGATATGACCTGGCCAACGCTGGCGATCATAAAGAATATGCGAAGCGGCTCACCGACACGCCCGGCAACGTCGATCCCAAGCGCAACGAGGCATCGCAAAGCTTGAGTGCCGATTACACGCTGGGCAAATCAACTTACACTGCGGACGACAACGTAGTGGAGCGGCTGCAAGTGGCCGGACTCATGGCACCCGATGGCGAAGTGAACAAAGTGCTGGAGACGGTGGTCAACAATATTCTGGTGACCAACGATCTCGATATTCCCGCGGTCCGCGTCCGCGTGCTCCTTACGACTCCGCTGGAATCGTTTGTGATGGGTCGCACGATTGTATTGAGCCGCGGGCTCGTTGACGTCCTGCCTGACGAAGCGACTCTGGCAGCGGTGCTGTCGCACGAGTTGGCGCACATCGTTTTGCAGCACTCGACGGGCGAGACGTTTATGGCGGGTCTGACGCTTCCATTTTCCGACCTGGAAGTCTTCAGCCATTTGAACTTTCATTTCGATTCTGCGCAGGAAGCCGACGCCGACAAGAAAGGCCTGGAGCTGTTTGCCAAGTCGCCTTACAAAGACAAACTGGCGAGCGCGGCGCTTTTCATCGAGGCTCTTGATGCCCGCTCTCCTGAATTGCCGAATCTGTTGCATGGCCGCCTCAGCAACGATTTCGGCAGCAGTCATCTCGCAGGGATGAAAGATTGGCCCGGTTTCCCCAAACAGTTGAAGATGGACCAAGTCGATCAGGTCGCCGCTTTGCCGCTTGGATCGCGGGTTGTGCTCGATGCCTGGTCCGATAAGATCACACTGCTTCGAGGGCAGGCGCCCCGGCCTCAGTCGGCGTCGGAGAAGATGCCGTTTGAGGTGACGCCGTTCCTGCTGCATCTCAAGCGACTGGAAGAGCCAGCTAAGACTCCATCATCAACGTCTCAGCCGCAATGATAAGGCCCGATTTGCCGGAAGGCTGCGGAGAAAATCTCCCTGAGGAACAATAAAAACAGACCTCAGGCGCTCAAGCGCGGCTGTTTTCGACGACGCGCCGGGACGAGTGAAAGGCGCCCTCCCCGGTTCATTGACTGACACTTTTCCGCCGGCTGCTAGCGGATGTTGGAGCGCGTGGGGCGAACTACGTCGGCTGCACTGGACGGCCGCGATGCTTCAAGGTGCGCTTTGGCGGGGAACAGGTCACGGCCGAAGGCCACAATTCCCACTGCGGCGACAACGACGATCCACGCTGCGAAGAAGAGCGATCCCGCATCGGAGAGAAACGTTTCACTCATATCAGAAATTCCTGAGGGAGGCTTCCTGGGCCGGACCGCGAGGCGCTGGAGAAGCGGCCTCGCGTCCGGCAACTGTGGACCCTCCGTCCCAGTTGGAGAGTCCGGCAAACGCTGAGTCGGTCCTCACGCTTCCGACCCAGTTTCTTACATCTCGAACCCAGGGTTACTCCTGCTCCGGAGCGGCCGGTGGCGCCTGGTTCATGCGCTGCTGCATGCGCTCCTGGCGCTGGGCTTCCAGTTGCTTCAATTGCGACTGCTGGTCAGCGGTGAGTACCTGGTACATCTCGTTATGAATGCGCGTCTCCTGCACTGTTATCTGCGCCTGGAGTTGCGCCTTCTGGTTCGCCAGCGCCTGCACCTTGGCCTGATCGAAGGTTCCTTCCACGTACTGGCGAAGCTGCTGGTCAATCTGGCGCTGCTGCTGCATCAGCGGTTTCATCGCCGGATGCTCTTTCTGCATGATGGATTTCATCTGCGTTTGCTGCTCATCTGTGAGGTTGAGCTGCTTGGCGAGGAATCCCATGTGATCGCCCATGCCGAATCCGTGGCCGCGCATCCCTGCAGTCGGGGCGGCGACGGGTTCCGCCGTCTGGGAATGGGCAACTGCCGTTCCAATCAAAACTGCCATGGCGGCGATCAGCAAGCGAGTGCGAATGGATTTCATGAGTGGCTCCTGGTTCCGTCGAGCCGGAACACGTACACCTGATAGAACACCCTCGTCGGGAAAAAGGCGGTAAAGAGTCGGTCAACCGGGGTAAAGTTTTGTAATGTATCACTCAAGAATGCGGTCAGAACGGATGTCACGGGCTTCAGTCAGCGGCAGTCTGGGTTGTGCGGCATTCGATTTGACAATTCTTTACTGCGAACTATTCCGCCGTTGGTGCAGAATCATTGAGAATGGAACGAATTCTGGTTATTGACGACGACGTAGAACTCTGCCACCTGGTCGGCGAATATCTCCGTGCTGAAGGTTTTGCCATCGACTGCGTACATGATGGCGAAAGCGGATTGAAAAAGGCGACCGCTGGCGAATACCTCCTGGCCGTGCTCGACGTGATGCTCCCGGGCATCAACGGATTTGAAGTGCTGCGCAGAATCCGCGCAACCTCAAGGCTACCTGTGCTGCTGTTGACGGCGCGCGGCGAAGACGTAGATCGAATCGTCGGATTGGAAATTGGCGCCGACGATTATCTGCCCAAGCCTTTTAACCCGCGCGAACTGGTGGCGCGTATCCGCGCGGTTTTGAGGCGGACTCGCGGCGAAGCAGGATCTGCCGCACCAGAAGTTGTCAGCGTGGGCGATGTGGAGCTTGATCCAGCGACCCGCACCGTTCGACTTGCGGGCAAGCCAGTGGAATTGACTTCGGTCGAATTCAATCTGCTGGAAGTCCTGTTGCGGGAAGCGGGCCGCGTGGTTCCGCGCGAAAGGCTGGTGAACGCTGTTCTCAGCCGAAAATTTTCTCCGTTTGATCGCAGCATTGATATGCACGTGAGCAAGGTCCGAAAGAAGCTGGGCGACACCGAGAATGATGAGCACATCAAAACGGTGCGTGGTGTAGGCTATATTTTTGCCCGGCCGCGGGAGAAATTTCAGAATTCCTGATCTGCGAGTTCCTGATTCGAGTTTCTGATTCGAGTTTCTGATTAACCATGAAAAGCCTTTTCGTCCGAATCTTCCTGTCGTTCTGGGTGGCGCAGGCATTATTTTTCGTGCTCGCGATTCTGGTGACGCTTGCGTTTCGCCCGCGTACTGCGACCTGGGAAGCTCTGCGGACCACAGTACTCAACGAGGCCGTGGCTGCCTACGAAGAGGGCAACGAGCAGCAGCTTCGGCAATACCTCGACAATCTGGAAAATACCCAGCACGTGCGGGCCTATCTGTTTGACGAGCGCGGCATCGAGGTTTCGCAGCGCGGCGCGCCCGATTGGGCGATGCGAGTCGCCGCCGGCGGACCGCGTACGCCGCATGACGGATTCCTGTTCCCCGCGCCTCCGGTACAGCGGGATTCGAAAGCGTCCTCCGATGGCAAACACCGCTATACGGTCGTCCTTGGGCTTCCTCCGGGGCCGAGAGTTTTTATCGGCCCACGCGGCGTGCCGTTCACGGGATTGATCATCGGCGTCATTACCTCCGGTCTCATTTGCTATCTGCTCTCGTGGTACCTGACCAAGCCGATCGTCCGGCTGCGCACTGCAACGCGCCAGTTGGCCGCTGGTGATCTGACCGCGCGAACGGGTGCTCCCAGCGTTATGCGGCGCGACGAAGTTGCGGGGCTTATGCGCGACTTCGACGCCATGGCCGAGAGGATTGAGACGCTGCTGAAGGCGCAATCGCGCCTGCTCAACGACATCTCGCATGAATTGCGCTCACCTTTGGCGCGCTTGAATGTGGCGCTCGGCCTGGCCCGTCAGCGGGCAGATGTGGAAAGTGCCGACATGCTTGACCGGATCGAGCTGGAAGCGGCCCGTCTGAACGAGTTGATTGGAAGAATTCTCACTCTTGCCCGCCTCGAAGACGGAGAGCAGATCGTTCCCCAAACCCCGGTGCCGCTGAATGAAATCGTCGAGAACATTGTCGAAGACGCCGAGTTCGAGGCGCAAGCGCGGCACTGCCACGTGGTTGCCACAGTGCCTGAGGGCAAGTGGGAGGTGCGCGGCAATGCGTCCCTTCTACACAGCGCGGTGGAGAATGTAGTCCGCAACGCCATTCGCTACACGCAGGAAGGAACTTCGGTTGAAGTTGAATTGATCAGAGAGCAGCGTGGCGGCGCTTCCGAGGCGGTGCTTCGGATTAACGATTCCGGGCCCGGAGTTCCTCCGGATTCGCTTGAAAAAATGTTCCAGCCGTTCTATCGCATTGACGATGCGCGTGGCCGTCTTACCGGCGGCGTTGGCCTCGGTCTGGCTATTACCGAAAGAGCGGTTCGCTTCCATGGCGGCAAAGTCCGCGCCTTCAACCGCAACGGGATCGGCCTGATGGTCGAAATCCGGATGCCGTTGATTTCGGCAGCTCCGGTCGCTGTGAAGACGAGCGGGCCCGCGCCAGCTGTTGTAAAAGCCTGAACCCCGGACCTAGGAACTTCAGGCCTCATCTAAAATGTCTTGTCATTCGAAGCAGCGTTAGCCGTTGAGGAACCTGCTGTTCGCTGGCGCTGCCAATGCTGCCGGCGAACAGCAGATTCCTCGCTGCGCTCGCAATGACAACGATCAGGGGAAGCCAGAGGTATACTGTGCTGTAAACGAGACGGGCAACTCCTGAGACCTCCCAGCGTTCCAATGTCTCTGGGAGAGATTGCTCTTCCCAGGCATTCCTGATACACAAATGGGTTGAGTTCCCCGCGTTTTCCAGAGACTGAAGACCCGGAAAGCGGGGTGCGGGGATGTGTGTTCGCGCAAACCTCACGCAAATATGGAGATGAACGAGAGAATGTCGAAACGATTCTGGCTGCTCGGGTTGGTGGGGCTCATGCTGGTGGCGTTCCTGGTGGCGTGCGGAAGCAAATATGACTCGTCCACGAATGGACTTGTGGTGGTCGGGAGCCAGGGGTCGGGACTCCTCGAAACCTTCAGCTTTACCCTCAATAACGGACACATTTCGGCGATCACCAACACGCCCAACGATACGGCAACCCAGACCTGCGTCCTGAACGGTCTGCCGTCTTCGATCGTGATCGACCCGGCGGGGACATACGCCTACGCGATCCTCAACGCCAGCTCTCTTTGCCCGGGTAGTCAGACAGGAATCTTGGCCTTCAAGATTAATTCCGATGGGACGCTGACAGCGTCGGGAAACCTGGTTGCGGATCCCAATCCTGTTGCGCTTTTCATGGATTCTGCGGGTAAGTTCCTGTTTGTAGCGGAAGGAACCAATTCGACGCCAATGTCTCCGAACCCAATGCCTTGCCCTCAGACGACCGCCCAATATGGCGTCTGTGTATATGCAATCGGCAGTGGGGCCGCGCTGACAGGTGTGCAAGGCAACTACTCCTTCCCAGTGCCGGCCATGAACCCGAACATTGTTGCGGTCGCTGCCTCTCCCACGGTTTTCCCGGGAATTGGGATCAATGGAGTGCAGAACGCAGTATGTTCGGCTCCGGGCAACAACGCGCCGACCGCTGAGTATCTTTACGCCGTGGATTCCGTAAACTACGTTGTCTGGGAATTCAGCGTGGATACGAGCACGGGTGCGCTGGGAAATCCCGTCGGTGCTTCACAAGCAAATGTGGTTCCGACCGACCAAGTTCCCTTGGGCGTTGCGGTGGATCCTTGCAATCGCTTCGCTTATGTGAGCGACAGCCTCACCAACAAGGTCAGCGCGTACACGATTTGCAGCAAGGTGAATCTGCCTACTTGTCCCGTCGCTGATGGCAGCTTGCTTCCTGTACCGGGTTCGCCGTTTGCCCTCTCCGGGAGTGCGAATGGCCCGGGGCCGCTGGTGGTCGATCCCTTTGGCAATAATGTCTACATCGTCGGAACGCTTTCCAACACGCTCTCCGCATTCAAAATAAGTCCGGTTTCCGGGACATTAACGCCTTTATCCGTGCCTACCGTGGCGACCGGACTAAGGCCGACCTCAATCGCCATCCGCGGCGACGACAACTGGATGTTCGTTTCCAACTTTAATTCGCAGACGGTTTCACAGTATTCCATTACGCCGGCAACCGGCGCGCTGACGGCGGAACAACCAATCGGAACTGACAACTCACCCTGGGGCGTGGCGGTGAAGTAAAGCAGTGGCCAGTGATTAGTGGCCGGTGGTCAACCGCCTTTGATGCTTGGACTGACCACCGCCCGCCGCTTTCCTATGTGGGGACTTTCAGGATCAGATAGCCGCCGACCAGCACAAAAATCAAATCAGGCGACCAGGCTGCCAAGGCCGGTGGAAGCTGGCTGAGATCGCCCATGGCTTCGAAAAGGCGGGACACCACGGTGTAGAAGACAGCAATTCCCAGGGCGACGGCGACGCCAGTGATTGCGCCCTTTTTCCCCGTCGACAAGGAGAACGGAATCGCCAGGATCGCCATGATCAGAGTGATCAGAGGATAAGACAGCTTCTTGTTCAGTTCTACGCGCAACCGTACAACGTCAAATCCGCTCTGCTGCAAATCGCGGATGTACTGGTGCAGCTCTTCGTAGTTCATCTCGCTGTACTGCTTTACTTCCTTCTTAAAATAAGCGGGCGTCTCCGGGAGATCGCTGAATGTGGCGACTTCAAACGGACGATAACTGGCGATGGCCGAAACGTTGAGCGTCCGCTCCCAGCCTTTTTCGTATTCCCAGCGATTAATGTTGTCGGCCCAGTGTGCGCGGTCTGCATGGATGCGCCGCGTGACCGTGAAGTTCGCCTTGTTGAGTTGAAACACCGTAATGTTGCCAAACTGGTCGCGATCGGGATCGAAAAACTGGTAGTAGTAAATGTCGTTGTTCTCGCCGAAAATCCATTTGCGATCGGGGCGCAGATAAGTTTGTGCCGGCTTGCCCTTGATCTGATTGTGCAAGGCTTCCTGGCGCTTGTTGGTGTGCGGCAAATAGAACTGGTCGGCGAAGAACAATCCCGCCGCGAGAATGGCGGCGGCGACAATCACTGGAGTGACGATGCGGTAAATGCTGGTTCCGGTGGCCTTGATCGCCGTGATCTCATTGGAGCGCTGCATCAGGCCGAATGTCACCAGGACAGCCAGCAACATGACCAGAGGCGCGACGTTGTAGAGCAGATACGGTGTGACATTCAACAAATATTCCGCGACCACAGTAGCGGGAACTTTGTTGCGCAGGATGTCGCCCAGAAGCTCGAATAGCGTGAACACGAGTACGAGCACGAGGAACGTCGAAAGAATCATTCCCAGGTAAACGAAGAAGTCGCGCAAAACGTAGTCGTCGAGCAAAGTCGGGAAGCTGGCTTTGAAGACACGACGCCGCGTTGACACACGCTCGAACGCATTCTCACGCCGGTCGCGCGCGAAGCCAGCCTGGGGGAAAGACTTGCTTGGCTTGCTGAACGCCCGGAAGGAAGCCAGTTCGAAAGGCCGCTTCTCCGCGCGAAACAGAAGGAACAATCCCAATGCAAGGAATGCCAGGTCCGCCAGCCACGCCCCGAACCAGGGCGAAACGCGTCCCTGCCGCGCGAGGGAGACTCCGATCAGCGACACGACGTAGTAAGTAAATACGAGGATGATAGTCAGTACGAAACCGCCGGATTTGCCGCTTTTCTTGGATGAAAGTCCGAGCGGAATACCGACTAGCGCCAGCACCAGGCAGGCCGTCGGCAGAGCAAAGCGCCGATGAAACTCAATGAGATACCAGCGCGAGGAAACAGGGTCAGCGCGGCTGGCTTTCTCAAGCAGAGCGGGCGTGTCCATGAGGCTTGCGGGCAGCGATTCATCGCTCTTGTTCTCTGCCGAGGGCAACTCGATCGGAATGTCAGTTTGCTGGAATGTTGAGATCAGATAATGGTCTGCATCTTTGGGGTCAGTTTCGTGTTCTGAACCGTCAATCAAGTGCAGGTGCAGCCGGTCCGGCGCCTCGCTGACGACCACTCCTTCACGAGCAAGAGTGATTTTCGGATTGGCGGCGTCGGAGATGTCCGCCATGAACACGCCCTTCCATAAGGCCGCGCCTTGCGCGTTCTTGACGTCCTGGACGTAGAGAACATATTTCGGAAATCCCTCGTAGAAAACTCGCGGCTGCACCTCAAACGAAACCTGGGAACCTTTGAGACGGTCTTCGAGGCGTCCGAGGGCAGCCTGAGACTTCGGGGCGACATACAAGCCGTTGAATAGCGCCAGCAGCCACGCGGCGACTACGAAAATAGAAAGTATTCGCAGGAAGCTCCACACGCCCATGCCGCTGGCCCGCATGGCGGTGATCTCGCTATCGGCGGCGAGACGACTCAGCCCAATGAGAATTCCGACGAGAACGCTCATCGGCAGCGTGTATGTGAGAGCCAGCGGAACGGTAAAAGAAAAGATTTCGGCAACGCTGGGCAGGGGAGCGCTGGCGCGGACGACCAGTTCGAGGATATGTCCCAGATCGCGGGTGAACAGAACAAATGTGAAAATGGCCGCGCCGATCAGGGCGTGCGCCGTCACTTCGCGGAGAATGTAACGCGTCAGAATCCGCATGAAGACAAAGGCTTAAACCGAGGATAGCATGCGGAAATCGATTGGCGCACGTCACCGCGACTCTGGTCATTGCGCTCTCGACGTTGCCAATGTTCGAGGGCACGGAGTTTCAGTACACAACGTTCGATTATTTGTCTTCCATGGAAGTCCGCGGGCTTTCTGCACAATTTCTCGTTGGAAAAGAATGGCGACCTGCGCGAAGAAATCGGCTGGGATGATCTGGTGAAAGAGGTCGCCGCAGTCCGCGATTCACTGCCACCGGATGAGCGAGGCGATGTAGGCATGGTAGTAGGGAATTATGGCGAACAGCGCCCTGCATATCAACTTCCGCTGCCCATCAGCGGGACGAACTCGGCGTGGCTGCGCGGATATCCCGATCCCCCGCCGACTACGCTGATCGTGATCGGTCTTAGTCAGAAATATGCAGACCGCATGTTCACCGCGTGTCGGCTGGCGGGCCATAAGGGAAATTCAGAGGGCGTGAAGAACGAGGAGAGCGAATCGCATCCAGATATTTTTGTCTGCGGCCCACCGCGGTTGCCGTGGCCGCGGTTCTGGAAGGAATATCAGGCGTTCGGATAGGTCTCGCGGGAAAAGAATCTTCCAGAGCTCAAGCGGCCTTGAAGAACAGCGCGGCCAACGGCGGCAACGTCAACTTCAGCGAAAATGGCCGGCCGTGCATTGGAATGGCCTCGGCATGCACTCCGCCTAGATTTCCCATGCCGCTGCCGGAATATTCCTTCGCGTCACTGTTGAGCATTTCGCGCCAGAAACCGCCATGGGGGACTCCGACACGGTATTCCATGCGCGGAACCGGAGTGAAATTGCACACCACTAGAATCGTGTCTTGCGGATTTTCGCTCTTGCGAAGCAATGAGATGGTGCTGGTCGCGGCGTCGGTGCAATCGACCCACTCGAAGCCATCGGGGCTGTTGTCGAATACGTGCATGGCGGGCTCGTTGCGATAGAAGCGGTTCAATTGCTCCATCCACATCTGTACCCCACGATGCACGGCATATTGCACCACATGCCACTCAAGACTGGTGTCGTGCGCCCATTCTCGCACCTGGCCGAATTCGTCGCCCATGAACAGAAGCTTTTTTCCGGGTTGCGCGTACATGTAAGCGAAGAGTAAGCGCAGATTTGCGAATTTCTGCCATTCGTCTCCCGGCATTTTGCCGATCAGCGATCCCTTGCCGTGGACCACTTCATCGTGTGAGAGCGGCAGCACGAAGTTCTCCTGAAACGAATACAGCATGCGGAAGGTCAGCATGTTGTGCTGATATTTGCGGTGAATCGGATCGTTCTGGAAATACTTGAGCGTATCGTGCATCCAACCCATGTCCCACTTCATGCCGAAACCCAGGCCGCCAACATAAATCGGCTTCGAAACCATTGGCCACGACGTCGATTCCTCGGCCGTCGTCTGAATTTCGGGATGTTCTTTGTAAGCTTCCTGATTGAAGCGCCGCAGAAAATCAATGGCATCGAGGTTTTCACGGCCGCCGAATTTGTTGGGGATCCACTCGCCCTGGTTGCGCGAATAATCGAGATAAAGCATCGAGGCGACCGCGTCGACGCGCAACCCATCAGCGTGATACTTGTCGAGCCAGAACATGGCGCTCGACATCAGAAAACTGCGAACTTCCGCGCGTCCATAGTTGAAAATATATGTCTTCCAGTCGGGATGAAACCCCTGACGTGAATCGGCGTGCTCGTAGAGATGCGTGCCGTCAAAATATGCGAGGCCATGGCCGTCGGAAGGGAAGTGCGACGGAACCCAATCAAGGATTACCGCGATGCCGCGTTGATGCAGGTAGTCCACCAGATACATGAAATCCTGGGGCGTGCCGTAGCGCGAGGTGGGAGCGAAGTAGCCAGTGGTCTGATATCCCCACGAGCCGTAGAAGGGATGCTCCATCACGGGCAGGAATTCTACGTGAGTAAATCCCAACTGGTCGACGTAGTCGGCCAGCTTTGGAGCGATCTCGCGATACGAGAGAGACCGGTTGTGATCTTCAGGAACACGCATCCACGAGCCGAGATGCACTTCATAGATGGCATGAGGGGCGCGCAGGGAGTTGCGCTCTCCGCGCTTCTGCATCCAGTCCTGATCATGCCATTCGTAGCCCAGGTCCCACACGACGGAAGCGGTGCGCGGCGGTTGTTCATGAAGCAGGCCGATGGGATCGGCCTTGTCCACGCGGTATCCGTGGCGATTCGATTCAATGTGAAATTTGTAAAGCGCTCCGTGGCGCGCGCCGGGAACGAAGCCTTCCCAGATGCCCGACGATCCACGCGGGCTCAGATAATGTGCTTTCGGTTCCCACTCATTGAATTCCCCAACCACTGAAACCGATCGAGCGTTTGGCGCCCAAACACTGAATATCGTGCCTTCCGTGCCATTGTGCGACACGACGTGCGCACCCATCTTGTCATAAATGCGGTAATGGCTGCCCTCATTGAACAGATATAGATCGTGATCGGTCAGAAGCTGCGGGCTGGCGGCGGTGTCAGAGCTCATGGGTTAGCCTAATAGTTTATCGGACATGGAGCTAACGCGGAATAAATTGACGAGCCAGTACGATCACAACTCCCGAGTTGCCGTGATCCGACGTAATGGCTGCAAGCTTCCGACGAGCCGAATTCTGGAATTCGGGAGACCACTCTCACGGGGCCGCATCGCCAGCCTTTTCCGCGATCGGCCGAGCGTAGCGCACCAGCGAGAGGAGGAACTTACCCCGCTCCTCAGTCATTGGCATGTGCCCGGAATGCTCGAACCAGACGAGCTGTTTCTCCGGCGCTTTCACCGTATCGAACCAGGCAGCAGCGATCTCGGAATTCACGGTGCGGTCGTGACGGCCTTCAAAAAGAATGAGCGGAACTGAGAGCTTCTTGATCTGAGTGAGATCGAGTGCGACCACCTCAGGGAGAAGATAGGGGGTTGCGAACTTATTGCCGTCCCAAATGTGTTCGATCTCCTGGTCGGTGTAATCCGGAGAAAGTTCGGCGAGCGCGCTATCGTCGGAGTTATCGCGACGGTAGGCCATCAAGCCGCCGTAGTAACCGACCCATTTGCGTTCGACGTAAATGTCCTTGATCGGGAGGGTGCGGCCGGGATCGCCGTAAGGAACGATCGCGTCGAGTTCGCGCGCTGCCTCGGCATTGCCGTCGCGACGTGCGGCGTCCCTTGCGAAGCGCCAGCCTCGACGCTCGCTTTCGGGCCCATCGATCAGCTGACAGACACCGATATAGGCGTATAGCCATTCGGGATGACGCCGCGCGAGCTGCAAGCCGAGAAAACTTCCATAGCTGTGGCCGAGGACGAATATCTTTTCCTTGCCGAACTCCTTGCGAGCCCATGCGGCCATTTCCTCGGCGTCAGCAATCATGCGCTCGTTGCTAAGCGTCGGTGCGATGCTCGCAGGCTCGCTGAGGAGAAAAGTCTTGCCCGCAGCCCGCTGGTCCCACTGGATGACCGTGAAATATTCCTCTAAGCCGCGAGAAAACCACCAGCTCATTGGGATCGAGACGTATCCGGGGCCCCCATGGATATATAGCAGGACTGGATTCCTGCGATCGATGCCCCGAATCGAGACCCACTGATCGATGCCGCCGATCCTTACTTTCTCCAACCGCTCTACGCCATTTGGCGTCAATATCTTGCGCGCATTGGCGATGATCGCGGTTGCTTCTGCGCGGCCGGTGGGCCTGGCTGCATCCTGCGCCCGAACACACACGGTTTCCAGCAGCGCGAATCCGAGCAAGATCGGGACCACTTTCCTGAGCGTCCTGATTGCGGAGTTGTTCCAGGTTTTTGGACACCGATATGTCCCAACGTCGCCCAGGATTCTCACCATGGTTGTTTCCTTGCCTCGATCCGCCGGGCAGGGTGCTCAGGGTTAACTTGAGATGCAGTCTTCGGTGTGAACGATTGTGATTTGATTTGAGGGCTCAGACGACAAACAACCGGCATTGTCCTGAGAAAGCGCCCTTACCATTGCGGATTTCCGGATCGTCGGTCATTCCGAGGTTGACTCTTTTGTTCTGCGGTTGTTGTCGGCAGGCCACGGAATCCACATGCTATTCTGACTTCTCCAGCTATGCCCTCCCTGCGTGTCATCCTTCTTTGGCATCAACACCAGCCGTTCTACAAAGACCTGGTCACGGGCGAATACCGCCTGCCGTGGGTGCGCCTGCACGCGCTCAAGGATTACTACGGCATGGTCAAACTGCTCGACGAATTCCCTAACGTTCATCAGAACTTCAATATCGTCCCTTCATTGATGGTGCAGATCGAAGACTACGTCGCGGGGACCGCGCAAGATCCATTCCTAAGTGTTGCCTCGAAGCCCGCGAAGGATTTATCGCAGGGCGAACGCCGCTTCGCTCTGCAATACCTGTTCCAGGCGAACCCTCAGAATGTGATTGGGCGCTATCCCCGATACCGGGAACTGTTTGAGCGCTTTCGCGAGCATCAAAGCCAGCCCGACCGCGCGGAGAGATATTTCCAGCCGCAGGATTTCACGGACTTGCAAGTGCTCTCGCAGATCGCATGGTTCGACGAATTTTTTCTGGAAGAGAAAGACATCGCGGCGCTGGTTGCGAAAGGCCATTACTTCACGCTCGACGACCAGAAGTTCGTCATTGCGCGGGAAAAGGAACTCCTGGCCCGTGTGCTTCCTGCCCATGCAGAGGCCGCCAAGAAAGGATCGATCGAGCTGTCCGCCACCCCGTTCTACCATCCGATTTTGCCGCTGGTCTGCGACACGGGCGCGGGCGCAGTATCCTCGCCCGGGTTGCCGCTTCCGCAGAACCGGTTTCGCCATCCGGAAGACGCGCGCGAACAAATTGTCCGCGGACTTGATTTGCACGAAAAGGTCTTCGGCCTGCGTCCGAAGGGAATCTGGCCGTCAGAGGGAAGCGTTTCCGAAGAAGTGCTCGCCATCGCGCACAGTGTGGGCGTGCAATGGATGGCGACCGACGAAGGGGTGCTCGGGCGCAGCACTGGTTCTTTCTTTTCGCGTGACGGCGGCGGCCGGCTGCCGGGCCATCTGGCTGAAAAGCTTTATAACATCCATCGTTATGAGAATGGTTCGAGCGCGATGCACCTGGTTTTCCGTGACCACACTATTTCCGACCTGATCGGATTTGTGTATTCGGGCATGCCGCCCGCAGATGCCGCAACGCACTTGATCAACAACATCAAAGATGCGGCGCGGCCCGTGCTCGATCGCGGCCGGGACGCGGTCGTTTCGATCATCCTCGATGGCGAAAATGCCTGGGAATACTATCCAAAGTCCGGCCGGGAATTTCTGCGCCGCTTTTACGACGCGCTCAGTCATGAGCCGGGCATGGAAGCTGCGACGATTTCTGAAGCGATCTCACGGCATCGCGATTTCAGCAAGCTGAACTCAATCGTGCCGGGCTCGTGGATCAATGCCGACTTCAACGTCTGGATCGGCGCGCCGGAGGACAATCGCTCGTGGGAATATCTGCATCATGCCCGCGAGTTTTATGCCCAGAACGCTGCGCGTGCTACGGAAGAGCAGCGCAAGCTGGCGTTTGAAGAGATTCTGATCGCCGAGGGCAGCGACTGGAACTGGTGGTATGGCCCGGAGCATCACTCGGCCAATGACCGCGATTTCGATGAGCTTTACCGCAAGCATTTGTCGAACGTCTATCAGGCGCTGGGAGCCGTTCCGCCGGATTATCTGGCTCAACCGATCGCTGGGGCCGAGGTTCGTCCGTCGTTTGTGCAGCAAACCGCCTACATTCACCCACGCATCAGCGGCGATAAGATCCGCTATTTTGAGTGGATGGGCGCGGCCATCTACACTGCCGATCAGCGCGCTGGCGCGATGCACGGGAAGCAGTTCCTGCTCGATTCGGTATACGCCGGGATTGATTCGACTCACTTGTATGGACGGCTCGATTTCAAAGGTGCAGCTCCTGCCGAAGACTTCGAGGTGGTGGTTAATGTCGAATCCTGGGCCGCAGGTGAGCAGCGTTCCCGGCGGACAATGCGGATCGACGCATCCATCAAAGAACGTGCGCTTCGCGAATGGAAGGTGGAGAACGGCTCCGCCGACCGCGTGCTCGCCTCATCCGCCCACCCGGATGAACACGCCAAGGTCGCTTTTCTGCGAAACTTCGAGTTCAAGCTGCCGTTGGCTTGGCTCCTGGCAACGCCGGCAGGTTCGAAAACAGATCAAAAACCAGGCTCGGTGCCAGCCACCAGCAAGCTCCGCCTGCGCTTCAGCCTATGGCAGAACCGCCTGCCGGTGGATTCATTGCCGCTGGAAGGCTGGATCGACCTGCAACTAGTCAGCGAGGGAGAGTTGCTGTTCGGGGCGTGATTCAGGGAGTCAGGAACGAACCAGGATTGAACCGCTTGTTCTCTTGTGGAGCGTTGAACAAGAGTCACTAGTTGCAATCTGCAGACCTGAGCAAACGCGGATACGTACGCGTCGGCCCAATCCTTTGGCGCAGCGACGCCCGATCCGGAGGTTGCGCGAAATGTGCGCTCGATCGAAGGAGGTTCCTCGATGTAGCTAGTCCGCCCATCATGCAGCCAGTAGTCGTAGGTTTCCCATGCGGCCGCTTGAGACTGAGTTTGGTTCCCCATGACTGCCGATGTGGTCAAAAGACGCAAGAAGCTAATTTGCGTCAGGCGGCAGAATAGAGTTCAGCCTCGTCAGGAACTGAATCCAACCAAGCTCTTGCGGGAGAGTAATGGACGTGCCCGCGGAAGGTGAGCGCGATCCAGACGTTCACATCAGGGAAAAGGAATAATCTCGAAAATTTTGGCATTGTCCAATTTCAAGCTGCCCGGCCTGTCTGAATCAATGATGGGAGGACGCCGATGTCGGGATTTCTTGACCTGATCGCGTAATTCGACTTCAACCCCGCGCAAGACCAGCTCTTTCACCGTCCGGCCTTCATGCGCAGCTTTTCTCTTCAGAGCGCGATACAGGGATCCGGGATGTCGACCGTTGTCCTCATAAGAGGATTCTGCCATATTTATGGCTGTGTACAGTGATCCCGATCAAAGGAAAAGCCCGGAGTATTCTCCGGGCATAGGATTGGTCCAACGGATTTCTATTTGCTGCCGCCGCTAACGGCGGGTGCTATCGTCGTCATCGTCAGCGGGCGATTCAATTCCAGGGTCAACTGCGTTCCCGCGGGCAGAGTCGCCGAGCGTTGCTTGGATAGCCAGTGGGCAGTCGTTCCACCACCACCGACAAGCCCCCCCACCAGAACTCCAGCGGGTCCGCCAATCAATCCGCCTACCAGCATTCCGGCTGCGGTTCCGCCGCCCTGCTCAATGGTGTCGCGGCGGTCATGGCCCGAGCCTTTGAACTGGCCTTCGGAACTTACGTCGGATCCGTGAATGTTTGTATCCGTGAGAGTTGCGTCGAGGAAGTAGCGCTCACCCGTAGGCATAATCACGGCTTCAGGCAGAATGCCGATTGTGGGTTTGCCCTCGAAGCGACGGGGCTCATTCACCTTCGTGACGCGGCCCTCGACAGTCGCTCCCGCCGGAATCAGTGTCTGGCCATTTACGACAACTGGCTGCGAAATGCTTCCGTGGAACGGATCGCCTGGTTTGTTGCTGAATGTCGCGAGCGTGGTGTCGAGCCGAACCATCAATGCGGTGCCGGCGGGCACTGGAGAGCTTGTTTGGGCTGCGAGCACTGTCGCCAGCAGCGTGCAGGGCAGTAACATCCACTTCTTCATGCGGTACCTCCTCGATCTGTAACTTCCCTGACTTTAGAACAGCTTGCAGCCCGCGACAAGCAACAGACAGTACATCGGAACCAGCGGCGACAAGAGGGTGGCCGTGTGGCCGAAAGGTCAATTCCAAAGCGGAGAAATGGCCAAGGAAAGCATAGTCACGCCAGACTACGCTGAACCATCCGCTATAATCGTAGGTTTCCCGACACCCAGAGGTCAGGCTTGTAGCAGCTTCGGTTGGGTTCGCCAGAGGTGTCGGCCTGAACTCATTCAACCAAACTCATTCAATCAAACTCATTCAATCAAAGGAACGAAACTTACTCATGTCAAATATTGCAGGCATTCATGCACGCGAAGTTCTGGATTCACGGGGTAATCCTACAGTGGAAGCGGAAGTTTTCCTGGCTGACGGGTCGAGGGGACGAGCGATCGTCCCGAGCGGTGCGTCTACCGGCGAGCATGAGGCGGTGGAGTTGCGCGATGAAGACAATCACCGCTACGTCGGCAAGGGAGTTCTCAAAGCCGTCGAGAACGTGAACGGAGAAATCGCCGAAGCGCTGGCCAACTGGGATGGATTCGACCAGCGGGCCCTGGACGCCCGCATGATCGAACTCGACGGCACGGAAAACAAAGGCCGTCTGGGCGCGAATGCAATTTTAGCCGTTTCCATGGCTGCTGCGCGCGCCTCCGCCCGATCGCTCGACATTCCGCTCTATCGCTATCTTGGAGGTGCGGGAGCGAATACGCTGCCGACGCCGATGATGAACATCCTCAACGGCGGCGCGCATGCCGACAACAACGTCGACTTCCAGGAATTCATGGTCATGCCCGTTGGCGCGGAATCGTTTTCTGAGGCTTTGCGCTGGGGCGTCGAAGTTTTCCATACGCTCAAGGGAGTTCTGAAGAAGCGCGGATACAACACCGCCGTGGGCGACGAAGGCGGCTTCGCACCTTCGGTGAAGTCAAATGTTGAGGCCATCGAAGTGGTGTTGGAAGCCATTTCGAAAGCCGGCTACAAACCGGGGGAAGACATTGCGATTGCGCTCGATCCTGCGGCCAGTGAGTTTTATCAGGACGGAAAATACGTCTTCAAGAAGTCCGACAAGTCGTCCAAGAGTTCCGACGAAATGGTGAAGTGGTGGGCGAAGTGGGCCGACGATTATCCCATCGTTTCGATTGAAGACGGCTTGGCCGAGAACGACTGGGATGGTTGGGCAAATCTGACCAAAGAGCTGGGAAGAAAAATTCAGTTGGTCGGCGACGATCTTTTCGTCACGAATGTGCAATTCCTTCAGGAAGGGATCGACAAAGGAGTAGCTAACGCCATTCTGATCAAGGTCAACCAGATCGGCACGGTCAGCGAGACCCTCGACGCGATCGACCTGGCGCGCCGCAACGGATACACGTCGATCATTTCGCATCGCTCAGGTGAAACCGAAGATACGTTCATTGCCGATCTGGCAGTCGCCACCGGGGCTGGGCAGATCAAAACCGGTTCCGCTTCGCGCACCGACCGCATCGCAAAGTACAACCAACTCCTGCGCATAGAGGAAGAGTTGGGCAACACCTCGCGCTTCTTGGGCCTGAAGGCGCTGAACTACAAAGGCTAGCTTGAATCGAGAGGATTCTGACTCGCGCTAGAAACCCATCCTGTCGTCAGCGGACGGCCCGTAGGTCGCAGGCAACGGCGCATCGTTAAGCCGTAAATACACACCAAGCTGCGCACGATGATGCACAAGATGGTTCAGGAACATCTGCCGGTAGGCGAGGAATTTATTGCCATTGAAGATGGTCTTGCCTTGAAAGCTTAACTTCCAGGGCTGCGTCCACGCGCCGTCGGAAATTGACTGTAAGGCTGCGCGGGTCTTGGTTGCGCCCTCGTCGAAAGACTTCAGCAGTCCATCCTTCTCAAACGGAGGCCTCGGACGGCTCGGTGCAGTTCCGAAATCCAGCTCCGGCGTGGTGAGAATCGTAAGGCCGAAGTTGGGCAGTTCGGCTACATGTGGCGCAAGTTTTTCAAGCGGCATTGACCTGGTATGGGGCGTAAAGCCCGTTTTATCGAAAGGAACCCGCTCCAGTATGGTTCGAGTGGTCTTCATCTCAGCGTCAAATTCTGTTAGCAGAAGCTCGGTGATTGCCATAACGCCCTCCGTCCGGATTAGCAGTATAGAGCATCGCGCAGCGTAGCGCCGAACGCATTGACTTAGTCCATGACTTAGCTATAATACTCGAATGGAAGTCAATGTCCATGAAGCTAAGACCCATCTTTCCAAACTGTTAGCGCGAGTCGCGCTGGGGGAAGAGGTTGTCATCGCCAAGGCGGGGAAGCCTGTAGCCAAGCTTGTTCCTCTGTCTGAGGAACCAAAGACTCGGATCCTTGGCAGTGCCAAGGGAGAGTTTGCCGTACCGGACGACTTCAACGATCCACTACCGAAAGAGTTCGAGGATTTATTCTACGAATGGTGAGAGCTCTCCTCGATACGCATGCATTCCTCTGGGCAATCTCTGGCAATGTCAAACTTTCCCGGCGCGCGGGGGAAATATTCGTCGGTCCAAGCGACTTATGGCTTAGCGTCGCGAGCATTTGGGAGATTCTGATTAAAGCGCAGAGCGGGAAAATCCTCCTACCCCAGCCGACAGGACCTTATCTGGTGAAGAAACTGGCGCAAAACAAAATTGGAACCCTGCATGTAAATCTGGATCATGTTTTAAAACTTGAAACCTTGCCCATGCACCATCGCGATCCCTTCGACCGATTATTGATTGCCCAAAGTGTGCATGAGAAGCTGCCTCTGGTGACGTCGGATGCCGTATTCGTGCGCTATCCCGTCGAGATAATCTGGTAAGGAACGCGCGCGTTGTGCCTTGCGCGAATGTCAAAGGGATAAGTCCGGTTTCATCTGGTTCGGTTAACTACAGGAGCGAAATTGCCTCGTCCTAAACCTCTCGTACTCATCATCCTCGATGGCTGGGGATACCGCGCGGACACGAACGCCAACGCCATCGCGCTCGCCCGTAAGCCTACCTATGACCGCTTGTTGCGCGAATACCCAAACACTTTAATTCACACCAGTGGCCCTTTCGTCGGACTGCCCGAAGGGCAGATGGGCAATAGCGAGGTTGGCCATCTCAACATTGGCGCCGGCCGCATCGTGCACATGGACATCACGCGCATCGATCTGATGATCCGGAATGGCGAATTCTTTCAGCATCCGGTGCTCCTCGAGGCGATGAAGCACGCCCGCACCGGCGATCGCCGGCTGCATCTGTTTGGCCTGGTATCCGACGGCGGCGTGCACTCCCAGCAGGCGCATCTCTATGCGCTCCTGAAGATGGCGAAGCAGAATGGCCTCGCCCGAGTTTTCGTCCACGCCTTTATGGATGGCCGCGACACACTGCCTACCAACGGCGCGAGATATCTCGAACAACTCCAGCAGAAGATGGGCGAATACAACTGCGGCAAGATCGCTACCGTCAACGGCCGCTACTACGCCATGGACCGCGACCGCCGCTGGGAGCGCATCGCCAAGGCCTACAACGCCATGGTCTTCGCCGATGGGGAAGGCGGCAAGCAAACAGACCCCGTACAGGGCATGAAAGATTCCTACAACAACGACATCACGGACGAGTTTGTCGTGCCGTTCGTTTGCACCGACAGCAAAGGCCAGCCGCTCGCCACAATCCGCGATGAAGACTCGTGCATCTGCTTCAACTTTCGCGCCGACCGCGCTCGACAGATCACGCGTGCTCTCACGCGCAACAGCGGAATCAACGCCCAGGACGGACGAGACCTGCAAGGAGCAGACGATCTCGATGCTACGATTCCGCGCGATCGCGTGCCGAAAGATCTGCGCTACGTCTGCATGACGCAGTACGACAAGAACTTCGATCTTCCTGTCGTGATTCCTCCCGAGTCAATGGCCAACATTCTTGCGAACGTGATGGGCGGGCTGAACATGCGCAATCTGCGCGTGGCCGAAACCGAAAAGTACGCGCACGTTACATATTTTTTCAATGGCGGAGTGGAGAAGCCGTTTCCCGGCGAGGACCGCGTTCTGGTGCAATCTCCCAAAGTCGCGACCTATGACCTGAAGCCCGAGATGAGCGCGTCAGGAATTGCCGACGCGGTCGTGAAGGCCGCCGA
The DNA here is from genome assembly GCA_036268025.1 of Candidatus Sulfotelmatobacter sp. Lineage (GTDB taxonomy): Bacteria > Acidobacteriota > Terriglobia > Terriglobales > Acidobacteriaceae > Sulfotelmatobacter. The sequence goes on along the minus strand of DATAUY010000150.1, from coordinate 626 downwards.
AGAGGGAACCTTCGACGTAGTCATCGTGAACTTTGCAAATGCCGACATGGTCGGCCACTCTGGCAAACTCGAACCCACGGTCAAGGCAGTGGAAACTGTTGACGCCTGCCTGGCCCGAATCGAATCCGCTGTTCGAGCCAAGGGAGGGGCAATGTTGATCACCGCCGATCATGGCAACGCGGAATTGATGGTGGATCCGGCTACCGGTGGCCCGCATACGGCGCACACGACGAATCCAGTGCCTTTCATCGTGATCGCGGAAAATGCGAAGCAGTTCTCGTTGAAACCCGGAGGATCTCTGCGAGACATTTCGCCGACTCTGCTTGGAATGTTGGGAATCGACGAACCCAAAGAGATGACGGGCGCGGACCTGCGAACGTTTCCAAAGAACTCTGGCTGAAAAGTGTTCACCACAGGGGCGCAGAGTTCACAGGGAAGTTCTCTTTGGACTGTGGGTGGTGAAGTAGTCTTAATTCGCCAGCAGGGCCGGAGCAGTAGCCAACAATCCCGCGGCTACTTCCAGATCATGCAAATCTTCGCGGCTAAAGTCCTGCGCGAACCGCGGATCGAGCCCCTTGCGCGAAATCTGAATTACGCCCACCACAGCCGAATCGCGATCCATGATC
>DATAUY010000149.1:0-11467 GCA_036268025.1 Candidatus Sulfotelmatobacter sp. | reverse complement strand
GACAAGAAAGTTCCCGAGTATCTGTGCCTTCTGACCACTCCTCATGACGGCGAGCCTTTCGACTTCGATCAGGTGCGCGTATTCACATGGAATGTCCGCAAACACCGCTACGAAACTGCCTATCGCGAGCACGGCCTGCATGGAGTATTGCCAGTGACGATCACGAAAGAGACTTTCGATAAAGAGGGAACGCTGCCAGTGTTCGTCCTGCGGGTCAAAGATGATGCGGACCATATCAGCGAGCGCAAGTACAAGATGAATTCGCCTATAGTGCGGCGCGTGCTAGCGCCTGGGGAAACACCCAATCCGCCGAAAAGACGTAAGAGATAACCGCCACCTCGTCAGAACTTCTCCAGCAGCCCGTCCCCCTGAAGTTCCAGCTTTTAGTAGATAGAGATCGAAAGGACCTCCGGAAACTGGGCTTACTTGTTTTCAATCCCAGCCTTTGCGGGGACGTACGGAGGTATGTCCCGATGGCGTTTTCCTACCAAGACTCATATTTCTCGCCTTCATTTCATACCAATTTCTGTACAAGGATCCCGACTTCTCAACACTAACCAATTGAAAACAAACTGTTTGATACAGTCCATGTTTTGGATTGACAGTTGCATTCGCTCTAATGTCTTGCCTGTATACCCGTGTGAGTTGGACTGTACAAAAAAAGCCGCGCGAGACGGGCAAGCGCAAGAGCGATTGAATATTTCGATTCCCAGCTTTTCAAGAATTCTGTACGGCTCTCAGGTTTTCAAGAATTTATCGGACCGCACGGCTCCATGGCGACCCGCCAGACCGCAGGACCGATTTGTGATCGAGTATCTCCAAGGAGGCAGGATGCGATTTAGCAGATCCGTGAGGTTCTTTGCGTTGTGCACAACCCTGGCCTTGCTGGTTTCGGGGGCGTTCGTATTTGCCCAGGAAACTACCGCCGGGTTGCAAGGAACAGTTAAAGACGCCAGTGGCGCAACCGTGGGCAATGCCCATGTCGTGGTACATAGCTCGAGTCTTGCCGGCGATAAGTCGCTCAATACCGACTCGACCGGTTACTATCGCTTTGCCAATTTGCCGCCCGGAGTGTACACGCTCAGCGTCACGGCAAACGGCTTCAAGACCGAGCAACGTGCTGGCTTGAGGCTCGAAGTCGGCCATCTTCCTACAGTTGATGTTGCGCTGGAGGTTGGTACCAAGGGCGAAGTCGTCGAAGTCACTGGCGCCGCGCCGGTCATAGATGTCACGACCAATACGAGTCAGACCAACCTCACGGCCGAGGCGCTTGCGCAGCAGCCTCATGGCTACAGTTTCCAGTCCGTCATTCAGTACGCCCCTATGGCCCGTAACGAACCATTGGCGGGCGGCCCCGGCGGTAACGGTGGTGCACCTCCGGGAAGCACGGCCAGCGGCTCCGCGAATGGCTACTCCATTGGCGGCGCAGCAGACTCCGAGAGTTCCTATCTTGTTGAGGGACAGGACACGGAGAATATCTCGATGGGATTCTCCAGCGCCAGCGTTCCCTTCGAGTTCATTCAGGAAGTGCAAGTCAAGACCTCCGGAATCGAAGCCGAGCATGGCGGCGCTTTGGGCGGCGTGATCAACGTTGTTATGAAGAAGGGAAGCAATGCTTTCCATGGGGCGATTTTCGGAAGCTATGAGTCCAGCGGAATGGACGGTTCTCCGATTCCTTCTCTACGGTATGACCCTTTCAATCTGGCTAATACCGCTCCTGGTATCGCTGACAACAACGCGCAGACGTATCAGCCGAAGCAGGACCATTTCCGTTTTGTGCAGCCCGGATTTAATGTGGGTGGCCCAATCATAAAAGATCGGTTGTGGTTCTTTGCAGGGCTTGCCCCCATGTACACTGACCGTGCCAGGACCGTCAATTTTGGCCCACAAATCTGCACAAACCTCGCCTCCCAGTTTGGCTTGTCGGGACCGACTGCCCTTTGTCCGAACGCCGGCTTGGGGAACCAGATATTTAACCAGGACGTCCAGCAGTACTTTGGCTCGGCGCGCCTCGATTTTACGTTAACGTCAAAGATCCGTCTTTTCGGCTCCTGGCTGTATCAGCTCGGTCGCGAGAGTGGCGCAAACTTGCCCAATCAGGACCCAGTTAATTCTCAATCGGCCTACCTGATTAACACTTCGATCCTGGGATCCACGGTGCAGGGCTATTCTCACGGCCTGGGATTTACGGCCCCGAACTCGACCTACAATGTCGGCGCCGACATTACGCTCACTCCGAAGATTGTCTCCACCACGCGCTTAGGATATTTCTTCCAGAACTATCATGACTTCGGCTGGCCTACTTCGGGTGTGGACGTGAACTGGGGAAACAGCGGCCTTGGAGTGACCGATAACCTTGGCAATATATTGCCGACTAATTTGCAGCAGGGCGCAGGCTCCTTCACTACGCCCTACGATGGCACTTACACATTGTTTAACGCCAGCAAGCACTACCAGTTCAATGAAGACTTTGCGTTCTTCAAGAGCGGCTGGCTTGGCGTCCACAACATCAAGGTGGGCTACCAGTTCAATCGCATGAGCAACGTGATTGATCAAAACGGCAATGTGCCCAATGTGGAACTCTTCCTCGGACCGACTCAGAGCCACTCTCCGAGTACCGTTACTGGCGGTGCGAATTGCGCGACCCTCGCGGGCAATCCATGGGGAACGTGCGCTGGACAATATGGCTACGCCGAGATCACGGATTTTGCAACCATCTTGACAAAGCCGGCGGTGGACAACAACCATGCATTATTTGTCCAGGATGCCTGGACCGTGGGCCACGGCCTTACGCTCAATCTGGGCCTTCGCGTTGAGAAGGAGAACCTGCCGGTGCCTCCCGGAGTTATTCCAGCTGGCCTCGCTGCGCCACAAGCAATCAATTTCTCATGGAGCGACAAGATTGAACCGCGTCTCGGAGCTGCTTGGGGTTCGCCAAACGGCAAGCTCAAGATCTATGGCAGCTACGGAGTCATCAACGATGTCATGAAGCTGTTACTGGCCCAGACCTCGTGGGGAGCGCAGGGATTCAACGAATGCTTCTACCCGCTTGGGCCGAATTCGAGCGGTGGCTTCAACGTCTCCGACATCACTGCGACTTTCGTGGGCGGTCGCGCTTGCCCGAATGGTGTGCCTACAACTGGAGCCAACTTCACTGGTGGCGTGGTTCCGCCATCTCTTACCGACGCTGCAACCGGGACTCAGTTGATTGAAAACGTCGATCTGCGTCCCTGGGAGCCGGTCGCACCGGGAGTCAAGCCCTATCGCCAGCACGAGATTGTCGCTGGCGTTGACTATCAGATCGCGCGGGATTGGGCCTTTGGAGTCAGGTATGACCGCCGCCGCCTCGATCACGCCATCGAAGATGCCTCGCTGGCTGATCCAGACAACTTCGAAATGTACACCATCGTGAACCCTGGCCAAGGCGTAAACAAGACGGTTGACGGCTACGCGAACTACCTGACCTCGCTCGGCTCTGCATTTGGCATTCAGAACTTCGCCTTCAATGCGGATCCCAACAACCCCTTTGGAACTTGCCCGACATGCCCGAATAACCCATTGGCCATTCGCGACTACGATGGCGTTGAACTGAGGCTCACCAAAGGCACGAGCAAGGGATGGGCTGGAATGTTCAGCTATACGTGGAGCCGGCTCTGGGGCAACTATACCGGACTGACCACTACCGATCAGACTGATGGAGGCACGACGGGTCGCGCTTCACCGGACACCACCCGTTCCTTCGACGAGCCGTTTTACTATTTCACGGCTGACGGCAAGTCCAACTCCGGGCCTTTGCCGACGGACCGTCCCAACACTTTCAAGGGCAACGTCTACTATAGCCTGCCCTGGAAAGGGATGACGACGACCTTCGGCATCTTCCAGGTTGCCTACCAGGGCAGCCCGATGACTGCGGCCAGCGAAGTCGGCATCGGCAACACCAGCCCGATCGAAGACACTTACGTTTTCGGTCGCGGCAAGTGGTCTAACGTGACTCAGGATCCGGCGACCGGGGATCTATCGTTCGGCACTCCCTACGATCGCCGTACACCCTGGTTTACTCAGACTGATTTCAACTTCGATCATTCTTTCAAAGTCAACAAGAACAATGAACGCCAGGTCTTTGACGTTCAGGCGACACTCACCAACCTGCTGAACCAGCGAGCTCCCGTTTCGTATGAGGAAACCTACGCCTCATACTGGAACCCATCTGGGTTCTTCCCCAGCAACTCGAACGTGGCCGGTGGCTTCCCACAGATCGTATTTGGTGGCGCGCCCTTCTACCAGGCGGCGGAAACCGGATACAGCCTGACGCCCTCGGCTGCTGGAAATCAGGTGTACCTTGGATCCCCGTATGTGTTGAACTCACAATATGGGCAACCAAACATCTGGCAGCGGTCGCGCGCCATACGCCTGCAAGCCCGATTCACCTTCTAGACTCACAACCTAGAAATCGTAAGGGAGCCGAAGTACTCGGCTCCCTTTTTTTATTACGCAGAATTCAGTGCCAAACTTGTTGGGACATCTTTCATCAATAACGGCGTCGCATAGTTACTTCGTCCCCCTTCACTTCCCAAAGATCACTGTGCTCGCAAAGTGCGAAGACGCTGCCATATAGAACAGCAGCGGGATTGACAGAAACAGATTCGTGCGCGACGCGAGAAACGCCTGCCGGGACAGCGCGGCTGCGTTTGCGGGCGGCGTGCCTGCCAGCGTTCCGCGGATAATCTTCTTGTTGTTCGGCCAGATGATTCCCCAGACGTTGAAGAGCATGACAATGCCCATCCCGCCGCCGATGCCGATGCAGAGGACGTGATTGTCGTCTCCTCCGACGGGCGTGTAGTGCACGAAGATCCATCCAGCGGCGTACGCGAGGATGGTTGTGATTACCCCTAGCACGTATCCGTTAGGAGTAACTTTCTTGATCAGGAAAAACAGGATCAAGAAGACCACGAGCCACAGCAGAAAGAAGAGGCCGAAGGTTTTGCCAGCGCCCCCACCCTGGCGTTCGGAGTCGGGCCCAACATAGCCTTGTCCCCACATCGCCAGCCCAACAAGCACAGTCACCAAAGCACTCCAGCGGAACCAGTGCAGGGCGGGCAGAGTCATGTATTGCAGAATTTTCGGTTTGGCCGGCGCGTCCACCTGTTTCATGAATGGGACATTCACCAGATTGAAGAAATACAGAAGGCCAATCCAGGTGATTCCGGCAAGGAAGTGGAACCAGCGCAGAATGAAAAGAGAGGCTTCTTTGCCGGTGATGGTCGGCAGGACCAGCGCGGCTGTCACAGCAGAAAGATGATGCATCGGTTTCCTCCGCCAAATTGATGTTCAGGTTAAGGGCTCCGAACGCCAGGGGAAGGAAGGCATTCGAACCGAAAGGCAGATGCGGTGAAGAATGATTTCGCGAGTTTGGAGGCGCTGTACGGCGACCCGCTCAGTCGAGGAAAGTTTCCACTTTGGGCCGCGCGATGTCAACGGCGAAATCGCGGGGAAGCCTCGAAGCACTCAAAATCCCCACTTCTCGCGCACAAATCGCGCGAGAAATGGGGCACCCGATCTGAATACTCTTCCACAACTTCTCCGTTGAAAAGAGTTGGCGATCGCCGTATCGTACTCACATCTGCCGCCGTGGCGTTGCGTACGATTCGCCGCGGCGGGGATTTGTCCCCCCTTGTCTCCGGACTGAAGGAAGTTCCGGAACATGCTGTTGCTTTGAGCCGGCTCGCGGACTGAGAGCGCGGGCAGGTTGTTGGATCATTCGCAGTTTGAAAGGCGAGGAGATCGGCTATGGACGCGAATAAGCCGGCACAGAACATTCAGGATTCCTTCCTCAACACGGCCCGCAAGGAGAGAGCAAGTATTACGATTTATCTGCTCAGCGGAGTGAAGCTGACGGGCCGCATCCGCTCTTTTGACAAGTACTCCGTCGTGCTGGAGGCGAACGGTCAGGAGCAACTCATCTTCAAGCATGCCATCTCAACCGTGGTTATGGGACGGATGGCGGCACCTCATGCGCACGCGCCGCATCCGGAGAAAGCAGTAGCCAGCACAGCGGTTCCTGCACCGGTGGCGGCTTCGGGCACCGAAGGATAGCTTTCCGGATTGCGAAGTTCTCAGCGCAAGAGTTCCGGTGACGCGGCACGCAAGGGCCGTCGTGTGCCGGTCGGCACCGTCGCGGTTTCGCATGAAGCGGAACGCGAACGTGCGTTCCTGGTTGGCCTCGATGTGCGGACCCGCGGGCGCGGCAAGGGCAGTGTCACAGCGCAAGCCGCGGCGGCGCGCGATGCGGCTGCCGTGGAACAGGACTTTCCCACCCTTCCGCAAAAAACACGGAAGGATGGGGCCGCCGAAATTTCAAAAGCCAACGGCAAGCCCACTATTCCAGAGTTCGACGCCGAAGAATCACTGTCGGAATTGCGGACTCTTGCCGAGAGCGCCGGAGCGAAGGTCGTCGGCGAGATTCTGCAACGGCGCGACCGGCCTGATCCCGCGACGTTGATTGGGGCGGGCAAACTGGAAGAGATCGCCGGAGCGGCCGCGTCAGTCAATGCCGATGTTGTCCTCTTCGATCACGATCTCAGCCCGTCGCAGCAGCGCAATATCGAGAAGATCGTTCAACGGAAAGTCATCGATCGCACCCAGCTGATCCTCGATATTTTTGCGCGTCATGCGCGGACCCGCGAAGGCCAGTTGCAGGTGGAGCTGGCGCAATTGCAGTACATGATGCCGAGACTGGCTGGGCATGGGATTGAAATGTCGCAACTCGGCGGCGGCATCGGTACGCGCGGTCCCGGCGAAACCAAACTGGAGACCGATCGCCGCAAAATTGCGCGGCGCGTGCGGCACGTAGAGCAGCAGATTGAGAGTGTGCGGCGGATCCGTGCCCAGCAGCGGCAAAGGCGTGAGTCCGCTCCGGTCGCGACCGTGGCGCTGGTTGGTTACACGAATGCCGGCAAATCTACGCTGTTCAACGCGCTTACGCGGGCTGGAGTCCTGTCGTCGTCAAGAATGTTCGCAACGCTCGATCCAACCATCCGTGCGGTCAATCTTCCCTCGAAACGAAAAGTGCTTCTATCAGACACGGTCGGCTTCATTCGCAGCTTGCCCCATACCCTCGTCTCTGCTTTCCGCGCGACGCTGGAAGAAGTGCAGCGGGCATCGCTGATCCTGCAAGTGTCGGACGCAAGCAGCCGGCTCTCCGCCGAGCAGGATGCGCAAGTAGAGATCGTACTGAAGGAGCTCGAAGCCGAGAAAAAGCCACGTCTGCGGGTGATGAACAAAGTCGATCTGCTGGATCAGGAAGTGGCTCAGTCGCTGCTGGCCGATGCTTCGCATGAGACTTCTTCGACCGTCTATGTTTCCGCGGTCGAGCATACTGGGTTAAGTAGGCTGCTGGAGCGAATCGACAAAATGATTGCCGAAGACCAGATCAGCCGGGTGAAGCTGCGCATCCCGCAGAAAGAAGGGAAAACTCTCGCCTTGCTCGCAGCAAAAGCAAGGGTCTATTCCCGAAAGTATCAGGATGGTACGGTGGAATTAGAGGTTGAAGGTCCGGAATCGGTGTTGCGGAGAGTGAAGAAATACCTTCTCGCCTGAGTTGTTTCCGATAGATTTCCCGGCGATTCCAGATTTCTTGCCCAGTTGTACAGTTGTAAGGGTCTGCAACTGGGATCGCGGTTGATTCTCTTCCGCCATTTGACTGCTTCGAGGTGACCATGCGCCCCTTTTTCCGCCTTGTGCTTGCGATTCTGTGTTTCTGTTTACCAGGGAGCGCCCAACAGTCAGTGCCTTTCAATCAGGTTACGGATGCGCCTCCCGCACCTCTAGCCCCGACGGGCGGACAGAGCATTCATATTGATGTAATCGTGACCGACAAGTCCGGGACACCCGTTTCCGGTTTGCGGCAGCAAGACTTCACCCTTCTCGACGATAAGCAGCCGCGCGCCATCACTTCGTTCTTAGGAACTGAAGATACGGGGAAACCTACCGAGCCGCCCGTGCAAGTTATTTTTCTGGTCGATGCGGTCAACTCGGGAGTCCGGGAAGTCACGCAAGGACGTCAGGAGTTGGAACGTTTTTTGCGACGCGACGATGGAAAGTTGGCGCTGCCAACATCACTCGTGATTTTTACCGATATTTCGACCATGATTCAGCCCCAGCCCGGCCACGACGGTAATGCGATGGCTGATGGTTTGGAGAAGAACCAGACCGGTCTGCGCGTCAACGGCAGATCGCAAGGCTTTTATGGCGCCGTCGATCGCTTCCAAATGTCGATCCGCGCACTGCAACAAATCACAGCGTACGAAGCACGGCAACCCGGCAGAAAATTATTGATCTGGCTGAGTCCGGGATGGCCTCTGCTAAGTGGCCCGGGCGTAATTATGACTCCGAAGGACCAGGAAACGACATTTAACGAAGTGGTCACGATGTCCCGAATCTTACGGGAAGCACGGATGACCCTTTACAGCATAGATCCGTCAGGAATGGGCGATGCCGGAACGCCACGCACGTTTTATTACGAAGACTTTTTAAAAGGCGTCCCCTACCCAAATAAGGTGAACGCCGCCAACCTGGCACTCCAGGTGTTGGCCGTGCAGAGCGGCGGCAAGGTGCTCAACTCAAACAACAATATCGCCAATCTGATTGCCAGTTGCCTGGTTGATGCCAAAGCGTTTTATACGCTTTCGTTCGATTCTTCTCCGGCTGATCATCCGGATGAATATCACAGCCTCGAAGTCAAAATAGCAAAGGCCGGCCTGACGGCACACACACGAACTGGATATTATGCGCAGCAGTACAAAGATAAACACCGCTGAACGAATCGGGGGGGAAGTGACAAGAGCCATTCAATCCGCTGATTTCCCTCAAGAATCATTCCCATGGCAAAAGGAATGTCCGGATTTTGCGGCGTTTGATCCGATTGTCGATAATCGGCGGACTTTAGTTCAAAATTTGCAAGGGAAATTTAAATGGGCCGACAACCAAGAAGCGGTGACATTCCTTGGCTAGCGGCCCATTCGATCCTGAATTGGATCGGAGGTGATATATCTATGCTAGTCCTCTTTACGGTGAAGTCAAGGCTTATATGCAGGAACCTGCGAGGTGCTGGAGAGTGGTATCACTAAATCCTGTGTTTTTACGGATTTCGCGACATCGGCAGCGGAGCTTTTTTGGGGTTGATCCGCGAATCGGCCCATCCGGCTGGCAGTGGTTTGCGTTGACATTTAATTCATTCAGACGATAGACTTTACAGTCTTTTAGCCCTCATTTTCCGGTTTCCATCAGCACACATGGATCAAACGCTGAAACAACTAGGCGAATTACTGCTCGGATCGGTTCCGACTGTGGTTCTGCTGGCGCTGCTCTATGTACTGTATACAGCGATTGTTCACAAACCCTTACGACGGGTGTTGGCCGAGCGGCGCAGCAAGACCGAAGGTGCGGTTGAGAAATCGAAGGCCGATATCGCAGCGGCCGAGGCGCGCACAGCCGAATACGAACAGAAGATGCGAGCCGCCCGGGCTTCGGTTTTCCGGGCCCAGGAGGCCCGGCGGCAGGCGGTTGTGCAGGCCCGCGCTAATGCCGTGAGCGAGGCGCGTAAGAGAGCTCAGGTCCAAGTTCAGGCGGCGAAGGCCGACATCGAGAACGATCAAGCCGTTGCCGAGCAAGGGTTGCAGGCAGAAGCGATAACGTTGGCCCAGGAAATCGTGCGGCGTGTGCTTCAGCCCGCGGGTGCAGGTCGATGACGATGACAAGATCGGCCACAAAGATCGCACGCACGCTGCTTTTCTCGGCGTTGATGTTATGTTGCGCCGGATTAATTTCAGGCTATGCGCAGGATCAGGCGGGCGCGTCTCCTGAACAGAAGCAGACTGGAGTCAAGCCGGAGCATCCTTCGCCAGGGCCGGGACGGCAACTTGTCCACGAAAGCCGTGAAGCCGCCGGGGAAGAAAAAGATGAGATGGACGAATTCAAACAGTCGGCGTCCCTGCGACTGATTGCGAAATATCTGACAGGCGGGAATCTACAGCGTGCCTACTGGCTGAGCTTCATCCTCAATTTTGCGGTGATTGCGGCAGTCATTATCTGGGCCGGACGGAAGTATCTTCCTGGATTGTTCCGCGACCGAACGGCGGCAATCCAGAAAGCCATGCAGGAGGCGCAGAAGGCGAGCGAGGAGGCCCGCCGCAAGCTGGGTCAGATCGAATCGCGCCTGCAGCAGCTTGATGTCGAAATAGGCAAGATCCGTGATGCTGCCGAAAAAGAAGGCGCGGCCGAAGAAGTACGCATCAAGGCCGCAGCCGAGGAAGATGCGCGCAAGATTGTCGCGGCGGCAGAACAGGAAATCTCGGCGGCGGCAAAGAATGCGCGGCGGCAACTAGCGGCCCACGCGGCGGACCTTGCCGTGGGGCTCGCACAGAAGCAGATCAAGGTTGATGCCGCCACTGATCAGGCGCTGGTGCGTACGTTTGCAGGCCAGCTGGGTGCCGTGTCCGAGAACCGGGGCCCCGAAAATCTGGGCTCCGAGAACATGGGAAAGGACCGGAATTAAGCCGTGGCATCCGTCGCCAGCATCTATGCTCGCGCTTTCGCCGATGTCGTTCTCGACGAGTGCCTCGACGCTGCGCGTTCTGTTGGCGGCTTGTGGCGTATTGCGACACTCTTTTCGCAAAGCATTGAGCTGCGGCGAGTATGGGGGAATCCTGCGGTTCCGGGAGACCAGAAGCGCAAGTTGCTGGATGCGATTGTGCAACGTGAAGGCATCGACAAGCCCGTGCGCAATCTGGTTGCGGTATTGATGGATCACCGCCGGTTGACGTTTTTGCCGCGCATCGTGGAGCAATTGGAGAAAGAACTCGACGCACGGTTGGGATTCGCCGAAGCGCAGATTTCCAGTGCGCGTGAACTTGGTGATGCCGAAAAGAAGTCGCTCGAAGCTCAGATCGCGAAGACTACGGGCAAGAAGGTCCGCGCGAGTTACGGACTCGATGCATCGCTGCTGGGCGGCGCCGTAGTCCGTGTGGGCAGCACGATTTACGACGGTTCGGTGAAAGGGCAGTTGGAGAAAATCAAAGAAGCTATTAGCTCTTAGCTTTTGGCTTTTAGCCTAACCGTGTTCTGAGACGACGGTTGCTAAGAGCTCAAAGCCAAGAGCTAAAGGGCCAAGAGCTTTCCTCAAAGCCAAGAGCTAAAGGGCCAAGAGCTTTCCTATGGCACAAATCAAAGCAGACGAAATTTCGAAACTGATCCGCGAGCAGATCGAGAACTATGAGTCTTCGATCTCCGTGGACGAAACGGGCACCGTCATCACGCTGGGCGACGGCATCGCGCGCGTGTATGGACTCGACAAGGTCATGGCGGGCGAACTGTTGTCGTTCCCGCACGGCGTAGCCGGAATCGCCATGAACCTGGAAGAAGACCAGGTCGGCGTGGTGCTGCTCGGCGAATATACCGAGATCAAAGAAGG